>JBKGHK010001061.1:0-2723 GCA_046520375.1 Pyxidicoccus sp. 3LFB2
GCCCCAGGCCGGGGTGCAGACGGCCTGCCACAGGTTGCTGTAGCCCAGCAGCTCCGCGACGCCCCGGCGCACGTGCGGAGGGACGCGGTCCAGGAAGTCGAGCGCGCACGTGCGGGCCGCGCCCACCAGGGGGCCCGCCTCGGAGCCGGCCTTCGTCAGCTGCAGCAGGCGCCACGCCCAGTCGAGGGCGCGCTCGGTGGAGCGGAACAGCGCCTCGCAGCTGGAGCTGAGTGAGCCCGCGTGGCTCGTGTCCACCGCCGACGAAGCCAGCACCGGCGACTGAGGGGCGTCACCCCGGGGAGGCGCGCTGGCGGTGGCGGTCTTCGCACCGGGGTCGTCCGTGCGCCGGTCAGCCCCGGAGCCCGAATCGCGTTCCGATGAACCGCTGTCCAGCCACATGTGTCGCCTCCCGGAGCTCTGCTCTGGCGGACCTCTGGTATCGCATGCCGCCCCCACAACCTCCAGACCCCACCTGCGGCCCGGGTGGACCGGGACAGAGGAGGCCCTGGAGCCACGCCAGGACGGCGGGGGCGCATGGACTCCTGACGCAGCGCGAGGCGCCGGATTCAATGCCGGGCTCGGGGCTCCGGGCTCCAGGCACGGTGGGTGGCCGCACACCCTCCCTGCGGGGGGGCGTGGAGCGGTTCCACCCGGCGTGCGGGGAGACCTCAGTGCAGGGTGCGCTTGAGGCGGCTGAGCCGCTCGTGGGTCCGCTTCTGCGCGGGCAGCAGCTCCATGCGGACGAAGCGGCGGGCCTCGCCGTGCACCTGGTCCATGTCCCGCTGGTAGTCGTGGAGGCCGTGGTCCTCGCCCTCCTCCAGGGCCACGATGGCGGCCTTCTCTCCGAGCAGGTCCGCGCCGCCCTGCATCACCTTGGCGAAGGTGCCCCACACCCCCGAGCCCTCCGCGGGCTCTCCGCCCATCTTCCGGATGCGCTCGCGCAGCTCCTCCACGCGGTGCTCGTGGTCATGCTGGCAGTCCTCGAGCGTGCCCCGCAGCCGGTCGTCCGACACGTGCCCGAGCGCCTTGCGATACGTCTCCACGGCGGAAATCTCCCCGCGGAGGAAGGAATTGAGCGTCTCGACATCCTTGCCTGTGTGCGCCATGGACGGGCTCCTTCGTGAGAGGCGTGTCTGGCGCAAAGGTGGTGCTCGCTCCCCCGCCGTCAACGAGGGCCCTCCCCCATCCAGCGCGGGCCCGCTCCCCCGCCCGTCCCACCCCGGGGGACGGCTGCCCCGCACTCCGGGCGACACCGTCCTCCCAGGCGCACGCCGGGCGTGAAGGGCGGCGACACGCGACGTCCCCCGTGAAAGGCCCCTTCGCGTGACACCGCGCGCCCGGCCGCCGGGCTGCTCGCTGGCAGGCGCACGGTGTATGAAGGAGCCGACGAGCCCGCCCCCCATGCCTCCTCCCGATTCCTCCCCGCCGGGCAACCCGATGCGGACGTTCATCGCCGTCTGGCTCGGGCAGCTCATCGCCACGTTGGGCACGGGGGTGACGTCGTTCGCGCTCGGGGCCTACATCTACGAGTCGTCCGGCTCCGTCGCCCGGTTCTCCCTCGCCATCTTCTTCAGCGCGCTGCCCACGGTGGTGATGTCTCCGCTCGCCGGCGTCCTCGCGGACCGGTGGGACCGGCGCAAGCTGATGCTGGTGGGCGACGTGGGCTCGGCGCTCGGCATCTGCCTGCTGTGGGGGCTCTTCGTGGGCCAGGACGCGGGGCTGTGGACGTTGCAGGCCTGGTATTTCTACGGCCCCCTCTTCGTGCGCTCCGCGTTCACCACGCTCTGCTACCCGGCGTGGAACGCCACCGTGCCGCTATTGGTCCCCCGGAGGCACCTGGGCCGCGCCACGGGCATGGCGGAGCTGAGCGCCGCGCTCGCCCAGATTTCCGGCCCGCTCATCGCGACCGCGCTGCTGGGCTCCATCGGCCTGCGCGGCATCCTCGCGGTGGAGGCGACCACCTACCTCTTCATCGTGGGGACGCTGCTCGTCGTGCGCTTCCCCGCACCGTCCGGGCACACGATGAAGGCGGGCCCGCGCTCCATGAGGGCGGACCTGGAGGAGGGCTGGCGGTTCATCCGCGAGCGCCCGGGCCTCCGGGGCCTGCTGGGCTTCATCGTCGTCAACGGCTTCGTCCTGCCGGGGGTGATGCTGCTCATCAACCCGCTGGTGCTGGCCTTCACGGACGTCCACTCGCTGAAGTGGATTGCGTCCATCGCGGGCGTGGGCGGGCTGACGGGGGGCATCGTCACCAGCATCTGGGGAGGCCCCAGGCACCGCGTCCTCGGCCTCGTGGGGGTGTCCGCCGCGGCGGCGCTCGTGCTGATGCTGGCGGCCCTGCCGCCCAGCGTGCCGCTCATCGCGGGCGCGGCCGCCGCCTTCCTCTTCAGCTTCCCGCTCATCTCAACGTGCAACCAGTACATCTGGCAGACCAAGGTGCCGCCCGAGCTGCAGGGGCGCGTCGCCGCCGTCCGGCGCGTCGTCTTCCAGAGCATGGGGCTGGTGGCGGCGCTGGTGAGCGGCGTCCTCGCGGACCACGTCTTCGAGCCGTGGATGGCGCCGGACGGCGCGCTCGCCTCGTCCGTCGGGCAGGTGATTGGCACCGGCAAGGGGCGCGGCGTCGCGCTGATGTTCATCCTGCTGAGCCTGATGCAGTTGGCGAACGCGGCGGTGCTGTGGCTGTCGCCCCGGGTGCGCCACGTGGAGGCGGAGCTGCCCGATGC
>JBKGHK010001062.1:0-2716 GCA_046520375.1 Pyxidicoccus sp. 3LFB2
CGGGGGCGACGACGGCGGTACGTCGGAGCCCGATGCGGGGCCGGGAGACACGGATGGTGGCTCGACCGGAGACGACGACGCGGCACGTCAGGTGAAGACGGGGGCACTGCGCCCGACGAGGACGCGGGCACCGGTGCGCCACCCGACGCGGGGCAACCCGGCACGGTGCCTCCCGGCGACACGAGGCCGCCGAGCGCACTGGACTACCTCGGTGGGGGAATGGGCTGCACGGGGGCCCCTGCGCCTGGCGCGCTGGCCGGGCTGATGCTGCTGCTCCTCGCGCTGCATCGACGGCGCCGACGCTGATGGCGCTCGCGGTAGCCCCCATGCTCCGGTGCCGACGAATGCGACCTGGCGGGTCCTACGCCGGCACCGACGCCAGGGACGCGAGGGTCGCCACATGCAGGGCGATGGTGGTGAGGCGCTGGGGTCTGGCCAGCAGCAGGTCCACCGCCGCCATGCGGGCCTCCCAGGCCAGCTGGGGCGAGGAGTGCTCGGCGAGGACGATGACGCGCGTGTCGGGCTGCGTCTCGCGCACGTGGGCCGCGAGCCTGAGGCCCTCTTCGCCCCGGATGCCATTCAGCATCAGGTCCGTGACGACGACATGCAGCCGCGTGCTCCGGAGGATGTCCAGGGCCTCCTGGAGCGTCGAGGCGGAGAACACCGAATAGCCGCAGAGCGTGAAGTACCGCCCCAGCGTCCAGCGTGCGGTGGGCTCGTCGTCGACAATCAACATGCGCTTGGACATGCACGGGCCCACAGCAATCGGAGTGCCGCGCGGGGCCGGGGCCACCGCCCGACGGAGGCACCCGGGTGGCGTCCCGCGCGGGGCGCCCGCGCGTCTGGAATCCAGATCCAGCTTCTGGATTCCGGACCCGTCGGTCCCCCAAGGGCCTACCGCTGCGGGAGGATGGCGGAGGCGACCTGGTTCATCAGCTTGAGCTGGCCCCGGGTCATGCGGCGCAGCGTGCGCAGCAGCCGGCGCATCTCCGGCAGGTGGTCCTTCTCCTGCGAGTCCTCCTCCCAGAGCGCGGCGCCGACGGAGGCCGCCGTGACGAGCCCCATCCCCACGTCGGCGGACAGCTGCAGGGCGAGGCACAGGCGGAACAGGGTGGGGACGCTGGGCATCATCCGCCCCCGCTCCATGCGCCCGTACACCTCGGCGGCGATTCCGACGCGCTCGGCGACGTCCGCCTGCGTCAGCCCCGCGCGCATCCGCGCGGTGCGGGCCGCCTCGCCGACACTCGCCGCCAGGCGCTTCTCCAGCTGCTGACGCGACATCCTGGCGCGGTCAATCGTGCTGCGGCGGCGGGGCCGGGGCCGCTTGCGGGGAGAAGCGGAACCTTCAGGGTGGGTCTTCACCGCGTCAACCTTATGAGTGCGGGCCGAAGCCACGGTCTGCTCGGGAAACAGGCCGCCCTCGGTCGCGGGTTCTGCCCGACTTATAACCCAGCAAGTCAGTACGCGATATACCGATATGGCGGGTAGTGTTCCGGGGGAAAGCCCACTCGGACGCGGAGTGCACGCGGCCCCGCCGCCGCCCCACGTCCCACCGCCACCCCGGCCGCACCCGGCGCATGGGTGTCCCACCCCGGATTACATCCCTCCTCCCCGGGCGTGCGGGCCTCCCCGGACGTCGCCGGAGCCTCGGCCGGGCCGTCCGCGCCGGGCGCACGGCCCGGTTCTCACCGCGTGGGAGTGACGGGGGCAGGCACTACCCACCGGGTGACTTCTGGACGTGGGACGACCATACTCGCCGGGTGAGCCGCCAGACCCGTGAGGTCCGTCCGGCCCGAGGAGAGCCGCCATGTCGTCCCTGCCGTCCGACGTCCCCCCTCTGCCACAGGTGCTGCTGCGCTCCGGCCGCACCACCTACGAGTTCGTCCGGGTGCTGGGCACCGCCCACCACGGCGAGCTGGTGCTCACCCGCCGCCGGTATGACGCGGGCTTCGGCGGCTACGCCGTCCTCAAGCGCCCGCTGCGCGCCGTGGCCGAGGCCGCGCGCCGGGTGCTGGAGGAGGGGCGGCTGAGCGCGCAGCTGCACCACCCCAACCTCGTCTCGGTGCACCACCTCAAGGGCCCCGACGACGCGCCGGTGGTCGTCTTCGAGCACACGCCCGGCCACCGCCTGGACACGCTGCTGGAGGCCTCGGCCCGCGCCGAGCTGCCCTTCTCCGAGGGCTTCGCGCTCTACATCGCCGCCGAGGTGGCGGACGCGCTGCACCACGCCCACAACCTCACGGACGAATATGGCCGCGCGCTCGGGGTGGTGCACCGCGACGTGGGCCCCCACAACATCCTCGTCACCGAGCATGGCGCGGTGAAGCTGATGGACTTTGGCGCGGCCTGGTCCCGGCTGGCCGGGCGCGTGGGCACCGACGGGCCGGAGCTGCAGGGCAGCCTCGCCTATGCCGCCCCCGAGCACGCGGCCCAGCTGCCGCTGGACGGGCGCGCGGACCAGTTCAGCCTGGGCATCGTCCTGCTCCAGCTGCTCACCGGCCGCCACCTCTTCGAGGGCGCGGACCGCTTCGACCTCGAGCGCCGCCGGCGCCGAGAGCGGGTGCCCAGCCAGGACTCCAGCACCCGCGAGCACGCACGGACGCCGCCATGCACGAGGCCATCAGCCACGCGGCCTCGCTGGAGCTGACCCGCTGCATCCTCGGGCGCTCTCGCACATCCACGACCTTGAAGCGGCGGGCGGCGCCGCCCATGACGT
>JBKGHK010001063.1:0-2714 GCA_046520375.1 Pyxidicoccus sp. 3LFB2
GCGGCCGAGGGCGAGAAGTCGAGCACGAAGCGCCGCGCGCCCGCGGTGTCGCCCGCGGCGATGCGCGTGGCGGTGACGAACGAGGCCGTCGCCGGCCAGGGCGACACCGCGCCCCAGTGCAGGCGGTACGCGGCCTTCAGCGGCGTACCCGGCTTCAGCGGCGCGTCCGGCACCCAGAAGGCGACGATGTTGTCGTGGAACTCATTGGGCGTGGGCAGCTCCACCAGCCGCACGGTGCCCGGGCCCCAGTCGCCCACCGGCTCCACCCAGGCGCTGGGGCGCAGCTCGTACCGGGCCTCCAGGTCCTCGTAGCTGGAGAAGACGGTGTCGCGCTGCAGCAGGCCGAAGGCGCGCGGGGCGCGGGCGCGGAAGCTGGAGACGCTCAGCCGCGTGGGGTTCTGCAGGGGGCGCCACAGCTGCTCGCCCTCGCCCGTCCAGACGAAGAGGCCGTCCGAGTCATGCACCTCGGGGCGGAAGTCCTCGGAGGAGCCCCGGTCATTCTCCCCGAAGGCGTACATGCTCGTCAGCGGCGCCAGGCCGAGCTGCTCCACGGCCTTGCGCGCGAACAGCGTCACCTCCACCTCCAGGACGGTGCGGGCCCCGGGGACGAGGGTGAAGCGGTACGCGCCGGTGACGCTGGGGCCGTCGAGCAGCGCGTGCACCACCACCCGGTCCGCGCCGGGGGCCGGGCGCTCCAGCCACAGCTCGCGGAAGGAGGGGAACTCCTCGGGGCGCGGCAGCGCGGTGTCGATGGCCACGCCGCGCGCGGACAGCCCGTACACGTTGCCCTGGCCCAGGGCGCGGAAGTAGCTGGCGCCGAGGAAGGACAGCACCTCGTCGAAGTGCCCCTCGCGGTTGAGCGGGTGGGTGACGCGCAGGCCCGCGAAGCCGTCCGCCTTCGCCAGCGGGGGCGCCGGCACCAGCGAGCCGTAGGTGTAGAGCTCCGGCGAGAAGCGCACCGGCTCGGCCTGGCCGTCGCGCACCACATTCACGACGACGGGCGCGGGGTACAGGAAGCCGGGGTGGAAGAACTGCGCCTGGAAGGGCAGCCCCTCGTCGCGCCACCACGCCTTGTCGTTGCGGTAGCGGATGTCCCGGTACGCGTCATAGGACAGCCGCGCGTACGCCTCGGGGAGGGCCTGCCGGGGCTCCTGGTAGGGGCGGGCGGCCAGCGCCTTGGCGCGCTCCACCACGGTGCTGGCGGTGAAGGCCCGCGCCGACGCGGAGGAGGCACCCGGCTTCGCGGGGGCGGCGCTCACGGGGGCGGCCCCACCCAGGGACACCGCCGTCGCGCACAGCCATGCACTCCAGGACTTCCGCTTCGACGCCTTCACGACCCGTGGCCTCCGAATGAACCGGTACGTCGAACGACCCCCCGGTCCTTCGCAAACCCGCCCGACCTGATGCCGTGCACCACACTCGCGGTGCAGCGCGTCAGGGCATGAGCAACCCGCGTACCAGCGCACGTGCCCTCGGCCCCTGTCCTCCGAATTCCTTGAGATTCCAGTGGCTTGGCCCGGTTATCCGGTTGCGGCCCCAAGCAGCCCCGGGGTTGAAGGGGCTGTGGAAATCGAGGCTGGGGAGCAGAGGGACAGCCTTCGGGCGGGGCTGTCCAAATCTTCCACAGGTGGACAGTTCCACCCCCTCACGGCGGGTGCTGGCGCGCGAGGGGGTGTGGATCATCCCGGGTGTGCCGGACGCGTCACGAAGCGGCGGCGCGTCCCAGTCGTTCCTGCACCAACGACAGCAGCTCCCGCCCGGCGAAGGGCTTTTCGATGTAGGGGCCGGGCACCGTCTCCAGGAAGGCGCGGGCCTGCTGCGTCACCGCGCCGCCGGTGAGGAACACCACCCGCAGGGCCTGCTCCGGGTAGCGCTCCTTGAGGGCCGAGTAGAAGTCCATGCCGCTCATGCCCGGCATCATCAAGTCACAGAAGACGACGTCGTAGCGCTCACCGGCTTCGATGCGCTCCAGCGCCTCCTGCGCGCGTGTATGCAGCGTCACGTCGTGGTGGGGCCGCAGCGTGCGCCCCAGCGCGGTGCACACCAGCGGTTCGTCATCCACCACCAGCAGCCGGCCGCGCTTCTCGAGGATGGGGGACGGGGGCATGGGCTCCTCCGGGGGCTTCGCCGGCGGAGCCGACGCGGGCAGCAGGACGCGGAAGGTGGAGCCCTTGCCGGGCTCGCTCTCCACGTGGATTTCCCCGCCCAGTGCCGCGACGAGGCTGTGACAGATGGACAGCCCCAACCCCGTACCCACCCCCGGCTCCTTGGTGGTGAAGAACGGGTCGAACAGGCGCGACAGGTGCTGCGAGGCGATGCCCGTGCCCGTGTCCGCCACCTCCACCACCACCCGCCCGTTGCTGGCCACGCGCGTGGCCACCCGGATTTCATGCCGCTCCGGCGCGCCGCCGGGAATGGCCTGGGCCGCGTTGACGAGCAGGTTGAGGAACACCTGGCCCAGCCGCGACTCGTTGGCGCGCACCGGGGGCACGTCACCGAAGCGCTTCACCAGCTTCGCGCGGTGGCGGATTTCCGTGGCCGCCAGGTTCAGCGTGGACTCCAGCACCTGCCGCACGTCCACGTCCGCGTGGTCCGCCGAGTCCACCCGGCTGAACGTCTTCAAGTCGCGGACGATGGTGCGCACCCGGTCCGCGCCCTGCTGGGCCTCGGCGAGCGCCGACTGCGCGTCCGACAGCGAGCCCGGCCAGCGCCGG
>JBKGHK010001064.1:0-2710 GCA_046520375.1 Pyxidicoccus sp. 3LFB2
GGCTGGCGGCGGTGGGCGAGGTGACGTCGGTGGCGGTGGCGGCGGATGGGACGCTGGTGGTGGCACTGCCCGCTACGGCCGTGGCCATGGCGGCGAGCGGTGGGGATGGGAAGCACAAGCATCACATCGCGACCATCCGCAATGACGTGTCCACCGCTCGCGGTGGACCGTGGACACCGAGGTTCAAGCGGCTCTTCGAGAGGGCAGGCATGACGCTGGACGAGGCGGAGAACATCGTTCCCATCCGGAACCACAAGGGTCCGCACCCTCAGCAGTACCACGAGTACGTCTTTGGCGAGCTCAGCAGAGCAGTGCGCGGCTGCCGGGGCGTCGAGCACTGCCAGGGATTGCTGAAGGCGGAGCTTCGAAAGCTTGCGAGGGAAATCGAAGTACCAGGTTCCGAGCTCAACCTACTCGTCACCCAGGGAGCAGCCCGCTAAGGCCCCCATGCATCGCCGCCTTTTCAAGCTGTATGACGACGTCTATGCCCCTGATCGATGGGAGTTGAAGGGCCCCGTTGATGCCGAGGGTCGTGAACCGGATGACGTCTGGCAGTTCACCGGCGGCCATCCGGTGAAGGATCCGGGTCCACTCTGGATGAAGTATGACATTCCTGGGCGGCCACTCGATTACTCCCATGGAGGCTTGGACGTTCCCATCGTCCACACCCGAGTGGCTGAAGTCTTGACTCGACTGGCCCCTCAGGATGTTCAACTCCTCCCGGTGCAGGTCGAAGAGCAAACCGACCCATACTTCATCCTCGTGGTTTCCCGGCTCGTCCGCTGCATCGACGAAAAGGCCTCCCGGATCCAACGATGGCTCCCTGAGGACGGTGTCCCCGAGAAAGTTGGCCAGTACTCATCCGTCCGGGACCTCCACATCGACAGGTCACGCGTGGGTGATGCACAGATCTTCCGGCTTCAAGACTGGGAGGTCGTCATCATCGTCACGGAGGAACTCAAGGAAGCACTGGAACGCAGCCAGGCCACCGGCATGACCTTCACTGAAGTACCGTAGCGCCAGTCGCATGGACCGCTCACAGCCAACCGTGCCCCGCTGGTTCTTCGACTTGTTCGACGACGTCAGTGTTCCCGGGCGCTGGCACCTGGGGAGCCCCGTTGATGCCGAGGGCCGAGAGGCTGATGACTTCGGGTACTTCACCCAGGGGCACGCGGTGAAGGCCCCTGGACCGCTTCGGATTTCCTGCACCGAGCCCGGGACACCGCTGGACTATTCGCTCGGGGGCCTCAACGTCCCCATCGTGCACGCCCGAGTGGCCGAGGTCTTCACCCGGCTGGCGCCCCAGGCAGTGCAACTCCTCCCCGTGGAGATAGAAGGACAGTCTGAGCCTTACTTCATCCTCGTCGTGACCCGCCGGGTCCGCTGCATCGATGAGAGTGCCTCGGAGATAGAGCGATGGACCGAGGCGAATGGGGTTCCCGAAGTGGTCGGCGAGTACATGTCCGTCCGGGACCTCCACATCGACAAGTCTCGCGTGGGCAATGAGCAGATCTTCCGTCTTCAGGACTGGGAGGTCGTCATCCTCGTCTCCGAGGAGCTCAAGGACGCGCTGGAGCGCAGTCAGGCCACCGGGTTCAAGTTCACGGAAGTGCCATAGCGCCGCGCCGCGGAACCCGAGTTCAAGCGGCGTGCGTCCCCCCCGCTCTCCAACCTGTCACGTCTACTCCCACTCACGCAACGTGAGAGGTTCCCTCCGCGCCTGCATCTGTGCTACCTCACGGGTTGAGCATTCCCAACTCAACTTCACAGGTCCAGAGGCAGGAGATGACGACGCCTGACACGACGACGGAGGAGGTTCCGCAGGGTCCTCGCAAACCGAGGGTGCTGTTCACCGTGGGCGGCACGGCGTTCGAGTTCGTGCGCAAGCTGGAGGTCCGCTCCACCGGTGAGCTGCTGATGCTCGCGCGGCGCCGGTACCGGGGAGGACTCGGCGGCCCGGTGGTGGTGAAGCGGCTGAGCAGCCCGGCCAGCTTCGTGGAGCGCCGCCGCCTGGTGGAGGAGGTGGAATTGACGTTCCGCCTCAACCACCCGGCCATCGCCAAGGTGCACCACCTGAAGCTGTACCGGGGCGCACCCCACGTGGTCATGGAGTACGTGGAGGGGCGCTCGCTGGACACCGTGCTGAACCTGGCCGCCATGCGGCGCCAGCCCCTGTCCCCCGCGTTCGCCGCGTACGTCACCGCCGAGGTGGCCGAGGCGCTGCACCACGCGCACGGCCTCACGGACGACCTGAGCCGCCCGCTGCACATCGTCCACCGCGACGTGAGCCCGAGGAACATCCGCGTGGGCATTCACGGTGAGGTGAAGCTGACGAACTTCACGGTGGCGGCGTCCTCCCTCACGGGCCGCGAGGTGACGAGCCGCCCGCTGGTGAAGGGTGACGTCACCTACGCATCCCCGGAAGCGCTGCGCAGGGCGCCGGTGGACTCTCGCTCGGACCTGTTCTCACTGGGGCTGGTGCTGCTGGAGCTGCTGACGGGTCGGCACCCGTTGATGGTGGAGGACGTGATGCCGGTGCCACCGCTCCTGGCTCCAGATGGCTCGGAGGCCAGGCCCCTGGAGGCGCAGGGGCCCACGTGGATGCCGGTGAACGAGGTGGCCGCGCGGATGGTGCGCCTCGGCCCCGCGCAGGTGGAGCAGCTGGCGGTGGGCCTGCCGGAGCCGCTCGTTGCGCTGGTGCTGCGCGCCC
>JBKGHK010001065.1:0-2695 GCA_046520375.1 Pyxidicoccus sp. 3LFB2
GCACGGCGCTTCAGCGCGGCGAGCGCGGCATCCACCTCCGGCTGGGCCTGGGCCACCTCGCGCAGCAGCTCGAACTGGGCGCGCACGCGGTCCTTCCAGAAGAAGGCATCCAGCATGCCGCGCAGGGCCCGGTAGCGAAGACGCGTGGCCTCCAGGAGGTCCGCGCGGTCCTCCAGCCTCGCGCGCAGGTTGTCCGGGTGCGTTGCCACGTCCCCACTATAAAGAGGAGGCCGGCGGTCGGCAGGCCCCCCTGCCCCGGGGGCCCCGCACGAGTGAACGGAGCAAAGCCGCGGTGCGTCGACCCGGCGGCCCGGGAGCGTCCCCGGGTCCAGGCTTCCCGTTCAGCAATCGGCGCTTCGGATCAACTCCAGCCGAGCCCGGCTCACACGCGCATGGGCATGACGACGGCGGTGAAGCTGCGGTCGCCGGGGGCGTGCAGCACGCCCGGGCTGTGCTCGTCGCCCAGCTCGAAGGAGACCTCGTCCGTCTCGGTGACGGCGAGCACGTCCATGAGGTAGCGCGCGTTGAAGCCGATGGTGATGTCGGTGCCCCGGTAGGCCAGCTCCAGCACGTCCTTGGCCTCGCCCAGGTCCGGGTTGCTCGCGGTGATGACGAGCTTGTTGTCCTCCAGGCCGATGCGCACGGCGTTGCTCTTGTCCGCCGACAGCAGGGCGATGCGCTTGAGGCCCTCCAGGAAGCGCACCTTGGGCACCAGGACGACCTTCTCGCCCTGCTTGGGGATGACGCGCTGGTACTCGGGGAACTGCCCGTCGATGAGGCGCATCACCATGGACAGGCCCGGCTTCTTGAACAGCGCCGAGTTCTCCGCGAAGCCCAGGTGGCACTCGGCGTCGGGGGCCTCGTCGAGCAGGCGCTTGAGCTCCATCAGACCCTTGCGGGGGATGATGACGCCGCTCTTGAGCTTGAAGTCGCCCGGCACCTCGCGCTCGATGAGCGACAGGCGGTGGCCGTCGGTGGCCACCATGCGGACCTTGCCCTCGCTCTGGGGCTCGAAGAAGACGCCGTTGAGGATGTAGCGCGTCTCGTCGCTGGAGATGGCGAACTGCGTCTTCTTGATCATCTCCAGGAGGGTGTTGCCGCCCACCTGCACCATGGGCGCGCTCTCCTCCTTGGGCAGCTTGGGGTACTCCTCGGCGGCCATGCCGACAATCTTGAAGTGGGCCGAGCCACTGGAGATGTCGACGTAGTTGTTGGCCAGCTTCTTGAGGGTGACCTGGGCGTCCGGGAGGTTCTGGACGATGTCGAAGACGTACTTGGCGCTCAGCGTGACGGCGCCCGTCTTGATGACCTCGGCCGGGTGCTCGGAGACGATGCCGATGTCCAGGTCGAACGCCGTGACGGTGATGCCGCCCTTGTTCGCGTTGACGAGCACGTTCGCGAGGATGGGCATCGTCGTCTTGCGCTCCACGATGCCCTGAGCGCGGTGGAGGGCTCTCTTCAGCTCGTCGGCGGCGATGCGGAATTCCATCGGAAGGTGTCCTTACAGGTCACGGCCCTCGGGGCCGATCAGTGAGGCCGGATGTAGCCCCTGCCCGGGGGGACGTCAATGAACGCGGAACCCCTCTAATGTGCCAATGTCCGGGCCCGGTCGAGCAGGGCTGTCACCCCCAGTGTCCCTGCCCAGGAGTTCAGGTAATCCCCATCCATCTGACCGCCGGTCACCCGGAGGACCTGAACGATATCGCGCCACTGAGTGGTGGAGGTTTCCCCACCCTCACGGAACCACAACAGCTTGCGAAGGACGGAGTCCTCCGGGCTCTTGATGAAGAGCCCTCTTCCATCTGGAGTCAGCACCACCCGGCGCCGACGCTCGAACTCACTCCGGTCGAACGCCCCGGAGCGGAGCAGGAAGAGGTCCACCTTCGTGACGGTGGGCAGGTGGAAGATGTTCCAGGATGTCGCCTGACGGGCGGCCTCCCGGAGCGACTCCTCGTCCACGTCGAAGTCGGGCCCCAGCGCCTGCACGAATGCAGGGAGCTGGGGCAGGCGCAGGTCGATGACGAAGTCGATGTCGTTGGTGGCCCGGGGCTCTCCCTGGAGTGAGCTCGCCAGACTGCCCCCCAGGAAATATCCCACCCCGGCCGCTTCCATTGCGTCGGCGCACTGGAGCGCGACGGCGATGACGTCTGGTTCGCTCATCCGCGCAGTGCCGGATGGGGACCGAATAGCCGGGCCGCCACCTCACGTCCATAGAGGCGCTCGGCGAGCCGGACCCGGAGTTCCATCTCATCGGCCTGGGGAAACGCCTGGCGGATGCCCGCGGTCGCCATCTGCCGCACGGCGCGTGTCAGAGCCCCGGCCTTGCGCAGCCGGTCCACGGGGGACTGGGCCCGCAGCAGCTGTAGGTAGCGCTCGCGTCGGCGTGGGTCCGTGTCCTGGTCCATACCCGGAACATAGTCCGCCTGGGAAACGCCGCCATTCCCCTGGAAGCAGGCGCGGACTGGCCCCAACTTCATAAGCAGAGGACACTGTGCGCCCTTCCCTTCCGGAGCCCCCCATGAACGTCCGCCCGCTGCTCCTCGCCGCCCTTGCCCTTGGCTTCGCCGCCGGCTGCAGCAAGCCCACCACCACCCCGGGCACCCCGCCGAGCGAGCCCGGCACCCCGTCCACGGAGCGGGCCGGAAAACTCGGTGCTGGCCCCACCGCCACGGTCAGTGGCGTGATGAATTCGATA
>JBKGHK010001066.1:0-2695 GCA_046520375.1 Pyxidicoccus sp. 3LFB2
CACCGGGGCAGGACGCGGGCGCGTGCGCGGGCCGCTGCGCCATCGACGAGGGCGACGTGGAGGGCTTCTGCACCTGTCAGCAGGACGCCGACTGTGTGCAGGACGCGTGCAGTCAGGGCGCGTGTACGGTGAGCCGCCGGCCCTGCACCGGGGACGCGGACTGCCGGCCCATCCGCTGTGTGGACTCCGGAGGGGTGGGCGGCTGCCTCGTGGGACAGAACTGCGCCCCCGAGGAGGGGTTGACCTGCGTGGAAGTCGCACCCCGCTAACTCCTTGGGTTTCCGGGGCTTTTGGGCGCGTATCCCCCGGGTGCGATATCGGGCAGCATGGCGCTGCGTCTCGCATTGAATGCCCGGCGGGGACCCCCGTCAGAAGGTGCAAGCAGGACGACGGAGGTTGAACAACATGGCTCTCAAGACTGGTATCGCGTCCCTGGTTCTCGGCACCCTTCTCTTCGGCTCCACGGCGGCTCTGGCGGAAGACGGCAGCGTGCGTGACTGGGCCAACCAGGAGGCCGCGCGTCGGCAGAACGGCGACAACAACCACCGGGATGACCGCCGGGATGACCGCCGCGACCGCCGGGATGACCGCCACGACGACCGCCGCGACCACCACGATGACCGCCGGGGTGGTGGCTACGTCGAGGTCCACGTCCACGGAGACGCCTGCCGCCATGGCCCGGCTCCGCTGCCCCCTCCGAAGGCCCGTGGCCGCTACGAGCTGCAGACGGTGAACCGCTACGTCGAGGGCCGCCATGAGCGCGTGTGGGTCCCCGAGGTCTGCAAGGAGCGTCACAACCGGCGCTCCCGCGTCACCAAGTGCACCGGCGGCTTCTACGAGCAGCGCTGGGTGCCGGCCCGCTACGAGCAGGTGCAGGAGTGGGTCTGGATTCCCCACAACGGCGGCTGGAACGGTGGCAACCGCACCCACGCGGCCACCTACCACCCGTAGCGAAGACGGCTTCTGACTCAAGGGGAAGTACCGCAGCAGGGGAAAGCACTCAGGACCGCGGGGCGCGTTGGACTACGGGGGTAGTCCGGCGCGCCCCGTGCCTTTTCAGGTCTCCGGTGCCTTTCCTCGCGGGGCCTGTTACTGAATGCGCCCCATGGGGACCGCATTCGTCACAGGAGCCGGCATCCGCATTGGCAGCGCGGTGGCCCGGGCCCTCGGCCGCGCCGGGTATGACCTGGCGCTCCATGCGAACCGCTCGCTCGACTCTCTCGGGGCGCTGGCGGAGGAGCTCCGGGCGCTCGGCCGCCGCGTCACCCTTCATGCCGCGGACCTGAGCCAGCCCGAAGCGGTGGACGCGCTGGGCGCCGGGGTGCGCGAGGCCTGGCCCGCGCTGGACGTGCTGGTCCACAACGCGGGCCTTTATGAACGCGTGGACTTCGCCTCCATCTCCCGCGAGCAGTACCGCACCATGCTGGCGGTGAACCTGGACGCGCCCTTCTTCCTCACGCAGGCGCTGCTGCCGTCGCTGCGCGCGGGGAAGGACCCGCTGGTGGTGCACATCACCGACGTGGGCGGCGAGCGACCGGTGAGCCACTACTCGCACTACTCGGTGAGCAAGGCGGGCCTCATCATGCTCACCCGGGCGCTGGCGGTAGAGCTGGCACCGCACGTGCGCGTCAACGCCGTCTCGCCCGGCGCCGTGGCCTTCCCGGAGGACTACGACGCGGCGGCGCGCGAGGCGGTCTTGAAACGCATCCCCCTGGGGCGCGAGGGCAGCGTGGAGGACATCGCCCGCACCATCGTCTTCCTCGCCCGTGAGGCGCCGTACCTCACCGGCCAGGTCATCGCCGTGGATGGCGGAAGGAGCGCGCAGCTATGAATGGAGAGCACCCCTTCCACCCGCTCGCCGGCGCCACGGCCCAGGGCCGGCCGCTGGACATCATCGAGCTGCGGGGCCTCACGGTGGACTGCATCGTGGGCGTCTTCAATCGCGAGCGCTTCACCGCCCAGCCGCTGCGGCTGGACGTGGCCCTCTTCCTGGACACGCGCAACGCGGCGACGGGAGGACGGCTGGCTCACACGGTGAACTACGGCCGGCTGGCCGGCGAGCTGCGCTTCCTCCTGGAGGCGTGCCGCTTCGAGCTGCTGGAGTCCGCCGTGGACGCGGTGTGCCGCTACGTGCTCGCGCCGCCCACGCAAGACGCGCCGCATGCGCAGGTGCACGCGGCCACGGTGCGGGTCACCAAGCCCCAGGCATTGGGCGGGCTCGTGGTGCCGTCGCTGCAAATCCACCGCGCGGCGGAGGAGATGGAGTACCGGGGCGAGGACAAGGCCTTTGGCCGCGTGGACATCATCCACGAGGGCGCGGGCTACGGCGTCTACCGGCTGCGGGTGAAGCCGGGGGGCACCATCCCCACGCACGTCCATCAGCAGATGGAGGAGAGCGAGATGGTGCTCGGGCCCGGGCTGCTCCTGCAGGGCCAGCCGGTGGAGCGCGGCATGGCCTTCCACTGGCCGCGCGGCTTCCCGCACCGCTACGACAACCCGACGGCCATCGAGCAGACGGTGCTGTGCGTGGACCGGCCGGGCTTCATCCCCACGGACGAGGTGGAGACCGCGCCGCCTCCGGAGGGACTCGCGCCCGCCACGGGCATGTCCTACTACCCGCACGAGTCGCCCGTGGCTCCGGGCTCGCCCGCGGAGCGGGGCCCGTAGGCGCCCTGCCTGCCTCGGCGCCTGCGCG
>JBKGHK010001067.1:0-2684 GCA_046520375.1 Pyxidicoccus sp. 3LFB2
CCCACGGCGCTGCTGGGCGCGGCGCGCTGGGCGGGCCTGCGCGAGGTGGTGGGCTCGTGGATGCGCACGACGCTGGAGCCGGTGCCCACGGTGGTGCCCGAGCTGGAGCCCGACCTGTACTACGTGGTGGATGATGACCCCGACGCGCGCGAGGCGCTGACGGCGCTGCTGGAGAGCACGGGCGCGAAGGTGGTGGCCTTCGCGGACGAGCTGGCGCTGTTCTGCGCGGTGGCGCGCCGTCCTCCCACGGCGATTCTGCTGGACGTGGTGCTGCACTGGGTGGACGGCCTGCGGCTGGCGGAGGGGCTGAAGCAGCACCCGCTCACGCGCAACACCCGGGTGGTGGTGATGAGCGGCCTCAACCGCCCGCACGTGCGCCAGCGCGCCCTGGACGCGGGGGCCGAGGCCTTCCTGCCCAAGCCCGTGGACCCGGACCGGCTGCTGCGCCTGCTCACGGGCCGGCCGCCCGTCACCACTTCGCTGGAGCCCACGGCGCAGCCGGCGGAGAACCTGCAGCACGAGGTGGGCTCGGACCGCTACGCGTCCTGAGGCCCGGTGAGAGGACTGGAGCCGCCATGGCGAGGGCGGCTCCCCTCCCCCATGACAGTGAGCCCTGCTACGCCGTGACTTCGCGCATGGCGCGCCGCAGGGTCAGCGAGCCCGCCATGAGCGCGACGCCCCGGAAGAGGATGCCAATCCCGACGAAGGTGCCGACCAGCCACACGGCGGAGACGGGCCACTCGCTCATGACCACGCCGCCCAGGAGGATGGAGACGGCGCCGTAGAACAGGTCCCAGCCCCAGCGCGCATAGCGGTCTATCACCGCGGTGATGGCGTGGAAGAGGCCGCTGACGAAGAAGTAGCCGGCGAGCATGAGCGTCAGCGCGGCCAGGCCGGCGCGCGGATACACGAGGACGAACAGGCCCACGACGGTGGAGAGGATGCCGCTCAGCAGGTAGAGCCAGAATGGCCCCCCTGTCCTGCGGACGCGGAACGCGGAGACGGCCTCCGCGATGCCCATCATCGCCAGCAGGGCGCCGAAGTAGATGACGGTGACCAGGCTGGTGAGGAACGCGGTCCCCAGGGCGACGAAGCCGAGCACCGTCATCAGCAGCCCGATGACGAAGAGGCCTCCCCATACCGCCGAGGTGACCCTTGGACTGTTGCCTGGGCGTGATTCCTGACTCCGCTCGATGGTGACGGCCATGACGTCCCGCTCCCGCGTTGTGAGCGCCCCTGCGTCCGGCGGACCGTGCCCCAGTCAGCCGCCGCGCCGCGGTCTGCGAAGCACGGGCGCTGCTCCAGCAGCGAACATGGGGACAGGAACAGAGGGGGACAACGCGGCCCCGTAACGCTCCGCCCCTCCCCTGCTCCGTCCTGGAGTACATCACCGGCGCGGCGTGCATCGCGTTGACGTAGGCCCCGGCGTGCGGGAGGTCTGGGAGGAACACCCCAGCCCGTCGTTCGCACCGAGTCAGGAGCCGACTCCTCCGCGTCAGCCCGGCGCCATCATGGCACTGCGTACGGCGGGGGCAGGAACACGGCCCCGGGCTCCTTGCGGAACCACGTGAGCTGCCGCTTGGCATAGCGGCGCGTCTCCTGCGCGGTGTCCTGGATGGCTTCCTCCACGGACATCCGTCCTTCCACCACCGCGCGTGCCTGCACATAGCCCACGCTGCGCATGGGCGCCGCCTCGGTGTAGCCCCGCGCCATCAGCGCTCGCGTCTCCTCCACCAGCCCACCGGAGAACATGGCCTCGGTGCGCGCGTTGATGCGGCGGTAGAGCTCCTCGCGCGGCGGGTCCAACACATACAGGCGGAAGGGATACCGGTCCGGCGCGAAGGCATGCGCCTTCCGGAACTCCGACGCGGGCACGCCCGTCTGGGCGTGAATCTCCAGGGCGCGGACGACGCGGACCAGGTCCTGCGGAGGCAGCTTCGCGGCCGTCTCCGGGTCCACGGCCAAAAGCCTCCGGTGCACGGCCTCCCGGCCCTCGGCCGTCGCGAGTGCCTCCAGCTCCGCCCTCAACTCGGGCAGCGCGCCGGGCGCGTCCACCACGCCGTGCAGCAATACGCGCATGTAGAGGCCGGTGCCGCCCACGACGAACACCGGCCGGCCGCGTCCAGCAATCTCGGAGATGACCGCGTCCGCGCGTCGCTGGTACTCGGCGGCGGAGAACGTCTCCAGCGGGTCCACCACGGACAGCAGGTGATGGGGCACCGAGGCCAGCTCCTCGGCCGAGGGCTTGGCGGTGCCGATGTCGAAGTGCCGGTACACCTGCTGCGAATCGGCGCTGACAATCTCCCCGCCGGCGCGCTGTGCCAGGGCAATGGCGAGCGCCGTCTTCCCCGAGGCCGTCGGCCCGGCAATCACCGTCAGCAGCGGCCTGCCTTCCGTCCCCTCACCCATGTCCTGTCGCCTCCAGTGCGCCACGGACCACCGCCGCCGCGGACGCATCGCGAGCAAACACCAGCCGCACCGGGGGCACCTCCGACAACAGCCGCCCGCCGCCGCGAGCAGTCCGCCCCGTCCGGCCGGCGTCGCCTCGGGCAGCAGCGCGTTGAGCAGCAGCATCCGCCCCACCGCGCCCGCCGCCTGGGCTTCCCACCGCGAGCCCGAGTCCCACGCCAGTGTCCCCACGGCCTTCAACATGGCCTCACGGGGCACGCCCACGTTCCACGGCG
>JBKGHK010001068.1:0-2682 GCA_046520375.1 Pyxidicoccus sp. 3LFB2
CCCCCACCGTGGCGAAGAGCCACCCGGCCCGCAGGCTCGCCTCGCGCAGCATCGCCGCGTCCGGCAGCGCCGCCTGGAGGAACAGCCCCCCTTCGCGCAGCGGCACCGGCCCCGACGAGAGGAACTGCGTCAGGATGTAGACGGAGAAGGTGCCCTCCATCTGCGCGAAGGCGGTGGTGAACACCAGCATCAGCACCAGGCACCGCCCCACCACCGGCAGGTTCAACGCCAGCGTCGCCCCCTTCAGGGTGCGCGCGTGGCGCCCGGGCTGCCCTCGTGCCGGGACTCGGGGAGGAAGAAGAAGGTGCAGGTGAGGTTGAGCGCCACCAGCCCCGCGGCGAACAGGCCGATGGCCAGGTTGCCCCCCCACGCGCCCAGGAAGCCCCCCAGCGCCGGCCCCAGCACGAAGCCCAGGCCGAAGGCCGCGCCGATGACGCCCATGCCCCGCGCCCTGTCCTGGGGCGTGGTGATGTCCGCCACCACCGCCTGCGCGGTGGAGATGTTGCCCCCGGACACCCCGTCGATGACGCGCGCGAGGAACAGCAGCGGCAGGGACTGGGCGAAGGCGAACAGGAGGTAGGCCAGCAGCGAGCCCACCTGGCTGAGCAGCAGCACCGGCCGGCGGCCATACCTGTCGCTGAGCCGGCCCAGCACGGGGGCGGCCACCAGCTGCATCAACGAATAGACGGAGATGAGCAGCCCCACCGTGAAAGGCGAGGCGCCGAACTTCACTCCGTACACGCCCAGCTGCGGAATCAGGATGCCGAACCCGATGAGGTCCAGCGCGACGATTCCGAAGACGACGCGCAGGGACGCCGCCCGCCTCACCACCGCCACCAGGAACCCCTTCCTCGAAAAAGAAAACCGCCGGGAGCGCGGAACATAGCGCCCCCAGCGGTCGTCAGGCAGCAGAAGTGCCGCGCCCGGGCGTGGGCTACATCGCCTCGGCGGACTGCACGTTCCGGTTGGCCGTGTCCCGCTCGATGCAGCCCTTGGTCATCGTGTACTGGTACGTGCCCAGCTCATCGCGCCAGTACTCGCCCTCGTACGGCCAGTAGAGCTGGTCGTCCGACACCGCCACCGAGTACTTGTACTTCTTGACGATGGCCGTGCGGCCGCCCGCCTTGAGCTGCTCCTCGAGGAACTCCTTCTCCTTCGTGGTCGTCTCGAACTTGATGCGCAGGCCGTTGGCCAGCAGCTGCTTGAGCGCCACGAGCTCCGTCTCCAGCTTGCCCTTGGCCATGATGCCCGCCTTGGAGATGAGGCCGGTGCGGTGCACCTTGAGCCCCTCCAAGAGCGTCTTGCTCAAGTCCGAGTACTTGAAGGTGTCCGCGCGGTTGGCGAAGGCGTCCATCTCCCCTTCCAGCTCGAGGATGGAGTCGTTCGTCTTGCGCAGGTCCTGGTCCGTCAGCGCCAGCCGGAGGATGCGCTCCAGGATGACGTCCGTCTCGTTCTTCTCCAGGCCGTCCTTGTTCTTCTTCTGCACCTCGGCGAGCACCGAGTAGTACTCGGAGGCGTCCATGTTCTTCTTCACCAGCGACTCGAGCTGGTCATGCACCGGCAGGTACGTGCGCTCGAAGTCCTGGAGGATGGCGGTGGACTCCCGGTAGCGGCAGTTCTCGTAATAGATGACCGCCTTCAGGATGAGCGCCTCGGGGAAGTACTCCTCCCGGAAGAAGGGCGAGGACAGCGTAATCAGGTTGCCCAGCGCCTGCTCGTACTGGCCCACGCGGTAGTTGGCCCAGCTGGCCTCGAAGAGGGACTCCAGCCACTGGGTGTTACCGCGCTCCACCTTGCCCAGGTAGAAGAGGGCGAAGCGGTTCTGCTGCATGCCGTAGTGCGTCCGGGCCAGCTGCATGAAGGCCAGCTCGCGCAGCGACTTGTCCATCTTCGCCTGCTCGGCCGTCTTCCCGGCCATGGGGCGGGTGAGGCGGATGACCTCCTTCATCGCCTCCACGGAGGCCAGCATCTCGCCGTTGCCGCGCTTGGAGGCCGCGTCCTTCGTGCGGCTGCCGTTGCGGAAGGCGGACAGGCCCTCGAGGTACTTCGCGCGAGGGAAGAACGGGTCATTCCGGGGGATGCTCAGCGCCAGGCGCTTCACTTCCTCGAAGCTCTTGTCCGCGTCCGCCGGCTGGCCGACCTGGTCCAGCGCGCGGCCGCGCACGAAGTGGTAGCGCGCCAGCAGGTAGCGGAACTCGTTGCGGTACTTCTCCGGGAACTCCTGGTTCGCGTGCCGGGCAATCTCGTCGAGGATGACCGTCTCGTTCTTCGTCTTGCGGCTGATGAAGAACAGCCACTCGAGGCTCGTCTTGAAGAACTTGGTGGACGGGCCGAGTGAGAGCAGCTTGGAGAACTCACCCAGGGACGAGTGGTACATGCCCATGCGGTAGAGCGACTTGGCGAGGACGTAGCGCGCCTCGGTGTGCAGGCCCGCCAGCTTCGGGTCGCCCAGAAGCTCGTGCGCCGCCATGGCGGCCTTCTCGTACTCGTCGTTCTTGAAGAGGCTGACGGCCACGTCCAGGCGCTGGCGGTCCGCCGTCTTGCCGGACACGTCCACCGCGTCGAAGGACATGGTGGGCGCCGTCTGCTTGGGCGTCTCCTGCGTCAGGTCCAGCCCCATGCCGCCGGCCGGCGGCGAGGCCGGGGTGGGCGCGGGAGCGGCGTCTCCGCCGGAGCGGCGGG
>JBKGHK010001069.1:0-2682 GCA_046520375.1 Pyxidicoccus sp. 3LFB2
GCCCTCGGACGCGACGGTGTTCCTGGCCGGCGTGGAGGCGAAGGACGGCGCGCTGGTGACGAGCGGCGGGCGGGTGCTGACGGTGTGCGCGCGGGGCGAGGACCTGGCGCGGGCTCGGGAGCGGGCCTACGCGGCGGCCCAGGCGGTGCGCTTCGAGGGCATGCACTTCCGCCGGGACATCGGCGCGCGAGGGATGAAGGCGGCCTTGTGAATCGGGTCTCCCGCTACCTGCTGAGGGAGCTGCTGGTGCCGCTCGGGGTGTGGGTGGCGTTCATGTTCCTGCTCCTGTTCGTCATGCAGTTCCTGCGGGGCACGGACGTGCTGCTGGGCTCCTCGGTGACGCTGGTGGACCTGGGGCGGCTGATTGCCTACCTGGCGCCCCACTTCCTGATGATGGCGCTGCCCATCGCCTTCCTGCTGGCCATCCTCCTGGGACTGGGGCGGCTGGGCGAGGACCGGGAGCTGACGGCGCTCCAGTCGCTGGGCGTGGGGCCCATGCGCCTGCTGGCCGCGCCGATGGGCGTGGCGGCGGCGCTCAGCGTGTTGATGATGCTGATTACCTCCACCGCGCAGCCCTGGGGCCTCACCGGGGTGAAGGAGCTGGTGAGCGAGGTCATCCGGAAGAACGTGGTGGGCGACGTGAAGTCCGGCGTCTTCTACGAGGACCTCAGTGACTTGACGCTCTACGCGGAGCGGGTGTCCCCGGACGGGCGCTGGACGAACGTGCTCTTGCACGACGACCGCGAGGCGAGCGCGCCGCTGCTGGTGCTGGCGCACCGCGGGCAGGTGGGCGTCAGCGGCCGGGGCGAGGTGCTGCGCTTCGCGCTGGAGGACGGCGAGGTCCACCGCTCCGGCCGCGCGGATGAGGACTACAGCGTCATCCACTTCGACAAGTCGGAGATCAGCGTCGGCGTGGGCGTGTCCATGGGCAAGCGCAGCCGCTTCACCTCCGCCAAGGAGGAGCTGACGCCCCTGGAGCTCATGCAGGCGGCCCGGGAGGCGGAGGAGCAGGGGGGAGACCCCCGCTCGTTCCGCATGGCGCTGCACAGCCGGCTGGGCAACGCGCTGGCGCCCATTGCCTTCGCGCTGCTGGGCACGCCGCTGGCTATTGGCCGCAGGCAGTCGGGGCGGGCGTGGGGCTACCTGCTGACGCTGGGCGGCTACGTCCTGTACTACCTGCTGAGCCGCGCCTTCGAGCAGATGGGGCAGAAGGGGCGGCTGCCGGTGGAGGTGGCCGGGCAGCTGGCCAACGTCATCTTCATGCTGGTGGGCGCGGTGGCCCTGTACCGGGTGAACCGCTCGGGGACAGTCCGGTGAAGGGCACTCTCTTCGGCTACGTGCTGCGCACGTACCTGCGCTTCGCGATCGGCATCCTCACGGGGCTGGTGGTCATCTTCGTCGTCGTGGACTTCGTGGACCGCGCGAAGTCGTACACGGGGCCCGGCTGGGTGGAGGCCGCGGCGAAGCTGTACGCCTACAAGGCGCTGGTGTCCGTGCAGCAGCTGGGGCCGGCGGCGCTGCTGCTGGCGGCGGGCACGGCGGTGTCCGCGCTGCGCAAGCAGGGCGAGGTGACGGCCATCCGCGCGCTGACGTTCGGCCCGTCCGCGCTGTACGTGCCCATCCTGGTGTGCTCGCTGACGGCGTGCGTGGGGCTGGTGGCCTTCGACGAGCTGGTGGCGACGCGGTCCGGGCGGCGGGTGGATGAAATCACCACCCAGCGCTTCAACCGCGGCGGCGACTGGCGCTTCTACTACACGCCGAAGCAGTGGTTCCGGCGCGGGGACCGCATCTTCTTCCTCCGCTCGGGCAGCGCGCAGGAGGGCTTCCGCGACGTGTCCATCTTCACGGTGTCGAAGGAGTTCGAGCTGCGCCAGCGGCTGGACGCCGCGGAGATGAAGTCGGTGGAGGGCACGCGCTGGCAGCTGTCGGACGTGGTGGAGCGCAGCTTCTCCGGCGAGGGGCGCACGTCGGTGCGCCAGCTGGAGTCCGCCGAGTACGATTTGGGCGTGCCGGCCAACGTCTTCCGCATCCGCCCGGGGCGGCCGGAGCAGATGCGCGTGGCGGAGCTGCGCGAGCAGATTGCCGCGCGCAAGGAGGTGGGCCTGGCGACGCGTCAGTTCGAGCTGGCGCTGCACAACCGGTTCTCCTACCCGATGGCGGCGCTGCCCGCGGCGCTGCTGGGGGTGGGGCTGGCGCTGCGCACCAACCGCCGGGGCCACCTGACGGCGGCCATCATCGAGGGGCTGCTGACGGCGGTGGCCATGTGGGGGTTGATGGTGGTGTGCCGCACGCTGGTGCTCACGGAGCGGCTGTCGCCCTTCG
The DNA here is from genome assembly GCA_046520375.1 of Pyxidicoccus sp. 3LFB2. Lineage (GTDB taxonomy): Bacteria > Myxococcota > Myxococcia > Myxococcales > Myxococcaceae > Myxococcus. Next base: position 2,323 of record JBKGHK010001069.1, read on the forward strand.
TGGCCGCGTGGATGCCCACGTTCCTGCTGGTGCTGGCGGCCGGGGCGGTGTGGCTGCGGCGGGAGGGATTGCTGCATCTGCCTCGCGGTCGGCTGACGGTGAGGTAGCGTGGCGCCGCCCATGCCCTCCGCGTCCTCGCCGACGGTGGACCCACGCCTGCGCCGGCTCGTGGCCGGCGTGCTCGTGTTCTGGGCGGTGGGCCTCGTGCTCGCCGAAGTCGTGCTCCAGGTGGCGGCGGGCGCGGCGGTGCTGGTGGCGGGCATCCTGGCCGCGCGAAGGCAGCTGCGACTGGCGCCGGACGTCCGCGCATACGTGCTGGCCAGCCTGGCGCTGTGCGCGTGGCAGCTCGTGTCGCCCGCG
>JBKGHK010000106.1:0-20248 GCA_046520375.1 Pyxidicoccus sp. 3LFB2
TCCATGTGGAACGTGGCTGCGCACGCGGCGGCCCGTGCTGGCCCATGCCCAGGCGCTCGAGTGACGGCATGGCCACTGCTCGGATGACCCGTGCCGCGTTCCATGTGGAACGTGGCTGTGCACGCGGCGGCCCGTGTTGGTCATGCCAGCGCGATACGGCATGGCCATGCGCCGATGACCCGTGCCCGCGTTCCATGTGGAACGTGGCTGCGCACGCGGCGGCCCGTGTTGGTCATGCCGACGCGATGACGGCATGGCCATGCGCCGATGGCGCGTGCCCGCGTTCCACGTGGAACGCGGCTGCGCACGCGAGCGACGGGGATTTGGTACCGACATCGTCGGCCTCACGCGGAAGCTGGCGGTGGGGGCGGTACGCGGGGACCAATCACCGGCCCCTCATCAGGCATCGACGGTGGCGTGCGGATGCTGTCGGCAAGGTCGAGGCTCCACGCGTGGGGCCCTCGGTCTCGCGCTGAGGCTTGGGGCGATGGCGTGCTGGAGGGCTCGCTGATTGGGCCACTACGCGTTCCACGTGGAACGCGGCGAAGTGCTGTCCGGACCCGGGCCTCACCACCACGGTGGGGATGGCGACGATTGGGCGGGCACGAGTCAGTGCGCGCGTTCCACGTGGAACCCTGGGCACTGCCGCGCTCCATGCCGGGGGCGAACCTGTCGTGATGCGGGCGGGCCTGGAACAAGGAGTTCCACGCGTGGCGTGAAGGCGATGAGCTGCATGCACATGCGCTCGCGATGGATGGTTCGGTGCCTTCGCGCGCCGCGTTCCACGTGGAACAGGAAGCGCGCCGCGCATCCATGAGTCCCGCCGTGCCGCTGATGCGCGTGCTGAACGTGGGGCCTCAGCATGCTGGGGCACGAGGACTCGCGTTCCACGTGGAACAGGGCGCGGGCTCCCGGTCCTCACGCATGTCTCCATGGCGCGTTGAAGTCGATGTCGAGGTGGAGCAGGGGGCGCCGCGTTCCACGTGGAACAGGGCGCATGGCACCTGGTGGTCGAGCCCGGCCGCGTGTCGCGTTGAGGTCCGTGTCGCGGTGACGGTGGAGCAGGTGGCAGCGCGTTCCACGTGGAACAGGGGCGGTGGCCCTGGTGCTCACGCATGTCCCTGTGTCGCCGTGGTCCGTGTCGCGGTGAAGCCGTTGGTGCGCGTTCCACGTGGAACAGGACTCGTGGCCCTGGTGGTCGGGCATGTCCGCGTGGCGCGGTGAGGTCCGTGCCGTGGTGGAGCAGGCGGCGTTGCGTTCCACATGGAGCAGGGCGGGTGCTCCCAGTGCTCACGCATGTCCCGTGTCGCGCGGTGGTCGGTGGCGTGTTGAAGCCGGTGGTTCGCGTTCCACGTGGAACAGAGTTCGTGGCCTTGGTGCTCGCGCATGTTCGCGCTGCGCTTTGCTGTCCGTGCCGGGGTTGAGCCGGCGGTGCGCGTTCCACGTGGAACAGGGGCCGTAGTCCTGGTGCTCGGACATGTTCGCGTGGCGCATCGGAGCCCGTGTCGCGGTGATGCCGGTGGCGCGCGTTCCACGTGGAACGCGTCCTGTGTTCCGTTGCTCGCGCGTGCCCCTCATGCCGCGACGAGGTCGTGTGCGGCGGTGGTGCATGGGCCTCGTGTTCCACGTGGAACGCGTCGTGTGCTCCGTTGCTCGCGCGTGCTCCTCACGTCGCGACGAGGTCATGTGCGGCGGCGGTGCATGGGCTCAGCGTTCCACGTGGAACAGGCCACGTGCTCCTTTGCTGGCGCGTGCTCATGCCGCAGCGAGGTCGCAGGCGGTGGAGCATGAAGGCCGCGTTCCGCGTGGAACGGTCACATGCTTCCGTTGCTCGCACAGGTCCCCATGACGCGGCGAGGTCGGTATGCGGTGGTGCCGGTGTCGCGTTCCACGTGGAACAGGGCATGGGCTCGCGTTGCTGGCGCAGGTCCTTGTGGCGCACCGTGCTCGTGCCGCCGTACGCGCGGGGTGACGCGTTCCACGTGGAACAGGGCAGGTGCTCATGGCGCTCATGCGCGCGCGGGCAACGGGCTGCGGTTGTCGCGGCGGTGCTGAAGGTGAGGCTGCGTTCCACGTGGAACACGGCACTGGCTTCCGGTGCGTGGTGAGGGCGCCGAGGTCGTCGCTGGCGGTGATGCGCAGCGCGGTGCGCTCCACGGAGTCCTTGTCAGGTTCTTCCGGTGCGCAGCCATCTCCGGATGAAGCGTCAGGGTCGTTGCGGCGGTGATGCACGGGATGGCGTGTTCCACGTGGAACGAGGTGGCCTGGCCCGGAGTTCGTGCGGGCTGAGGCTCGGAGTTGGGGACGGTGTCTTGATGTGGCGACGCGGTCTGGAGCCTCCCTGGACGGGCGCGGGCATGCCCGTGGCGCCGGCCGGGGGTGGTGGAGTCGGGCGCGGTGGCGGTGGGCGCCGTCTCCGGCTGCGGCTGCGGCGAGCTCGCGCAGGCGCACAGCAGGGTGACGAGGGCGAAGAGGAAGGGTCTCATGGCGCGGCAAGCTACAGCGCCCCCTCCGCCCGCTCCATTGCCACGGCAGTCAGGCCGGTCCCGGCCCCTGGCCGTCTGTCATTCGCCGCACACGTCGCGTCAGTCCAGGTACCCCCAGCGGTCCTCCTCGAAGACGTAGAAGGGCCGGCCGAAGGGCATTGTCTCCGTCCATCCCAGGACATGCCGGGTTGCACCTGCATCCACGTCGTAGGTGAAACCGAAGTGCGGGCCGTCGAACTTCGCCCGGGGCAACTCGGGCAGGAAGCCGGGAACCAGCTCCGTGAGCGCACCGGGAAGTCGGCCGTGCTTCGCCTGGAAGGCCCGGCAGGCGGCGATGAGCACGTCGGCGTTCCTCCGGGCCCGCTCGCTGCCCGCGCGGTCGGGCCGGAGGACGACGGCCAGCGTGAGCAGGCCTCCGACGAGGTTCCCCACGGCTTGGAATGGGACGGCGAGGAGCCGCTGGAGGGCTCCCTTCTTCGGGGCCATGCGTGCCTCCGGTGCGAGTCCGCATCCTCCCACGGCTGACTATCTTCACAGAAGGGAGGACCCCATGCCGGACATCAAGGACCCACGGCGCATGACCGAGCCAGAGGAGGACGCGCTGGAGCGTCAGGGCGCCTACGAAGAAGAGGAACCCGGCCACACGCCGGGCTGTGCCGAGGGAGACGACGAGGAGGCGCCGCATCGGACGCATCCCTGGGCCGACCCGGACAAGACGCCGGGCAGCGCGGAGGGCTGAGCGGCGACCGCGGTGGGCCACCTGCCTCAGCCTTCCCGGGGTGCGGAGCGCTCCGAGGCCAGGTCGATGCCGGTGGCCACCTCGGGGATGATGCCCAGGCGGACGTAGATGGGGCGCACGCGCTCGCGCAGCGCGGGCAGCTTCATCCGGAACCACGCAGCGCCCAGCAGGCACATGACTCCGCCAATGGCGAGCGTCCCCGGCGCGCCGATGTGCGTGGCCAGCACGCCGGCCAGCAGGCTGCCGAAGGGCGCGGTGCCCATGAAGGCCATGCCGTAGAAGCTCATCAGCCGCCCGCGCATGCGCTCCTCGACGATGGTCTGCAGGACGGTGTTGCTCGCCGCCGTCGTCACCATCATCCCGAAGCCGCAGAGCACCATGGTGACGAGCGACAGGGCCAGGTGGCGTGACGCGGCGAAGGCCACCAGCCCGGCGCCGAAGAGCAGGGTGGTGAGGACGATGACGCGGCCCAGCCCGCGCACGGAGCGCCGGGACGCCAGGAACAGCGCGCCCCCGAGCGCCCCCATTCCGGACGCGGCCATCAGGAAGCCCAGCGTGTTGGGCCCGCCCTCGAGCACCTCGGACGCCATCACCGGCATCAGCGTGGTGAGGGGCATGCCCATCAGGCTCACCACGGCGATGAGCCCCAGCAGGGCGCGCATGGGCGGGAAGTGGAAGGCATGCTGGAAGCCCTCCTTCAACTCGGTGAGGACGTGCTGGCGGCGGTGCTCCTGTACGCGCGGGGCGATGCGCATGGCCAGCAGCGAGGCAATCACCGCGAGGTAGCTGACGCTGTCGATGAGGAAGCAGCCGCCCTCGCCCACCAGCGCGATGAGGGCCCCGGCCACGGACGGCCCCAGCAGCCGCGCCCCGTTGAACATGGAGGAGTTGAGGGCGATGGCGTTGGGCAGGTCCGCGCGGTCCTCCACCATCTGCACGACGAAGGACTGCCGCGCCGGCACGTCGAAGGCGTTGATGAGGCCCTGGAAGACGCTGAGCGCGGCGACGTGCCAGACGGCGATGTGGCCGGAGAGGGCGAGCACCGCCAGCGCGAGCGACTGGAGCATGGCCAGCACCTGCGTCACCACCAGCAGCCGGTGCCGGTTCCACCGGTCCACGAGGACGCCCGCGAAGGGGCCCAGGACGAAGGCCGGAACCTGCCCGCAGAAGCCGATGACGCCCAGCAGCAGCGCCGAGCCCGTGAGCCGGTACACCAGCCAGGCGGTCGCCACGCGGGTGAGCCACGTGCCGATGAGCGAGATGCTCTGCCCGGCGAAGAAGAGCCGGTAGTTGCGGTGGCTCAGGGCCCGGAGCAGGAACCTCCACCCGCCGCGTGGGCGCTGCTCCCCGGAGCCCTGTGCCTGCATCCCGTGCCTGCTCCTTCGCCTGTTCCCGGCGGGAGGTCCGCGGGGCGTGCTCCTGGGAACCTAGGCCCCGAAAGCCGCGCGGGTCGATGCCTGTCTGGGGGGCGGACGGCCAACCACCCGAAGGAGGCCTGCCGCGGGTGGGCCCCGGGTCAGCGCGCGGGCGCCAGCACGGCGTCCAGGCACCGCTGGCGGTAGTCCTGGAGCGTGCGCTGGAACCGCTCCCGCTCTGGCGCGGGCCACGCCTTGGGCAGTGCCGCCACCGCGCGCTGCTGGTGCGGCACGGCCTCCTGGCATCGACCCAGGCCCGCGAGCACCGCCGCGGCGGTCTCCAGGACATAGGGGTTGAGCGGTGCCTCCTGGAGCGCGATTTTCTGGAGGGGCTCGGCCTCGGCGTGCCGGCCCGCCTGGACGTGGAGCCAGGCCAGTTCATTGGCGGGCCACCAGTACTCGGGCAACAGCGTGTGGAGCGCGCGCAGCGCCTTGGGATGGTCGGGGTCCTCGGGCGCGTACTTCGCGAGCGCATTGGCCAGGTGCGACCAGGCCGGGGCACTGGCGGGGAACCGCGCCACCCGCGCGCGGGCCCAGCCGATCTGCTGCTCGGGCGTCAGCTCGTCGCGAGTCATGTGCAGCCTGAAGAGGAAGGAGTAGGCGACCTCGATGGGGTGCCCGAAGAACGTCGCGGGCTGGTACCGCGCCGAGGCCGTGGCCTGCAGCATCGCCTCCGTGATTCCGTAGGGAGCCCTCTCCAGGACCTTGCAGTCCCGGGCCAGCCCCTGCGTGGTCAGCATGCACTCGATGACCACGATGGCCTTGGCATTCATCCGCAGGGCCTCCTCCGAGAAGGTGGGGGACTCGAACGCGAGTCGCCGGGGATTCGTCCAGCGGTCCCGAAGGGCGTCGCACGCCGGGGGGAAGGGGGCGTTGCAGGCGGCGTACACGTCCGCCATCGCCTGCTTGAGCTGCTCCTCCGTGGGGCGGCCCTCCAGAACCTGGATGGCCTCGGCGAGGACGGCGGGGGCCTGGGCGGGCTCCACCACGAGGGTGGGCGCCTTCGGGTCTCTCCTCGAGGGGAGCGCCCCTTCGGTGAGGTCATCCGGCTCGGGTGCGTCGCGCAGGTGCCGCTGCATCATCCGGGAGAGCTGGCCATGGCTGGCGGGCAGCTGGGGGATGTTGGCGTGCCGGCATCCGGCGGTGAGCAGGAACAGGAAGGAGAGGGCCACGAGCGGGTGACGCATGGGCGGCACTCTATCGCCGCCGTGGGGTGCCCCGAGGGGGTGAACGGCGCGGGTTCCCCAGCCGCACCCGGAGTGGCGCACCTGTTGCTCAGCCAGCGCTGCCATGGGGCTTGCGGGAGGCAGGGCGTGAGAAGGAAGACAGCGGCGGCGGTGGGGTGGGGGCTGGGTGTGGCGCTGGTTGCCCTCGCGGGGTGCGGCGGTCCCCAGGGTGGGGAAGGAAGTTCCACGGAGGGTGTCCAAGCGCTGGACACCCGGCGGATGGAGCTGACGAAGCAGACGGTGATGCTGGGCGCGGTCGCGGACACGCACGTGGTGGCGACGACGCCGACGACGAGCTACGGCTCCTCGCCCACCCTGGAGGTGGACCGCTCCCCGGAGTCCCAGTCGTACTTCAAGTTCTACCTGCCGACACTGGAGGGGACGGTGACGTCCGCGCGGCTGCGGCTGTACGCGTTGGACGGCTCCGCGGACGGGCCCACCGTGTATGACCCGCCGGGGGCCGGCGACTGGAACGAGTCCGACACGTGGAACACCCGGCCGTCCTGCTGCGAATACTGGAGCGTCGCGAGCGCGGGCTCCGTCGCGAGCGGCACCTGGATGGAGCTGGACGTGTCGCGCGTCTACTTCTACAGCGGCGGCGTCGTGCGGCTCTACATGGCGGCGGACAGCACGGACGGCGTCACGCTGGCGTCGAGCGAGCACCCCGACCCGGCGTCCGCCCGCAGCTCGTCCTCACGGTGGAGTCCGCCGCCGGACCATCCGCGGCCGGCCCCCGCGCCGCAGGCGTCCGTGGGCGCGCCCGTGGGCTTCACGCCGTCGGCGGACACGTATGTCTCCTCGGACAACCCGGCCTCGTCGAGCGGGGGCGCCTCCGCGTCGCTGCTCGCGGACAGCTCGCCCCAGCAGGAGGTGCACCTGCGCTTCTCGGTGCAGGGCCTGCCGGAGGCAGTGCAGCGCGCGGTGCTGCGCCTGCACGCCAGCGCGGCCACGGACAACGGGCCGGCGGTGCACGCGACGCAGGGCACTTGGAGCGAGTCGTCCGCCACCTGGAACTCCCGCCCGGCGAAGGTGGGGGCGGCGCTGGATGACTCCCAGGTCATCGCCGCGGGCGCGTACGTGGACTACGACGTGACGGACCTGGTGCGCGGCAATGGCGAGTACACGCTCGGGCTGTACGGGACGTCGAGCGACGGGGTGACGTTCCACTCGCGCGAGAGCACGGACCCCGCGCGCCGCCCCACGCTCCTCGTCTGGACGGGGGCCCCCCGGGCCGCCCCCACGGATGCGTGCCTGACGCGCACGGAGGTGTTCTCCCGCGAGTTCCACACCACGCATGACACGTACGCGGCGGTGGACGCGGCGGACCTGAAGTTCCAGCACGAGGCGTCGGTGCGGGTGGACTCGGAGCCGCGCGCCGAGGGCTTCCTGGACTTCGACGTGACGCTGGGCACCGGGCAGGTGCGCCGCGTGCTGCTGCGCATGTACGCGGTGGACGCGACGGGGAACGGGCCCCGGCTGTTCCGCGCGGCCCCGTTCGACGGGGCGGTGACGGACTGGAACCACCGTCCGGCGGTGACGGGCAGCGCCATTGGCGACCTGGGCGCCGTCGGCCGGGACCAGTGGGTGGAGTACGACGTGACGGGCGTGGTGACGGCCTCGGGCCGCTACTCCTTCGCGCTCCAGCCGGACAGCACGGACGGCACGGCCTTCATCTCCCGGGAGGGGGAGGAGAAGGGCCTGCTCTCCGGCGCCCCCCGGCTGGTGGTCGTCTACGAGAGTGATGCGTTCTGCTCGTACCGGGGCACGAAGCCCTCGGGCACCACGGCTTGGGCGCGCCAGAGCGGTGGCTCGCTCGCGGAGCGCTCCATCCACGACACCGCCGCGCCCAATGGCGGGTTCGTCTCCCTGAGCACGGTGGAGCAGACGCCGGGGGCGCTGCCCTGGACCGAGCAGACCGACGTCGTCACCCTGCATCGCGCGGACGGCACCGTGGCGTGGACGCGCACCTTCACCCAGGCCGGAGTGAGCCTGCGCCGCGTCGTGGTGACGTCGCTGGGCAATGTCCTGGTGGCGGGCAGCTACTCCGGCGCCCCGGACCTCGGGAAGGGGCCGCTCCCGCAGGGCACGGGCATGGTGGTCATCAAGCTCACGCCGTCGGGCGCGGTGGACTGGACGCGAGGCTTCGTCGCCTGGTTCGACACCGCCGAGGAGCGCATGGACAACCCCATGGACGTCATGGACCTCGCCACGGACGCGCATGGCAGCGCGGTGCTCGTGGGCACGTACTGGGGCTACACGGACTTTGGCGCGGGCCCGGTGTACTCGGGCAAGGCCTATCCGTATGACGACGAGTACCCGAACTCCTTCGTCCTGAAGCTCCAGTGGGACGGCGGTTACCTCTGGTCGCGGGTGCTGGTGGCCAGCAGCCTTCGCGGCACGCGGGTGGGCCACGTCGCCGTGGACGGCGCGGAGAGTGTCACCATCGCTGGATGGGCGGGCTCTTCCACGGACCTGGGAGGAGGCTCCATCTCCTCGCCCGGGGCCTTCGTGGCGAGGTACTCGGTGGACGGCGCCTATGTGTGGTCCCGCGTCCTGCCAGTCTTCTGGAGCGACATGACGGGCGTGGACATGCTGCCGGACGGCCGCGTGGTCTTCACGGGCCACTTCGGCGGACGCTTCTCGTTCGCCGGCCAGCAGTACGCCAGCAGCGAGCCGGACGAATACGAGGGCGGCCCGCCGGACGGCATCCTGGGGTTGCTCTCCAGCACGGGCACGGACCTGTCACTGCGCCAGCTCCCGCGGCACTTCTTCCAAGGCCTCGCCGTCGACGCCGCGGGCACCATCCTCACCTCGCAGTGGGGCGGCGGCAGCGGCCTCGGGCTGGGCGCGGTGGGCTGGGCGTACAGTGACAGGGTGCAGTCCACGCTGGCGGCGTTCGACGGCGCGCTGGCGACCCGCTGGGTCCGCGTCTTCGACGCGCTGGACACCCCGCTGCGAATCACCCCGACGGCGGATGGCCTCGTGGCCACGGGCCACTTCTCCCAGCCCTTCGAGCTGGACGGCACCTGGTACGTGCCGCCGTCCCGGCGCAGCGACCTGCTGCACCTGAAGCTGCGGCCGTAGTCACCTGGCGTCGCGCGGGGCCGGAACACGGGCTCCGCGCGAAGCCGGGTGGCCTCACCAGGTGACGACGTAGGTGCAACTGGCCGCGCCTTTCAGCCGGCAGCCGGGGTGCGGGGCATGCGTGGTTTCGGCCTGGAGTTGAAAGCGGCGCGCCATGCCCTTGATGAGTCCCAGGTCGAAGCGGCACGGGTAGGGGGTGTCGGACACCAGGACGGCCTCGTTCTTCCCGGCCGTGGGGTGGAACTGGTAGTGCCCGATGCCTTCCAGCATCTGCCCCGTCGCCGGGTCGAACATGGGCTTCCCGTCCTTGCGATGGTTCATGTGGTACGCGACGTCGATGGCCGCCAGCGCCTTGTGGAGGTCCTGGATGTCGGGCGGGAAGATGGCGTTCTGGGGGACGTAGGAGCCCACCTTCTCCAGCCCTCGTCCGCCGAGCAGGGTGTCGATCTTCTTGTAGACGGGGAGGTAGTTCTCGGCCGGGTACCAGGCCTTGGGGTCCACGAAGGGCGCGCCCGAGGCATCGCGAGTCTGGAGCTTCATCACCTGCAAGAGCTCGTTCACCAGGACCGAGAAGCTCTTGACGGCATCAAGGATGGCAAGGGCGCTGGCGCCGCTGACGGTGATTCCGTGAAGGGAAATGGGGTCTGCCATGGAAGGTCTCGGTTGAAGAGCGCTCGCGGGGACGCTCACGCGCGGTGGCCGCTGGACTTGAAGGCGTTGAGGCCGGAGACATTGCGCAGGTGGAGCAGGCACTCCTGGATGCCGTCCCGCAGGGTGGCGAGCGTCTTCACGCCGCGCAGCTCCACGCCAATCTGCGTCAGCGTCTGGGCGATGATGGGGCTGATGCCGGTGATGACGCAGTGGGTGCCGAGCATGCGCGCGGCGCCCACCATCTTCACGAAGTGATTGGCCGTCGCGGTGTCCACCACCTCCACGCCGGTGATGTCGATGATGGCGCAGCGGGCCTTGCCCTGGGTGATGCGCTGCAGCAGCCGCTCGGTCATCTCCACCGAGCGCTGCGTGTCCATGACGCCGACGATGGGCAACGTCAGGATGTTGTCCCACAGCTCGATGATGGGCGTGGACAAGTCACGAATGGCCAGGCGCTGCCGCTCGATGGTGGCCAGCTTCTCCTCCATCTCCCGGCGGGCTTCCTCCAACTGCCGGATGGACTGCTCGTTTTCCCGCAGGGAGGCGTGAAGCTGCCGGGCGAAGAGGTTGATGGTCTCCTCGAACGGGGAGAAGGCGTCCTCTTCCGACACGGGGATGAGGTGCTGGTCCGGGTCGAACTCACCCAGGGAAATCATCGCCAGCACGTCGCGGACGCGCTCCAGGCGGTCCTGCTGGACGCCGATGACGGGGGACTCGGGTTGCGGCACGAGCATGGGGACGCGCCGGAACCCGGGGGAAGGGGGGCAGCCCGGGCCGTGGGCTGCGAAGTGTTATCCAGGAATCACAATCTCATATCAATTGGGTGGGGACTGACCCTGACGCGTGCCTGGTTACCCAGGTGAGACATTGCAGTGAAACATGACCGCAACCGCTGTTGACGTGGGTGGGAAGTCCGTCCGCGACACACCATCGTCACCGCCGCGGGCTCAATCTGCTGGGGCCGCGCCCGCTCGGCCGCGCTAGCGTCCCGGCAGATGACCTCCGACACCTCCGCCAGCCCCGACACGGCGGGCACCCTGGAGCCCCGACCCCCTCACGAGTCCTACGGGCGGCTGTTCCTCCGCTTCCTCACGTTTGGAGCGCTCGCCTGGGGTGGACCCGTCGCGCAGATAGGCATGCTGAAGGCGGAGTTGGTGGAGCGCGAGCGGTGGATTTCCGTCGCGCGCTTCAACCGGGCCCTGGCCGTCTACCAGGTGCTGCCGGGCCCCGAGGCGCACGAGCTCTGCGTGTACTTCGGCATGGTGGCGCGAGGCCGGTGGGGTGGGGTGCTGGCGGGGCTGGGCTTCATGCTGCCGGGCTTCGTGCTGATGCTGGGCCTCTCCTGGGTCTACGTGCGCTTCGGGACGGGCTCGCCGTGGGTGCAGGCCGCATTCGCCGCGGTGCAGGCGGCGGTGGCGGCGCTGATTGTCCGCGCCATCCACCGCATCGGTGAGCATGCCCTGCTGAATCCCTGGCTGTGGGCCATCGGCCTGGGCGCCTTCGGGGCCCAACTGCTGGGCGCGCACTTCGTGCCAACGCTCGCGGCGGCGGGAGGCGTCCACGCGCTCGTCCAGCGGGGGCACCGGGCCTGGGCGGCGGTGCTGGGCGTGGCCAGCGCCGTGCTGCTCGCGGGCTCCGTCTTCCTGCTGCCTGGGGACACGGCGACGGGCGCGGCCTCCGGGGCCCTCCTCGGAGGCGTCACGCTCGCGGGCCTGTTCCTGTCGGGCCTGAAGGCGGGGCTGCTCACCTTCGGCGGCGCGTACACCGCCATCCCCTTCGTCCGGCGGGATGCCGTGCAGCAGGGGGCGTGGATGACGGATGCGCAGTTCCTGGACGGGCTGGCGCTGGGCGGGGTGCTGCCGGCGCCGCTCATCATCTTCTCCACCTTCGTGGGCTTCCTCGGAGGCGGCTGGACGGGAGCGGTGCTGATGACGGCGGGCGTCTTCCTGCCGGCCTTCGCCTTCACGCTGGTGGCGCATGACCCGCTGGAGCGCCTGGTGGAGCGGCGCGGAGTCCATGCCTTCCTGGAGGGTGTCACGGCGGGGGTGGTGGGGCTCATCGCCGCCACCACGGTGACGCTGCTGCGCGCCTCGCTCACCGGCGTGGCCTCGGTGGCGGTGTTCGCCGTGGCCCTGGCCCTGCTGTACCGGTGGAAGAGCCGGTACGCCATTCCGGCCATCGTCCTGGGGGCAGCGGTGGTGGGGCTGCTGCTGTTCCAGGGCGTCCGTTCATGATGCGCCGCGTCGCAGCCTGGTGAGCAGGCGGGGAGACGCCAGGGCCCCTCCCTTCCCTTTGGAGGGGGGAAGCCGCGACACTGCGTGCCCGACCGAGCAGTCGTCTAGAAGGAGGGCCCGAGTCCATGGCGCACCTGGAGTTGATTCCGAAGCGAGACCTGTCGAGCTTCCGCAAGCTGGCGATTGGAAGCTGGAAGACGGCGTATGACCCCACCGTCTACGGGACGCTGACGGTGCGGATGGACAAGGCGATGGCGTACATCGAGGCCTTCCGCCAGCGCACCGGCGTGCGGCTCACGGTGACGCACCTGGTGGCCAAGGCGATGGGCGAGGCGCTGCGGCGCTGCCCGGATGCCAATGCCATCCTCCGCTACAACCGCATCTACCTGCGCCAGCGGGTGACGCTCTCCACGCTGGTGGTGCAGACGGACGGCGGGAAGGTGGACCTCACCTCGGCGCGCATCGAGGACGCGGACAAGAAGAGCCTGCGCGAGATTGCCGGCGACCTGGAGGAGGCGGTGCGCCGCGTGCGTGAGCGCCGCGACGTGGCGCTGGAGAAGGGCAAGGGGACGATTCAGAAGATTCCGTACCTCTTCCTCAACACCTTCACGTGGCTGCTGTCCTTCTTCATGTACACGCTGAACCTGGACCTGAGCCGGTTCGGCATGCCGAAGGACGCGTTCGGCTCGGCCATCATCACCAACGTGGGCTCGCTGGGGCTGGATACGGCGTACGTGCCGCTGGCGCCGTACACCCGGGTGCCCATCTTCGTCGCGCCCGGCGCGGTGAAGGAGGTGCCGGTGGTGGAGGACGGCAAGGTGGTGGTGGGCAAGGTGATGAACATCAACGCCACGTTCGACCACCGCTTCATCGACGGGTTCCACGCGGGCGTGCTGGCCAACACGCTGCGGGAGATGCTGGAGAACCCCTTCGAGAGCTTCGACGCGCTGCCCGAGCCGGCCGAAGTGCCCGTGGTCGCGGCTTAAGCATTTCGTAAGGAGTCTCGTGTGGAATCCATCCCGTGGCCCTGACCGGGCGGGAAAGGATTCACGATGCACGAGCATGACGATGGCGGTCTGGCGCAGGACCTGGAGCTGCTCCGCGCCAGGCTGGAGCGCAGGACGTTGCTGCGCTTCGCCCTGGGCGCGAGCCTGCTGCCGCTGGTGGGCTGCGGCGGCAGTGACTCCCCGGGGACGACGGGTGACGGCTCCTGCTCCCGGATTCCGACGGAGACGGCGGGGCCCTATCCCGGCGACGGCTCCAACGGTCCCAATGTCCTGACGCAGACGGGCATCGTCCGGAGCGACATCCGTACCAGCGTGGGGACGGGCACGGCGACGGCAGGGGGCATCCCGCTGACCGTCACGCTGACGCTCGTCAACGCCTCGGGCACCTGCGAGCCGCTGCAGGGGTACGCCATCTACCTGTGGCACTGCGACCGTGAGGGGCGGTACTCGCTCTACTCCTCCGGGGTGACGGGCGAGAACTACCTGCGCGGGGTGCAGGAGACGGATGCGAACGGGCAGCTGACGTTCACGACCATCTTCCCCGCGTGCTACTCGGGGCGCTGGCCGCACATCCACTTCGAGGTCTACCCGAGCCTCGCGTCGGCGACGAAGGCGGGGAACAAGGTGGCCGTCTCGCAGCTCGCGCTGCCCGAGGCCGCGTGCGACGAGGTGTATGCCACCCCCGGCTACTCGGCGAGCGTCAGCAACCTGCGGCAGGTCAGCCTCTCCCGCGACAACGTGTTCAGCGATGGCTCGGACTCGCAGCTGGCGGCCGTGACGGGCAACACCACCGACGGCTATGTGGCGACCCTGACTGTCGCCATTGCCGTGTAGCCGCGGCCGGCCGGGTTCGGCCCGTCGGGCAGCCCGCCCCGGGGCCGTGGGGGCAGGGGTACACGGAGAGTTACGTGGCCCCGCACGGCAAGTGACGGGCTGTAAAAGTCCTGGGGGATGGCGCTGGGGTGGGCGGTAAAGCCCCCACGGATGGCTCGCCGACGAAGGTCACGGGAAACCCGGTGGACAGGCCCGTCGTGGGCCGGAAGGCGCCAGGAGAGGCCGCCGTAATGGCCACCTCGGCCAGGAAGGAACGGAGGCTGAGGAGACACGCCCCTGGCACTCGAAAAGCGGGTGGGGAGGGCGACGGCGGCCCGCCTCGCGCTCCTTCGGGGCGGGGCGCGGTGGGCGCCTCGCCGGGGGAGCAGTCAGGTCACTGTCCGTCGCAACGTCTTCACTCACGGAAGGGGCTGCGGCGGAATGATCAGGGCCTCGAAAACGTATGCTTGACAGTGCCCAACGCGGCCTATACAAGCCGGCCTCGTTGCAGCGCGGCGGACGCCTTCAGGGCGGATAGCTCAGCGGTAGAGCGTCGCCCTTACAAGGCGAGGGTCACAGGTTCAATCCCTGTTCCGCCCAAATGGTTGTGGGGAGTTAGTTCAGTTGGTTAGAACGCCGGCCTGTCACGCCGGAGGCCACGGGTTCAAGTCCCGTACTCCTCGCCAATAGAAGGGCCCGGAATCGCAAGGTTCCGGGCCCTTCGTCTTTCCGGGCACTGCTCGGACGCCTGCCCTTTGTAAGCCTTATGGAAGTCGCGGCGCGGCCCCTCAGCGGTCCTGCTCTGAGGCGGTGTTACCCGGCTTCTGGGTGACGCCCTGGTCGCCAGCCTCGCCGACGCCGGGCTCCCGCTCCTGCTGCGCGGCAACCACCGCCGCCACCACCCCACGCAGGGCCTCCGTGGGCACCGTGGCCACGTTGTCCGGCCGGGCCGCGAGATCAGCGCCGCGAGGCAGCGCCGCTCCGCCGCCTCCGCGCCCGGGCTCCGTCTGCCAGCTCCAAGTGCATGCCGTTGAGGTGCTGCTCTACAGCACGCGCGGCGAACGGCTCCACGGGCCCCTCTACGCCACTCCCGGCACGGGCGACCTCGACGACGACCTCCTCGCCCATCAGCACGTAGCCCATCTCCACGAGGTCGGGGTTCACCGGCCGCCCCTAGGCTGGATACCCCGGGCCTCCGCGAGCGCCAGCAACGCCCGGCCCACCACGACGCTCGGGCTGGATGCCAATGCGTGCGTCAGGGCGTGCAGGGCCTCCGACTCCACGGCCGTGAAGTGCAGGTCGCGCAGCGGCTGCCCGCGCGTTGGCTCTTCTGCTGCCCTCGCCAGCTCCGGGTGATTCCGCTCCAGCTTCGCCAGTCCCGCGCGTGCCAAGTCCTTGAGCGTCGTCACGCCACGGAGGCTCCTCTTCCGCGCAGCCATCACCGCACCTTCGGGACGCGGATGATGTGCCCGTCCAGCGCCAGCCACACCCGGCCGAGCTGGTCCACGCCCGCGCCATGGATGCGACTCACCGTCGCGGGTTACACCCGGGCCTGCACCTCCCACTCGGCGCCGGTCGAATGGCGGTAGGCGACGGTGCCCAGCGCTGCGTCGTTCGCCGCACGGCCGTCGGTGCCGAGGAAGAGTGGAGGCCCGGCTGGCCTCGGCGGACGGCGAACTGGAGGCGACAGCGTCTGCGGCGTGACAGGGCGCCTTGAAGCACTGCGGCCCGCCACCGGAGTCGGTAGCGGGCCGCTTGAGCAGCTGGGGATGGGGTTGGTGTTCAGTCGCCCTTGCCGCCCGTCGCCTTGCCGATGATGCCGGCGACGCGCTCGGCGTAATGGAGCCCCGTGTGCACGGCGACCCAGAAGAACGTCGTGCTGACCTTGATGGTGATGAACCACCGAGGGCGTCGCGCCTTCACCATCGCGTGGATCTGCTCGAGTGCGTCACCGATTTCTTCGTTGGCGATGCGCTTCGGAACCAGCGTCCCCAGGAAATCCAACGCGGAAGTAGCTCGATGCAAACTGCGGGCGCCCGCCGGGCGCGAAGTCGGCTTGAGGAGGTGCATCAGCCGCCTCCAGCTCGTAAGCGCAGTTTGCTCATGGAGTGCCGTCGCCGCTATTGCCTCCCGGAGGAGGCGCAGCGCTTCTTCATTGCGCTTGAGCGCCTCGTAGGTGTTGACGTCGATGAGGAGGCCGGCTTGCTTGAGCTCTGCGGCGAGACTCTGCCTACGTTTGGCTGCGGCCCTCCTGTACAGCACGTCCACCGAGGCATGCTTACAGAAAGCCTCGTAGAAGTGGTGCG
This sequence comes from Pyxidicoccus sp. 3LFB2, assembly GCA_046520375.1. Lineage (GTDB taxonomy): Bacteria > Myxococcota > Myxococcia > Myxococcales > Myxococcaceae > Myxococcus. The sequence goes on from JBKGHK010000106.1 coordinate 15,962, forward strand.
ACGACTGAAGCTGTGCCTGTGCCTCGGCCGCAACACGGCGCGCATCCTCAAAGGCGCGGTTGGATTGGCGCGCACGACGCACCAGCCAAATAACAGCCGCTGCGCTGAGCATCATCAGGAGCAGCGCCACGAGCGTCCAGTTGCTGGTGCTCATCTAGAACACCCCCGCAGGACGCAGCCCTAGGAGCCCAGCCACAGCGGTGCGCTGCTCAATGGCTGCACGCCGTCCTTCACCGGTCAACTCGTAGTACCTGCGCGGCCGCCCGCCGCGCTCGGGCATCGGCTCGCCATCGAAGCTGCGGAGGAGCCCCTCTCGTTCCATGGCCTTCAGAGCGGGGTACACGCTGCCCTCGTTGAGTTCGATGCGCCCGTCGGTGCGCTCCTTCACCCTGGTGATGATCTCGAGACCGAAGCTCTTGCCGCTGATGAGCACGGACAAGATTGCCGCCTTCGCCGTCACGGGAGAGTCCATGCCGGAGATGGTAATCTCAGCTTTTGAGGATGCAACCATGAAGATTGAGGAAAGGTGCGGTCGGAGAAGTAATCGAGAGGGCGAGGGCTTCACGCCCTGCTCGGTCGCTTGGAGTAGTCTCCGCTCACCATGACTGGGAGATTGCCTACATGGACGAGTCGAAAGGCAAGGCGGGAACAACTGTGGCGGTTCCCGGCATGCTCGGGCCGACGAGTGAGCTGCAGAGACTCCTCAAGGGAACTGAAATCACCGTGGCGGATGTGCGCACCGCGGTGGCTGTCCTGGCGGCCACCGCGAGGGGGAAGACGGGTCATGCGGTATCTCAGGCGGGCGCGGGTGTAGGCATTTCCGCGCCAGCACCGCTCGCCAGCGGTGAGGACGTGCAGCAACTCGCGCAGCGGCTGGATAGCGTCGAGGCCCGGCGCCAGGAGACGAACGAGAAGCTGGATAAGGTGCTGGTGGCGCTCGGGTCGAAGTAGCCACCTCTACCGGTGGCCCCAAGCCGATACGGCCATGCTATTCGGGCCAAACATGAATAGCAGGTCTCTCCTCGCGCCCGTCATAGCCGCATTGGTGCTGGGTTGTTCCAGCTCCGCGCACTCCCCGGTGAGCCGCCGCGACTACTTCGCGCAGGCCACCTGCGCGGACTCCGTGTCGTGTTGCGTGCAGCGCAACCCCGGGGCCCGAGGCGTGCGGCCTCTCCGCATCCGAGGCCGCCTCGCTCATGGCGGGCGCGAAGGCAGCGGGCAGCGCGGCAGCGGGCGACGCCGCGCAGGAATGGGACGACTCGCACAACGCGGCCCTGCCCGAGTGGAAGCGTCGTTGCATCCGGGCCTATGGGGACTGCAAGGACGCCATCTACTCGGGGCCCTGTTACCACTGTTTCCGGCTGTGCGAGGGACAGCAGGAATGGCCTGTCGACGTGTGCCGCCCTCGTAAAGGGAAGCATTGACCCATGAGCAACAATCCCGACTGGAATCCGTTCCGCGCGCTCTCTCGCCGGGTGCTCCGCGAGGGCGCACCGCTGGTGCTCACAGACGACGTGCGTGCACTGCTACTGCGCACCGCGCAAGAGGTGGCTATCACCGACGCGGATGCCGCCCTGCACTCCGACGAGGGCTCGCTGGCTCTGCTACGCGAGGCCGCACGCCGCATCACGGAAGGATCCAACAGGCTGACGGACGCGATACACCTGATGCACCGTCACCGGAAGGCGGGCGACTACGACCGTGCGCGCCAGGAGATGCGCGACGTGCTGGCCGTCGAGGTGGTGCCCTACTATCGGGAACTAGCGCAAGAGCAGCTCGACGACATGGCCGACGAGCCCTGACGGAACCCGGGGCGGCGCTCACCGCCGGTTGAGGAGCCGGTCGCTGGCCGGCGCCTCGCCGTCGAAGACCTTGCCTCCGCTCGGGCCTGGGCGTCTCCGGGGCGCCTGGGACTCCGCCACGGCGTGGGTCTGCTGGAGCCGGGCAATCGTGGCCGGAGTGAGGGGGCCGCCGGGAAGTTCAGCCGCAGGCCCAGACTCAGGCGCTGCCGGTAGTCCAGGGCCGAGCCGTGGGAGGCGAGGCGCTGCGCCAGTCGCTGGCGCACGTCCGCATAGACGGCCGGGTACACGGTGCGCAGCGCTTCCAAGACCTCGCGGATGACAGCGCCCGCTGCCATGTCCTCCAGCACGCCGGCCGGGTTCTCCACGGCCGCCACGTACCGGGCGAACTTCGCTACCTCAGCGTCTGCGGGGCGAAAGGGCCGCCAGAGCGCGGGCACGCCCAGGGCGAACTGGGGCGGCTTGGGGCCCTTGTCCGCGAGGAAGGCCACCGCGCTGGGCAGCTTGTATGAGACTGGCGGAGGTGGCCGGGGCCGTCGCGCCGAGGGTGGCGGTGCCGGTGGTGAGCAACTCCGTCAGCGCTGCCAGGTCGGCCACGCGCTCGGCGTGCATGAGGGCGACCTTGCCCGGCACACGGGGCGCGGCCTTCTTCGTTTCAGCCAGAAAGGCCGTGACGGCCGCGTCTGCGCGCGCGTCGAAGGCACTGGCCGCAGCCTGGACGGCCTTGGAGACGCTCGGCTCGCGCGGAGGCAGTCGAAGACACCTCGGGCGAGTAGTTCAGCCCGGCCGCCTCTCGCATGGTGTTGCGGTAGCAATCGTCCGCGCTCAGGGAGCTGTGCACCGCGAAGAGCTCCGCCTCTGCTTCTTCTCGCTCTCCGACATCGAATACCCTTTCATCACATAGGGGGCGTCCACGGAAGCGGGGGACTCTCACCTCCTGCCTTCCCCTTCGTCGCGGGCGGCGATGAAGGGGCTCAGGCCTCCGAGCGCAGCACCGTCATCGGGTCCACCCGCGAGGCGCGCCGGGCCGGCAGCCAGCTGGCGAGCAGCGCCACGCCAAGCAGGAGGAGCGCCACCGCGGCGAGGATGAGCGGGTCGGTGGTGCTCACCCCGTACACGAGCCCCGAGAGCACCTGGCTCAGCCCCAGGGCGCCCAGCACGCCGAGCGCCACGCCGAGCCCCGCGAGCAGCGTTGCCTGCCGGAGCACCATCCCCAGCACGTCCCCCGCCGTCGCCCCCAGTGCGAAGCGGATGCCGAACTCCCGGGTGCGCTGCGCCACTGCATAGGACACGACGGCCCCGAGGCCCGCCACCGAGAGCAGCAGCGCCACCGCGCCGAATGCGCCCAGCAGCAACAGGCTGAAGCGCCTCGAGGCCAGTGAGCCCGCCAGCAGGCCCTCCACCGTGTTCAGGCGTGAGGGCAGCTCCGGGGCGAGCTCGCGCAGCACCGGCCGCGCCGCGGTGACCAGGGCCGCGGAGCCCGCCGGGCCATGCACGGCGATATGGAAGCGGGAGGAGGCCCGCAGCCGCTGCCGGGAGCAGCCATAGAACATGGGCCTGGGCGCCTCATCCAGCCCCTTCTCGCGCACGTCCGCCACCACACCCACGATGGTGAAGGGACGCAGGTCGCCGTCCATGTTGCCGAACTGGATGAGCTTGCCCAGCGGGTCCTCGTGAGGCCAGCGGGCCTTCGCGAGCGACTCGCTGATGAGGGCCACGTGCGGCGCCTCGAGCGTGTCGCGCGCCTCGAAGAGACGCCCGCGCACGAGGGGAATGCCGAGCGCGCGGAAGTAGCCCTCGCTCGCCACGCGGTATTCGGCGGAGCCCGTGCGCTCGGGTTCGTGCACCAGCCGCCCGAAGTCCTCGAAGCTCCCCACCTCGTCGGGGCGGTTGAGCACGAGGAAGGTGCCGTCACCCGCCGGGCTCCCCTCGAGCGGGAAGTTGCTCACCGCGCCTACCGCGCTCACGCCGGGCAACGCGCCCAGCCGCGAGAGGAGATGTTCCTGCAGCTGCACGTTGCGCAGGCCCGCTGCCTTGTCCTCGGCCGGGGGGAGCACGAGGCTGAGCACCGCGACGTCCCCGGTGCGGTACCCCGGGTCCAGCGAGAGCAGGCGCATCAGGCTGCGCCCGAGCAGCGCCGAGCCCACCAGCAGCACCAGGGCGAGCGCGAGCTGTCCCACGACCAGGGCACGGCGCGTGCGCTCCGCGCCCCCTCCTCCGGCCTGTGTGCGCCCCGCCTGCACCAGCGTGGCCCACGGGCTCTGGCGCGCCGAGCGCAGCGCCGTCACCATCCCCAGCCCCAGCGCGAGCAGCAGCGAGAGCCCGAGCGCGAAGAGGAGCGCCCAGCCATTCACCGCCACCTCGCCCACCCGCGGCAGGTGACCGGGCTCGGCCGCGAGCAGCGCTTGCACGCTCCATGCGGCGAGCAGGGCCCCCAGCGCGCCGCCCGTCAGCGACAGCAGCAGCGACTCGGTGAGGAACTGCCGCG
>JBKGHK010001070.1:0-2673 GCA_046520375.1 Pyxidicoccus sp. 3LFB2
CCCGCAGCTCCGGTCCGTGCGCGCCGCCACGTACAGCTCGATGGCCGCCTGCAGCTCCGGCCGCTGGTACACGGCCCACAGCATGTCCACCGCCGCGGCGATGCGGTCCCTGCTCGCCGGCCGGGCACCGACGCCCGCCAGGTAGTCCTGGATGATGCGCGGGAAGAGGTGCTCCACCGCCGCGGCGAGCAGCTCCTCCTTGGTGTCGAAGTGCGTGAAGAGGGCGCCCTGTGACAGGCCCGCCCGCTTCGCCACCTCCACCGTCGTCAGCCGCGCGTGCCCCAGCTCCACCAGCGTGGAGATGGTGGCGTCGAGCAGCTTGCGGCGCGTCGTCTCGCGGCGCTCCTGCTGGGTGCGGCGGGGAGGGCGCGACCCTTCCGGCGGGGGAGTCTTCGAGGCCATTTCACCCAGAGGATAACGCCAAACTTAATAAGTGACCAGTCACTAAGTTCATGGGCAGGCGAGCAGCCCGGGGGCTGCTCGGGTCGGGTGGGCTCGGCCAAGTGCGTCATCCCGGCGGTGAGCGGCCACTCACGACCGGTTCCAGACCGCTCAGCCTCGGGCGGCTCACCTCGCGGGCCCGGGCTCGCATGCTCGGTTCCATGGCTTCTTCGTCTTCCCTTTCGATGATGCCGGTGGCGGTGGCCTCGCGGCCGAGGGGCTGGCCCGCGTTCCTCCTGGGGCTTGTCGTTGCTCCAGTGGCCCTGCTGGTGCTGGCCGCCGCGGCCTATGTCGGTGCTTCGCTGTCAGGCTGGGGCTACGCCGTGGGCTTCGCGCTCGTGGCGGCCGGGCTCGTCTCGCGGCCCTGGCGACGGCGACGCGGGCTGACGCGGGTGGGGTTCGCGGTGCTGCTGCTCGTGGTGCTGGGGCGGATGGCGTTCGCGGGGGGCACCCATGTGGAGACCCTGCGCCTGCCGGATGGCGGCCACCGGTGGGTGAACCGCATCGTCGCCGAGCGGGATGGAACGCTGCTCGCGGCCCATGCGCTGGTGCGCTCCGGGAGGGTGCCGCGCTCGGATGCGCGCGAGTTCATCCCCGCGCTGGAAGCGGCGTTCGACCGGATGGACGCCGCCGAGGGCGCGCTCGCCACGCCCGCCGTCGCCACGTACCTGGGCCTCCAGTCCTCGAAGTCCTTCGACACGCTGGTCATCGCTCCGCCCGACGGTGCGACGCCCAAGGCGGCGGTCGTCTTCCTCCACGGCTTCGCGGGCAACTTCGCCGTGTACTGCTGGCAGATGGCGCGGGCGGCGCAGGCCATCTCCGCGCTCACCGTGTGCCCGTCGGTGGGCCCCTCCGGGGACTGGTGGGAGTCGCACGGGGTGCGCACGCTGGAGGCGACGCTCGAGTGGCTCGCGGACCAGGGCATCCGCCGCGTCTATCTGGGCGGGCTGTCCAATGGAGGCGCGGGGGCCAGCGTGCTCGTGAGCTGGGTGTCCCATCCGCGCATCGAGCTGCGGGGCCTCATCCTCGTCTCCGGGGCCGTGGCCCAGGCCCCCACGCCCCATGTGCCCACGCTGCTGGTGCAGGGGCGGACGGACTCCATGATGCCCACGCGCTCCATGCGCGCCTTCGCCGAGCGCCTGGGCAAGCAGGCGACGTACGTGGAGGTGGACAGCGGCCACTTCGCCTTCCTCGACCGCCATGCCGAGTGCGAGCGCGCCATCGCCACCTGGCTCCGCCAGCGCGAGCGGAAGTGAGAGCGGGGTAGGGAGGGCCTCAGGGCGCCTTGGCCTTCACCGCCGCCTCCACCTCCGCCAGCATCGCGTCCAGCTCCGAGCGCGGCAGCCACCGGCCCCGCAGCACCACGCCTGCGAGCTCGCGCGTGTTGCGCACGTCCTGTCGCGGGTCCGCGTCCAGCAGCAGCAGGTCCGCGCGACGGCCGGGGGCCACCGTGCCCCACTCGGCGGCCTCACCCAGGTACTCCGCCGCGCCGCGCGTGGCCGCCTCCAGCACCGCGAGCGCCGGCAGCCCCGCGGCGGCCATGGCCTCCATCTCCCGGTGCACCGCGAAGCCTGTCACCATGAAGAACTGCGGCGAGTCCGAGCCCACCAGCAGCCCCGCTCCCGCCGTGTGCAGCCCGCGCACCACCTGACGCCGCAGCTCCACGAAGCGCTTCCTTCGCGCGGCGGGCGCCTGCCAGCTCCGGGTCCGACAGCGCCTTGGCCCACGCCTCCACCGACGCAGCCGGCGCGTAGCGCAGCTCCGGCCTGGCCCGCAGCGTGTCCAACTGGTCCGCGCTCGCGAGCAGCTCGAAGAGGTCCAGCGTGGGAGAGCTCCACACCCCGGCCTTCCGCGTGGCCTCCGCCAGGGCGGGGATGCGCGCCGGGTCCATCCGCTCCAGCGCATCGGTGAAGTCAATCTGGTCCACCACCGCCGCGTCCCCCGGCGGCAGCAGCGCGGCGAGCCAGCCGTCCAGGTGCTCCACCTGCTGGCCCGACGCCAGCGCATGCGCCAGCCCCACGTCGGGCGTCACATGGCCACTCACTCGCAGCCCCTGGGCCTTCGCCTCGGCCACCATCGCGTCGTACGTCTCGCGGCCCAGCCCTCCGTGCGTCTTGAGCAGGTCGAAGCCCGCGGCCTTCTGCTCGCGCACCCGCTGGCGGGCCGCGTCAGGCCCCTGCACCGACTTGCCATGGAAGGAGGGCCCGGACACCAGCAGCCGGGGCCCCAGCA
>JBKGHK010001071.1:0-2672 GCA_046520375.1 Pyxidicoccus sp. 3LFB2
CACGCGTCCGCCCGCTGCACCTGCTGGCCGAGGCGCTGCGCAACACGCTCACCGCCGAGTCCCTGCTGGAGGCCGCCGGCAGCCTGCGCGCGCGCGTCACCCGGGGCGACCTCCACCTGGCCCCTGACGACTTCGGGCTGGCCCCGCGTGATTTGCAGCTCCTGTCGCAGGTGGACGGCGAGCACACGCTGGAGGCGCTGCTGCTGGGCGCGGGGCTGCCGCAGGAGTCCGCGCTCAAGGCGCTCGCGGTGGCGCGCACGCTCGGGCTCATCACGCTCCAGGACGCTGGCAACGACGACACCGGCGAGCTGCCGCCGGAGCTGGACGTGCGCCGCCTGGAAGCCAAGTTCGAGGAGATTCAGGAGGCCGACTACTTCACCGTGCTGGGGCTGGCACGAACGGCGGGCAGCGAGGAGGTCAAGCGCGCCTACGAGCTGCTGGCCGCCGAGTTCCACCCGCTGCGCTTCGCCGGCCACCCGGACCCCGCGCTCCAGCACCGCGCGCAGCAGATTCGCAGCGTGCTCTCCGAGGCCGCCCAGGCCCTGGGGGACGACCGCCTGCGCGCGGAGTACGCCCGGAGCCTGCTGGACTGACGCAGGGTGTGCAGCCGTGCGGCCCGGGCCCGTTACACACGGTTGCCCGCCCGCTCGGGCGGAGTTAAGACGGCGCCCATGGTTCGCGAGATCCTGATCTGGCCCGACCCCATCCTGAAGCAGAAGGCCCGGCCCGTGGCGAAGGTGACGGACGCCGTCCGAGTCCTCGTGAAGGACATGTTCGAGACGATGTACGCCGCCAACGGCGTGGGGCTCGCCGCCCCTCAGGTGGGCGTGCTCCAGCGCGTCATCGTCCTGGACACCACGCACAGCCAGCCCGAGTCCAAGCCCATCGCGATGATCAACCCGGAGATCATCAGCATGGAGGGCGAGACGAGCTACATGGAGGGCTGCCTGTCCATCCCCGGTGAGTCCGAGGACGTGGACCGGGCCGCCGTCGTCACCGTGAAGTTCCTCGACGAGGAGGGCCAGGAGCAGACGCTGCGCTGCGACGGGCTCCTGTCCATCGCCGTGCAGCACGAGACGGACCATCTCAACGGCACCGTCTTCGTGGACCACGTCTCCACGCTCAAGCGCGAGCTCATCCGCAACCGGATGAAGCGCCTCAAGACCTCGCGCGAGCGCGAGTCGGGCGCCCAGGCGTCCCGCTAGCCACCTCGGAGGCCGGGGCCTCGCGAGGCTCCGCTTCCGGGCGCTTCCCCGCGGCCCGCACGCCCTTCTTCGGGCACAGGTCCGCGACGACGCAGCGTGCACACTCGGGCGAGCGGGCAAAGCACGTCCGCCGTCCGTGCCACACCAGCAACTGGTGCCCCAGCGTCCACCGCTCCGGGGGCAGCACGGCCTGCATGTCCGTCTCCACCTTGTCCGGGTCCTCCTGGGTGGTGAAGCCGAGCCGGTACGCCAGCCGCTTCACGTGGGTGTCCACGGGGAAGGCCGCGTCCCCGCCCAGGTGGATGCACACCACGCCCGCCGTCTTGCGGCCCACGCCCGGCAGCTGCTCCAGCACGGTCCGCTGGAGGGGGACCTGCCCGGCATGCTCCTCCACGAGGGCCCGGGCAGCGGCGACGATGTTCTTCGCCTTGGCGCGGTAGAGGCCGCAGGTGCGGATGAATGGCTCCACGTCCGTCGGTTCTGCTCCGGCGTAGGCACGGGCGTCGGGGAAGCGCTGGAAGAGGGCGGGGGTGACGAGGTTGACGCGCTTGTCCGTACACTGGGCGGAGAGGATGACGGCCACCAGCAGCTCCAGGGGTGTCCGGTAGTCCAATTCGATGCGGGCATCCGGCATGTCGGCCTGCAGCCGGTCCATCACCGCCAGTGCACGCTGCTTCTTCTCCGCCACCGTCTCACGTCGAGGCACGCGGCCGTTGTATGTCACCCCTGCGGCGAGCCCAAGCACCGGCTGGGACCAACCCTTTTCGAGAGACCCATGAAGCCCATCGACTTCCGCTCCGATACCGTCACGAAGCCCACCCCCGCCATGCGCCGCGCCATCGCCGAGGCCGAGGTGGCGGACGACGTCTATGGCGAGGACCCCACTGTGCTCCGCCTGGAGGCCCGGGTGGCCGAGCGGCTCGGGCTGGAGGCCGCCGTCTTCACGCCGTCGGGCACGCAGGCCAACCAGATTGCCATCGGCGTGCACTGCCGCCAGGGTGACGAGGTCCTCACCGAGGCGGGCAGCCACATCATCCAGTACGAGGGCGGCGCGGTGCCGGCGCTCTGGGGCGTGCAGCCGCAGCCGTTGCCGGGCCAGCGCGGCCTGCTGACGCCCGAGCAGGTGACGGAGTCGGTGCGCGCGGAGAACATCCACTACCCGCGCACGCGCCTGCTGTCGCTGGAGAACACGCACAACCGGGGCGGCGGCTCGGTGTGGCCGGTGGAGCGCTTCCGCGCGGTGGTGGAGGCGGCGCGCAAGGCGAAGCTCGCGGTGCACCTGGACGGCGCGCGCCTGTTCAACGCCGAGGTCGCCGCGGGCGTCCCCGTGTCCTCGTGGGCGAAGCTGACGGACTCGACGTCGGTGTGCTTCTCCAAGGGCCTGGGCGCGCCGGTGGGCTCGGTGCTGGCGGGCCGGGCGGACGTCATCTCCGAGGCGCGCCGGCTGCGCAAGCGGCTGGGGGGCGG
>JBKGHK010001072.1:0-2661 GCA_046520375.1 Pyxidicoccus sp. 3LFB2
CGGAAGGCGACGCTCAGCTCCTCCACGCGGGAGGCAGGGCCGGCCCGCAAGGCCGCACTGCCAGTGCAGGGCGCGCTCCTCGGGGCCGGGCATGTCCACCGCCAGCGTGAGGGCGCGGTCCACGCCCTCACCGGAGACGCCGCCCAGCCGGCCGAGCACCACGCCCAGCGGCCCGTCGAGTCCGTCCAACTCCGGCACCTCGGCGGCCTCACCGGGCGCGGGCTCCAGCACGGCCACGGGGAGCGCATGGAGCAGCGTGGCCAGCGGCCCCACCATGCGCCACCGCGCGTCGTCCGCCTTCTGCGGCCCTTCGACCTCCAGCACACCTCGGCCCAGGGCCCGGGCCACCGAGCGCAGCAGCGTGCGCCGCCCGTTGTGGCGGGGGCCGCGGACGACCAGCGCTTGGACTTCGCCCGAGGCCAGAAGCGCCGGCAGTCGCGTGAGCGGGTCTCGCAGCGAGTCCGGAACGATGAGGGGCTCGTCGAGCTCCAGCGTCTCGTGGGCATGGTGCTTCAGCCATGGGGCGGGCCGCTCCGGGGCCTCGCCGCGCAGCGCGTCCCACACGGTGCCGGGGACATGGAGTGCCCACTCCGCGCGGGGGGCTTCGCGGTCGGACACCTCGACGAGGCCCAGGTCCATCAGCCGGCGCAGCCGGGCGCGGACCTCGCCCCGGTCCTCTGCTCCGCGCCAGCTCGCGTTGAGCAGGCCCAGGGTGGGGCGGTGCAGGGTGGGCGTGCCCTGAAGGGTGGAGAAGAGTGCGCCGAAGCGGGCGTCCTCCTCCACCATGCCCACCGCGAGCAGCAGTGTCAGGGCCTCATGGTCCAGCCCGGCGGCCCGGCGCAGCGCGCGCAGGGGCAGGTGGCAGGACACGTCGGACTCCCACGCGGCCAGGGCCTCGGGCCACGAGCCGGGGCCGTCTTCACCTTCGAGCGCGGAGATGCCCAGCTCGGTGAGCTCCGTGCGGTACGCCTCCAGGAACGGGAAGCGCGTCAGCAGGGCGTCTTCGCCTCCGAAGGTGCGGGCACCGTGGGACAGCAGCCGCGTGGTGGCGGCGAAGAAGTACAGCTTGAAGTGCTCCAGGGGCTCTGAAGCGGAGTCGGAGCTAGCGGATGCGCCAGGGTGAGGCGAAGAATCATCAGCGGAACCAGCCTCCACACCACGCGAGGTGCCAGCAGCGGAACCCGGCTCAGCGCCACGCGAGGCGCCAGCTGCGGAACCAGCCTCCGCACCACGCGAGGTGCCAGCTGCGGAACCAGCCTCCGCACCACGCGAGGTGCCAGCAGCGGAACCCGGCTCAGCGCCACGCGAGGCGCCAGGAGTGGAGCGGGGACCAGCGGTGTTCGCGGTGTCGGACATGGCGCGTCTCGGGCTCACTCGAAGTGGAAGGTGAGGTGGCGCCCGGCTGAGGGCAGCCACCCGATGTCGCGGTCCAGTCCGGCAACGCGCACGGAGAGCGGCAACTGCGAGAGCGCGAGCACCACATCCACGTGCGTCTCCGTGACATGGAGCCGCGCCTCGTGGGTCAGCACGGTTTCCTCCAATGCGAGCACCTCGTCCTCGGCCAGCCCGAGTGCACGCACCAGCCGCGAGCGGCAATACGGCACGAGCCACGCCAGCCACCGCTCCAGCGCGGAAGCTTCTTCCCCAACCGGCGCCGTCACCTCGCCCTGCTCCAGTGAGAAGCGGCACACGCGGGAGAACAGCTCCGTCTCGCGAAGCACCTGCACGCCCGCGTCGTCTCCTTCGGCGCACGGAACATCCAGCACCAGGAAGCCCGCCGGATGCCGGACACGAAGCCGGCCCCCCTTGGCCTCCCACGTCCACGTCGACACCTCGGGAGCACGGAAGGCAAGAAGCCAGTCCGAAGGAATCCGCCACACTGCGGGAGGCTCGAAGCCGGCACCCGGCGCATCACCGGCCTTCCGTCCGGCCAGCAGCGCCAGCACCTTCCACACAGGGTCACCAGGGCGCGGGTCCACGAGCAGCCGCCGGCCCACCATCGTGACGAAGTCCCACAGCGACAGCGGCAGGTGCGGGTGCGCGGGCCGGGAGAAATCCCCGTACAGCTCCAGGAACAGCGCGAGGTTGACCAGGTAGAACAGTCCGCCCAGTCCGGTGGAGATGGGCAGTCCCCACGCACGTCCCGGAGGAGGCTCGAAGACCCGGGGAGGCGTCGAAGGCAGGGCAGGAGGCACCGGAGGCGCAGGCGTCTCCACCGAGCCCACCGGCGCCGTCGCTCCAGCCCCCTCCACGTGTGCCGCGCTGACCGGACCCACTCCGTCCGTCGACAGAAGGGCAGGGGAGGACGTCACCGCCACGTCCCCTGTCACCGGAGTTCCATCCCCACCCACCCGCGAAGTCGCACTGACTGAGCCCGAGTCCCCGCCCTCCGAAGCCGCCCGCCCATCCATCGAAGCCACCGGCGCCGAAGCCGTCTCCGTCACGCCCCCAGCACCCAAGCCACCGTCTCCAGGACCTGCACCGGAAGCACGAGCCTCCAAGGCCGCAAGGGAAACCACCGGAGCCGGACGAACCTCCATCGGCCCGACGACTGCGCTCGCCCCACCGCGCCAGGCCACCACCGCCGGAGCGAACTCCGCGCGCCGCCGACCTCCGTCGGCGCCCGCCGCAGCATCAGCGCCACGCCCAGCAGCGCCTGCC
>JBKGHK010001073.1:0-2656 GCA_046520375.1 Pyxidicoccus sp. 3LFB2
GGGCCAGCGCGCGCGTGGCCTCCGCCAGCGCCCGCGCGGGCACCCGCGCCTGCTCTCCGGCGAGCGTGGAGAAGGCCAGGTTCTGCAGGAGGAACTGCACGCACGGCCCCACCCGCTGCGGGGACTCGTGGTAGGTGCAGTCGCCGTCGATGAGGTCGTCGGCGAGGTTGCCCGCGCAGAAGCTGAAGAAGAGGCCCGCGCCGCGCGCCAGCAGCATGGGCCGGGGCAGCCCCGCCTCGGCGCCCGCCTCGTAGAAGAGGGGCAGCGGCCCGGGCTGGCCCACCTCCAGCGCGGCGAGCACGTCCCGCTCGGACACCTCCGGCAGCTCCAGCCGCCGCAGCACCCGCAACGCTTCCTGGTACAGGGCTCCGCCGCTCATTGGTACTCCCGGGGGATGAGCACGCGGAGCAGGGCGCCGCCACCGGGCGCGTTCTGCCGGTGCAGGATGCCGCCGCTGGCGCGCAGCAGGCACTCGCTGGTGTAGAGGCCCAGCCCCGTGCCCTGGGGCTTGGTGGTGTACAGCTCCTCGGCGGGGCCGGTGAGGCGCGCGGACGGGAAGCCCGGCCCGTCGTCGGTGATGACGACCTCCAGCCGTCCGCTGAGCGGCTCCACGCGCGCGCGGATGTGGACCTCGTCGGCGCCGTGCTCTCCGTCGCCCTCGCAGGCGTTGAGCACCAGGTTCTCCACCACCCGGCGCAGGGTGGGGGCGCCGCCGCGCATCAGGGCGCGCATCGGCAGGTCCGGCTCCACCTCCACGTGGATGTCCACGTCCGGGAAGCGCAGCCCCACGCTGGCCTGCACCGCCGCCAGGACGGGGGGCAGCTCCACGGGCTCCGGGTCCGTGCCGGCGTACCGCCGCCCCTTGGCGCGAATCTCCGTCACCATCTCCTTTATCTGCCCCAGGCTGTCGTGGAGCCGCTTCACCAGCTCCTCGAACTCCGCGCGGCCCATGGCGCCGCGCTGCACGCCCATGACGGCCAGCATGTCCGCCGCGCTGCCCGCGGACAGGAGCGCGTTGTCCAGGTCATGGTGGTAGCCGAGGATTTCCCCCAGCCCCTGGGACAGCCGGCCCACGTCGCGCTCCTGCTGCGCCAAGAGCTGCGCGTGCACGGCGGCGCGCAGGCGCTCCGCGTCCGCGCGGGCCCGGTCATGCTGCATGGCGAAGGTGCCCAGGTACAGCTGCGCGGTGAGGGCCGCGGGGCCGATGACGGCGAAGAGGGCCAGGTGCTCGTCGCTCTGGCGAAGCTGCAGCGCGGCCAGCAGCGCGAGCGCGGTGCCCACCGCGAGGAAGGGCTGGCGCGGCGTCACCCGGTGCAGCCGGCCGTGGAAGGCGGTGGTGAAGAGGAAGAGGGACGCGATGACGGTGGCGCCCGGCAGCGCGGACAGCGCCATGAGCGCGGCCACGAAGAAGTGCATGGAGGCCACGCCGAAGGCGAGCCACAGCCAGCCCCAGGGCTCGATTCGCTGGCGCCTCCGGTGGACGGCGGAGAAGACGAGGCCACTGGCCAGCATGGGCACGGCGCACAAGAGGCCGGTGCCGAAGGGGATGCCGAAGAACAGGCGCGCGCCGGGCGCCACGCCGCCATGGCCAGCAGGCCCACCACGAAGGCGGTGAGCGCCAGCCACGGGCCCACGCCCGCGGCGGCGAGGACCTCGGCCGCGTCCTGCGAGCGCGTCCAGCGGCGGAAGGCCGTGCTGAGGGTACCGCGTGGATTCATACCGTGGCGGTGAGGGAGATGCCCGCCGCCTTGTGAAGGGTGTTGGCTTCGTGGGTGGCCTGCGCCGCGCGGTGCTCCAGCTCCGCGACGATGTCCGGGTTGCCGCGCCGCACGACGTTCACCTCCACCTCGCCCCCGGCGAGGACGTGGTGCAGCGCCGCCAGCACCGGCTGCAGCGCCGGGTTGAGCGCGAGCGAGCCCTCCGCGCCCTCCACCGCGCCCAGCTGCTGCACGCGCACCAGGTAGGCTTCCAGCCCGCTGGCCAGCGTGACACGGACGGCACTCGGCCCGTGGATGTCGGTGTAGCCACTCATGGTGATAGCCCCCCGGGGGCCCGAGCTCCGGCCCCCGCCCGTGGTTGTACAAGGTTCCCCCTGCCCGAGTCGCCTCCCCGGCCATGTTTCCCCCTCCCGGTGCCTCGTGACGCGGCCTCGCGGAGCGGGTCGCCGGTGACGTCTTGAAGCCAGTCGCGTGAAGGCGCGAGGTACAGGCCCCCGCCCACCGGGGTGGCGTTGCGCAGCACCGCGTCTGGCGGAGTGCCCGGGCTTCCGAGCAGGACGTCCAGCGCGTGGTGGAAGCGGCCCGGGTCCGAGGTGGCGGCGAGGAAGGCCAGGCCCTCCTCCCCGGACTGCCGGAAGGGAAAGCCCCGGCGGATGAGGCCCGCGCCTGGGTCCCCCAACGACTCGGGCGTCGGCTCGGCGTCGGGCGTGTCCCGCACCACGCGCAGGCGGGCCCGGGGAGGCAGCCGCTGGAGGCCGGAGCCGTCCTGCTGGAAGCGCAGGTACATCACCCACGCGGCGCCACGGAGCGGGCCGGAGGAGACGATGGCGCTGCGGCGGACCTCGTCGCGGGAAGGCGCGTGGCGCGCGTTGGGAAGGCCCAGGGGCGCAAGCCCCTCGCCGATGCGGCCGCCGAGGACCTCCTCCTCGGGGACGAGG
>JBKGHK010001074.1:0-2654 GCA_046520375.1 Pyxidicoccus sp. 3LFB2
GCGCGGCCGAGTGGCCGAGCGTGGCGGACCTGTTCGCCACGCTGGCCCGGGGCGCCACCCGCGCCGAGCTGCGCGCCCTGTCCGTCGTACCCGTGGTGGCGGGGCTGCTGGCGGACCTGGGGCAGGCCGGCTGGCTTGTGCGCCACGAGGCCCCGGTGGAGGTGCCCGGGCCCGGGGCGCTCTTCGTGGGACACAACACCGTGCTGGTGGCGGGCCGCGAGGGGCGCGTGCTGGTGGACCCGTACTTCCGGCCCCAGGGCCTGGTGGACGCGCGGGGCTATGCGCCCATGCAGCCCCGGGACGTGGGGCGGGTGGACGCGGTGGTGATTACCCACTCGCACGGGGACCACTTCCACCTGGGCTCGCTGCTGCCGCTGCCGCGCGACACGCGCATCTTCGTGCCGGCGGTGGAGCGTGAGAGCCTCTTCTCCACGGACTGCGCGCTGCGGCTGGCGCAGCTGGGCTTCACGCGCGTGGAGCCGCTGCGCTGGGGCGAGTCCCGGCAGGTGGGCGACGTCACCGTGCGCGCGCTGCCCTTCCATGGCGAGCAGCCCACGGACGAGGCGGGGCCGTACCCGGACCTCTTCAACGAGGGCAATGCGTGGCTGGTGCGCGCGCCGGGGTTTTCGTCCGCCTTCTTCGCGGACTCCGGGCATGACGTGCGCGGGGACATGGACGCGGTGTGCCGGCGGGTGCTGCGCGAGGAGGGGCCGGTGGACGTGCTCTTCTGCGGTGTGCGCGGCTTCCGCCTGGCGCCCATCTTCTTCGGCTTCACCACGCTGGATGCGTTCCTCGTCAACGTGCCGCGCGGCGCGCTGACGAAGCCCCAGCAGCTCATGGCCGGGCCCGAGGAGGCGCTGCGCTATGGCGAGCTGCTGGGCGCGCGCTACGTGGTGCCGTGCGCGGACGGCGGCGCACCCTGGTACTGGCGCGAGGGCATGGGGCCCCGCTACGAGGGCTACCCGGGACAGCCCGTGAGCGGCGCGAGCCTCATGGACGAGAACCCGGACGCGGACCCGTACCCGGAGCGGCTCGCCGAGGTGCGGCGCGCGGTGGGACACGGGCCGCAAGCGCTGCTCTTGCGGCCCGGTGAGGCGATGGCGTGGAAGGGGCGACGCAAGCCGGAGGTGGTGCGCTACCCCGGCTTCACGTGGCCGTTTGGCGCGGCAGGGTAGGGGCGGCTACCAGCCCGGCTCGTACTCGAGCTCGGCGGTCGCCGACTGCGTGCTCACCACGGTGCCGGAGCTGTTCCGGATGGTCACCGTCGCGGTGTAGACGCCCGGGGAGACCTGGATGACGCAATACGTGGGACCGGTCCACGCACACGTCACGCCGCTCCACTGGTACGTGTTGCCCGGGACGGGGTTGATCATGTCGAACGCGATGGACTTCTTGGCGGTGCGGCTGTTGGTGAGGCCAAAGCAGCCCCCCGCGGTCGGATAGTCGTAGGCGGGCGTGTCCACGTAGCAGCCCAGCGTCCCCGACGACAGCGCGGCCTCGCTGGACGCCAGCGGCGGCGGCTGCTGCTCGGCGTCCTCGGACTCGGGGGCGCCGCAGCCGGCGCCGGCGAGCAGGGCAAAGCCCAGTGAGAGTCCGCTCAGCGTGAGACGTGTCCGCTGCTTCGGTGACCGCAGAGTGTGGCCGTGGCTCATGTGGTTCCTCGTGACGGAAGCGGTGCTGTGCCGTGATTGGCGCGAGGGATGATAAATGACTGTGTTTGCTCAAGCCAATGTATCTGTATTGGCGGAATATTGTGATTGGCGTCCGGGCTGGAGCCTACACCCGCGCAGCAAGACGCCGCCGGCCCTGCACGAGCTTCACCGTGTAGAGGACGGCGAGGAAGACGAGGCACGCCACGCCCAGCGTGAGGTAGCGGCGCACGAGGGTGCCAGAGGTCCACCCGTAATCCTCCACGAGCCGGCTCGCGTCGCTCATCCCCACGCCTTCAATCAGGCCGAAGGGGATTTGGGAGAAGTCCCTCCGGGCCCGCCACCACGTGAGGAAGCCATCCATGAAGCTGGTGCCGCCGATGACGACGAAGCCCCAGCGCAGGCCGTGCTCATGGAGGTAGCTGCCGGGGCGTGAGTACATCGTGGTCATCAGCGCGGTGCCCAGCACCATCATCCCGGCGTCCCCGCCGAAGCTGAAGACGAGCTGCGCCGTCGACTCGGACAGGAACACCGTCCCCACCAGCTGCAGGAAGAGCAGCCCGCCGCTCGCGGCCACGTGGTTCCACCGCCGGGCCTTCCGCGCCCGGAAGAGCCACGCCCCGAGCGCCGCGGCCGCCAGCGCCGCGACGAAGTACGAGCGCCCGAAGTTGAGCGTCTTCCACAGCGTGGGAATGGCGACGATGCCGCACACCCACCCGCTGACGGCATGGCCCAGCTCGTGGAGCGGCATGGTGAACAGTCGCACCAGGAACCCCATCCCCTGGACGGCACCGTAGGAGCCCAGCAACACGGCGGGAATCACCCACGTGTGCAGCTTCAGCTCGTAGGCGGCCTCCTCGGCGTCCGCGTCCAGGTCGGGCGTCGTCGGGAAGAGCACGTCCGAGCGCAGCTCCCCGGGCCGCACCAGCCACGCCGGGTCGATGAGGGGCGGCTCCTCCGGTGCCAGCGTCACCGCCGGGGCCGGGGGCGCGGCCTGGCTCGCGG
>JBKGHK010001075.1:0-2652 GCA_046520375.1 Pyxidicoccus sp. 3LFB2
CCCAGCCGCTCCGCCAGCCCCGTGCGCCGCAGCAGCCGGCGCAGCGGCGCGCGGGCCTCGGCGATGACCAGCGTCACGCCCTCCTCCTCGAACTCCCGCCGGAGCTTCTCCAGGCCCTCCGCCGCGGTGACGTCCAGGTCGAACACGGAGGACGCATCCAGCACGAACCACCGCACCGGAGCGCGCGCGCCGGCCACCAGGGCGCGGGCCTCCTCGCGCAGGTGGCGCGCGTTGGCGAAGAAGAGGGGCGCGTCGAAGCGGTAGATGATGAGGCCGGGCATCGTCTGGGAGTCCGCGTAGCGCTCGATGTCGTGGTAGCCGAGCATCCCCTCCCGCCTGCCGAGCACCGCGTCGTGCGGCCGCGCGGCCCGCCGGACGAGGTCTCCCAGCGCCAGCGCCACCGCGATGAGGATGCCCTGGAGGATGCCCAGCACCAGCACGCCCACCAGCGTCACCACCGCCAGCACCGCCTCCACGGGCCGCACGCGCCACAGCTCGAGGATGGAGCGCACGTCCATCAGATACACGGCCGCCACGATGACGATGGCCGCCAGCCCCACCATGGGCAGGCTGCGCAGCAGGGGTGTGAAGAACAGCGCGAAGACGAGCACCACCACCGAGGCCAGCACCCCCACCAGCTGCGTGCGGCCTCCCATGGTGGCGTTGACGGCGGTGCGCGAGTCGCTGCCCGTCACCGGGAAGCCCTGGGTGAAGGCGTTGAC
This sequence comes from Pyxidicoccus sp. 3LFB2, assembly GCA_046520375.1. Lineage (GTDB taxonomy): Bacteria > Myxococcota > Myxococcia > Myxococcales > Myxococcaceae > Myxococcus. The sequence goes on from JBKGHK010001075.1 coordinate 723, forward strand.
CAGGTTGCCGGCGGCCTGCCCGAGGAACTCCTGGTTGCTGTCCAGCCGGTAGCGGAACCTGTCGGCGAAGATGCGGCCCGTGAGCACGGAGCTGGCGTAGTTGACGAGCGTCAGGCTGAAGGCGGCGGGCAGCAGGGCGCGCACGTCCCCGAAGCCCACGGACGGCAGCCCGAAGGCCGGAGGCGCCGCGGAGATTTCGCCCACCACCTCGACGCCGCCATGCGCGAGCTGGAACAGCTCTCCCGCCACCGTGGTGAGCACCACCAGGACGAGCGGGCCGGGCGCCCGGGGCAGCACCTGCCGGAGCAGCACCAGCACCGCGATGGCCCCCAGCCCCAGCAGCACCGTCGGGACGTGGGCCCGCGAGAGGTTCGCTCCCACCTCGTACACCTGCCCGGTGAAGCTGTCGGCCTTGCGCTCCAGCCCGAACAGCCGCGCCAGCTGGCTGCCGATGATGATGAGGGCCGCGCCGTTGATGTAGCCCACCAGGATGGGCTTGGACAGCAGGTCCGCGAGCGCGCCCGCCTTGAGCAGGCCCCCGAGGAGGCTGAGCACGCCCACCAACAGCGCGAGCAGCGCCGCCAGGGACGCATAGCGCGCCGGGTCTGCTCCCGCCGCCACCAGGCCCAGGGCCGAGGCGGTGATGATGGCGGCCCCCGCTTCGGGCCCGACGATGAGGTGCCGCGAGGCGCCGAACAGCGCATAGGCCAGCATCCCCGCGACGCCCGCATACAGCCCCGCCGCCGGACGCACGCCGACAATCTGCGCATACGCGAGCCCCTGGGGGATGAGCATCGCGCCAATGGTGAGCGCGGAGAGCAGGTCCGCCTGGAACCACCGTTTCTGGTATCCGCGAAGCTGTTGCAATCCGGGAACCGCTCGTCGCACCGCCGCCCACACGTGCATGCGTGCCTCCACGGGTACGACGGTGCGTGTCTTTCCGTCACCACCGCACGGCAAAGCTGTGCCCCGCGCCTCCGGGTGGCAACGCGTCGCGCGGACTGGGGAAGAGCGGGAGGCCCAGCCTCCGGGGGTGGGACAATGGGTGGACGCCGACGCATGGCCCCGCCTCCGGTCCGATGGTTTCCCGGGAATGGCCTTCCCACGTTGGTCAACCATGACACCGACCCCCGTGGCCCTGCTCCTGCTGCTGGGTGTGGCACCCGCCGGCAATGCGTCCTCCGCTGAAGGCAACCCCGCTGCGAAAGCCACGGCATGCCACGACGACGATGCCCGGCGGCTGGGTGGCCACACCTTCCAGTTCCCCATCCTCCAGCAGAGCGCTTCGTGACCACGAACGTGGGCCTCAGGGAGGGTGTCGCGCGCTACGACGTGCCGGACCTGCCCGTGGGCCGGCTGGGCACGACGGACGTGCTGCTCACGGGGGTCCATCAGACGGTCGACCTGGGCCTGGCCTTCACGGACTGGCTGAGCGCCGCGCCTCGCATCGGGCTCGGCGAGGAGAGCCAGCCGCTCGAGTCCGGCAAGCCCACGCTCAGCCATGGCCAGCTCATCCTCCGCTACATCTGGTGAGCCCCGACAGAGGCCCTCCCGGCCTGAGCGCCCCCGCGCGCGCTGGCGGCGCGTGCTGGCCTGGGGCCTGGGCGGCGTGCTGCTGCTGGAAGCACTGCTCAACCTCGCGCTCAACACCCCCCTCGTCCCGGCGCTCGTCCACCGTGCCGTCCCGCGGACCCAACTGGGCTGGAGCCGGGCCTGGTGGCCGTGGCCGGGAAGGCTCCACGTCCGCGACTTCTTCCTGGAGCAGCATGGCGCGCACACGCGCTGGCGCATCGAGGCGGAGGAAGTGGAGGCACGCCTCGCCGTGGCCCCCCTCTTCCGCCGCCAGCTTCAAGTCGACGGAGGCCGGGCCCGGGGCGCCCGCGCGTGGGTGGAGCCCCTGCCCAGCCGGCGAGCGGACTCCGCCCCTGCC
>JBKGHK010001076.1:0-2651 GCA_046520375.1 Pyxidicoccus sp. 3LFB2
CCCGCACCGGCCCGAGCAGCAGGCGCGCCCGGGGCCCACCGACGCCCGCAGCAGGCTGCCGCCGGTGATCCGCACCGCGCCCTCCTTCAAGTCGAACGCCTCGCGCTGCACCCCCGCCCACGCGCCCAGCCACGGCCCTACCCACCCGGTGCCCACCGCCGCCAGGTCGTTCGGCGTCAGCCCCTCGTAGGTGAGCCCTGGCCCTACATCCGACTGCTGCCCGTCGCGCAGGGCCACGCCGTAGCGCAGCCGCAACGTGGCGTGCTCGGCCACCTGCTCCGCCCGAGCGGGTGGCGGGGAGGCCAGCACGAGGAGCACGAGGGCCAGGCGCGCCAGAAAGGGACGGAGGGGGAAGGGGGGAGGCAAAGCCCGGCGGAGTATAGAGAAAGCCGCGAAGGCTCCCAACCCCGGGGCACCGGAGGTCCCCGGAATGGTCCGGAGCCCCCGCGCCCACACGCCCCCCACCCCTACAGCCCGTCCGGGTGGCATGGGGACGGCCTGCGAACCCGCTGGAGGAAGCGGATGGCTTCTTGCTGGAGTGGGTATGCTTTGCTAAGCATCCTCACGGTCGGTGACGCCTCGTCTAACCTCCGGGATTCACTCCAGAAACAATCGGAGCGCCGCCGTGAGCGGGGCGAGCGAACGCTGAGGAGCGCATACGCCCATGGGCACGCAACTGGTGATGTACGAAGAGGAGTTCACCAAGATCAACGCCGTTTGCGACCGGTTGACCAAGGACGCGAACGCGAAGGTGGTGTTCCTCGTCGACAAGAACGGGCAGCTCATCTCCTCGGCCGGGCAGACGCAGAACATCGACACCACCTCGCTGGCCTCGCTGACGGCCGGCAACGTGGCGGCCATGGGTGGACTCGCCAAGCTCATCGGTGAGAACGAGTTCCCCAACCAGTTCCATGAGGGCGCGAAGGACTCGCTCTACATGACCATCGTCGGCAGCCGGGTGGTGCTGGTCGTCATCTTCGACAACCGCACCAGCCTCGGCCTCGTCCGCCTTCGCATCAAGAAGGCCAGCGACGAGCTCACGAAGATCTTCGAGAGCCTGGTGAAGAAGACCGACAGTCCGGGAGCCGGGTCGCCCTTCGCCGAGATCTCCGACGACGATATCGACAACCTCTTCAGCGAGTAAGCCGGGAAGCCATGTCCTTCATCAACTACTCATCCCGCGAAATCAACTGCAAGATTGTCTATTACGGCCCCGGTCTCTGCGGGAAGACGACCAACCTCCAGTACATCTACAACAAGACCGCCGCCGAGACGAAGGGCAAGCTCATCTCCCTCTCCACGGAGACGGACCGCACGCTCTTCTTCGACTTCCTCCCGCTGTCGCTCGGAGAGATTCGCGGCTTCAAGACCCGGTTCCACCTGTACACGGTGCCCGGTCAGGTCTTCTACGACGCCAGCCGCAAGCTCATCCTCAAGGGTGTGGACGGCGTGGTCTTCGTCGCCGACAGCCAGATTGAGCGCATGGAGGCCAACATGGAGTCGATTGAGAACCTCCGTGTGAACCTCGCCGAGCAGGGCTACGACCTGAACAAGATTCCGTACGTGGTCCAGTACAACAAGCGGGACCTGCCCAACGCGGTGACGGTGGAGGAGATGCGCAAGGCGCTCAACCCCCGCAACATCCCCGAGTACCAGGCGGTGGCCCCCACCGGTGTCGGTGTGTTCGACACCCTCAAGGCCGTCGCGAAGCTGGTGCTCACGGAGCTCAAGAAGGGCGGCTGAAGCAGGCCTCCGGGCGAGCGCTGCCTGCTCGCACCGGGCGTGACAAGACGGCCCGAGGGGAAGGGTGCTATGACCCCGTCCGTCGGGTCGGGCCGTCCAGCTTCTTGAGGTCGCACCGTGCGTGTCGCTGCCGCCACCTTTCACCTCCTCGCGCTCCTGAGCGCCACCGCCTGGATGCCGGCGCTCGCGCAGGAGTCTTCCGCCACACCGCCCGCCGCGCAGGCCGCGCCCGCCAGCGGGCCCCAGACGGCGGACGAAGCCTTCGACACCCGCGTGAAGACGCTGGAGGAGCAGGTCGTCGACCTGAAGGAGAAGATCTACCGCTCCAAGGCGCGCCTGCTGCTGCTGCAGGAGTCGGTGCTGGGCGGTGACGTCTCCACCGGCTCGCGGGCGGTCATCGTCCACAAGAACGAGATGGGCGGCTCCTTCCTGCTGGAGTCGGTGGCGTACGCGCTGGATGGCGCGCCCATCTACACCCAGGTGGACACCGAGGGAGACCTCGGCAAGCGCCTGGAGTTCGAAATCTTCAACGGCCGCATCGTCCCCGGGCAGCACCAGATTGCCGTGCGGCTGGTGTACCGCGGCAACGGCTACGGCGTGTTCAGCTACCTCGAGGGCTACAAGTTCAAGGTGCAATCCAGCTACACCTTCAACGCGGAGCCCGGGAAGCTGTCCACCGTGCGCGTGGTGGGCTTCGAGCAGGGCGGCATGACGACGGACCTGAAGGACCGGCCCGCGGTGCGCTACGACATCGAGCTGACGAAGGACCCGGGCCGCAAGGTGCAGTCCGCGGACGAAGCGCCCGCTCCGGCCACCACCTCTTCCGAGACGAAGTAGGGACCGACTGGTGAACGCGTCGCTCCGCGCCCTCGCCCTCGCGGCTGCCCTGCTGGGCACCGCGCCCGCTG
>JBKGHK010001077.1:0-2646 GCA_046520375.1 Pyxidicoccus sp. 3LFB2
CTGGGAGCCCGCCCGCGACGCGCACCGTGGCCGTTGCGCTGGCGGCCCCGTCGCGGCACTGCGAGTGGGAGCTGGACGGCGACCCGGTGAGTGACGTGCCCAGGAGCGAGAGCCAGTACCCGCTGCAGCTGGCGCACGGCGACTTCGACCGGGACGGCAAGCAGGACATGCTCTCCCTGGTTCACGGCGAGCTGCTGCGCGGGCTGGGCAATGGCCGCTTCGCCGAGCCGGTGACCTCGGGGCTCACCGGCGACATCGTCGGCCAGTTCCTCTACGCCACCGTGGACCTGAACCGCGACGGCGTGCTGGACGTAGTGGCCGGCCACGCCCTCTACGCCAGCGAGGGCTACCCCGCCGTCACGCGGCTCTGGACGGCGCTCGGCCAGGGGGACGGAAGCTTCCGGGCCTCCCAGCAGCGCTTCAGCCTGGACGCCACCTTCCCGGCCAACTCGTCCCACCTGGTGCATGACCTGGACCGGGACGGAGTGCCGGAGGTCATGCTGTCCGCGGACGGCCGGGTGCAGGTGCTGCGCTCCACGGGTGACGGCCAGCTCACCGGGGCCTTCACGGACACCGCGTTTCCGAAGGGCCCGCTCGTCGCCGGGGACTTCAACGAGGACGGGCTGGAGGACCTGGTGGTGGTGGGCGAGTCCCTCCACGCCTTCTACGGACAGGGCCTGTTCGCCTTCACGCCCGAGCTGCTCGGGCCCGTGGCCACCTACGTGCGCGCCGCGACGGCGGCGGACTTCAACGGGGACGGCCACCTGGACCTCGCCGTCAACATGTCCACCAACGCCCTGTCGGGCCGGCTCTACCTGCTGTCAGGCGATGGCCAGGGCCGCTTCAGCGCCCCGGTGCTGGTGCCGACGCCCGCCTTCCACGTGTCGACCGACGTGCTCCTCACCGGCGACCTGGACGGGAACGGGCACCAGGACCTGGCCTGGGTCGACAGGGAGGAGCGGAGCGTCGTCACGCTGCTCGGGCGCGGCGACGGCACCTTCGCGGCCACGTCGGTGGACGTCGACGCGAAGTCGGCGCTCGTGCTGGCGGACCTGGACGGAAGCGGCACGCCCGACCGGCTGGTGGAACAGTCCGCGCAGCAGGACTTCGTCCGGGTGCTGCGAGAGCTCGGAGCGGAGCCCGCGCGCAGGACTTTCGGCGAGGGCCCCGTCACCGCGGACTTCGACGGAGATGGCTGGGACGACGTCGCCTCGCTGCCGGGCGGCACCACCCTGCGCGTCCACCTCACCCGGGCCGGAGGCGAGCCGGTGCACCGCGACTCCGTCGTGCAGCAGGAGGACGTGAGGCTGATGCCGGGCCACTTCGACGCGGACGCCACGGTGGACCTGCTCGCGCTGCCCCACGATGACTCGCGCGGCCCGCTGCTGCTGCTGCGAGGCCTGGGCGACGGCACCTTCGCCGCCGCCGAGGTGCTCCCCGTGGGCGCGCCCGTCACCCGCGCCTCGGCCGGAGATGTGGATGGCGACGGTGACCTGGATGTCGCCTGCGCCACCAGCACCTATGAGCGCGCCACCAACACCTGGCGCCACGAGCTGCGGCTGCTGCCCGGCCAGGGGGATGGCACCTTCGGCCCCGTGCGCATCATCCACCCCAACCTCTTCACGCCCGAGCTGGCCCTGCGAGACATGGACGGGGATGACAGGGCCGACCTCGTGGTGCTGCGGTTCCTCACGTCGCCGGACAGCTCGAGGACATACCTCGGCTTCGGGCTGTTCAAGGGCGGCGCGGACGGCACACTGACCGAGGCACCTGGCCTCGCGCCCACGTCCCGCTGCGAGTCCATTGCCTCCACCTACTCCGGGAACAGCCGGCTGCTGCTGGAGGACCTCGATGACGACGGGCACGTGGACGTGACGCTGGCGTGCAACACGCCGGGCAGCCTCTCCACCTTCTGGGGCCAGGGCACGCTCCGCTTCACCGAGGCGGCCCCCATCGCCATGACCGGCACGGCCCGGGGGCTGGTGTCACGGGATGTGGATGGAGATGGGCGCAAGGACCTGGTGGTGGCGTCGCCGAGGTTCGACAGCGTCTGCACCCTCCGGGCGCTGGGGCCCCGGGCCTACGAGGCGCCTCACTGCTACGCGACGATGTTCGACACCCGGGACGTGGCCGTGCTGGACGTGGACCACGATGGTGCACTCGAAGTGCTGGCAGGCAACCGCGACAGCCACCGCTCGGTGCTGCTCCGCCCGCGCTGAGCGCCCGGGGCGAATGCGCTTCGTCCACTCCGTCCCTCTCCGGCGTTGAGGGAAGAGAGGCTGACCTTGATGACTTCCGCGAAGCTGCCCTTCCCTGTCCTGCTGCTGGGTGCCCTGCTCGTCACCGCCTGCGCGAAGCCCCAGGCGCCGTCCGCGCCCCGTGAGCTGACGGCCACCGGTGAGCCCGGCGCGCTGGTGCTCACCTGGCTCGCGCCGGAGAAGGATGGCGGCGCGGCGGTCTCCAGCTACCGCGTGGAGTGTGAGCCGGTGGAGGCAGGCAGCGCGGTGCAGGTGGAGGGGCTCACCGCGCGGGTGACGGGGCTGAAGGCGGGCGCGTCGTACCGCTGCATCGTCGGCGCCCGGAACGAGGCGGGCCTTGGCCCGGTGGCCGAGGTGGGGCCGGTGCGGGTTCCCGAGGTGCCGGCGG
>JBKGHK010001078.1:0-2643 GCA_046520375.1 Pyxidicoccus sp. 3LFB2
CGCCGTCCGCCTCCTCCACGGCACGCCTCTCCCGGCTCGCAGTCCTCGCGCAGGGGCACGCCCAGCAGGCCACCGCTCCACCACCCGGGTGCCCAGGCACCGGCCCCCTTCGGGCAGCGACGAGCAGTCACTCGCGGCCCGCAGGGCCTCGTCCGGGGTGTCGATGCAGACCCGTGCGAGGCACTCCGCATCGTCCGCCGCGCACGACGCCTCGCAGGGCGCATCGCCGGCTCCCGGCCCACAGGCCAGCAGGAGCACCGTCAGGACCTGGCACGCCCGCCAATGGAAACGCAACGCCGTGCAACCTCCCGCCCCGCCGAGACTGCGTCGGAGTCAGGGCAGGACAGCACGCACCCCGCGTCGCTCAGCAGGACCAGGGAGACCACGGCTCTGCTGCCCGCTCGCTCCCGTCCGCCTACGATGTCTGACATGCGACACCGGGGTGCCCGAAGAGCCTGCCTGTCTGCTCGCCTGCCCGCACGCTTGCGACGTGCCACCCACGCCCGGGGTCAATGTCCGGCAGCGCGGGGTGGAGGCATCATGGATTCGCGCTCCGGCGACGGATTGTTACAGTCGACCGCTGACTCGCGGGCAGGCGGACATCCATGAGCAGGACCGACACGAATGCCACGCGGGTGGACCCGCGGTTGGACCTCCCGAGCCTGGGGGTGCACGCGCTGTGGGCGGCCTGGCTGGTGACGCTCGTCATCGGCTGGAGCGGCTGGTCCGTGCCGGTGCGCGTGGGCACCCTGGTGCTCGGCGGCGCGGTGATGTTCTGGAACTACGCCGTGCTGCACAACCACATGCACGTGCCCATCGCGAAGCCGAAGGTGCTCAAGTGGCTGGTGTCCCGCACGCTGGGGCTCGCGTGTGGCTTCGCGTATCGCGGTTACTACATCCACCACTTCAACCACCACCGGTACAACGACGGCGACGGTGACTGGGGCCGCCGCCGCCCGGGCGAGAGCGCCCTGGGCTACTGCGTGCGCTGGGCCCTCACCCCGTGGCTGTGGCCCTTCGACACGGTGAACAAGGTCTGGCAGGCGTGCAAGACGCGCGGCCAGAAGGTGGAGCTGCTCATCGACTTCGCGGTGGTGGACGGCACGGTGCTCGGGCTGACGCTGTGGCAACCGTCGCTGGGCCTGTCGCTGCTGGGCACCATCGTCGTCACCCAGGTGTGCATCCACTACCTCAACCTCGCGGCGCACCTGGGCTCGGATGCGACGGACCGCACGCGGCTGGCGGTGACGTCCACCTCGCGCTTCTACAACCGCTGGTTCTTCAACGCCGGCTACCACCAGGCGCACCACCTGAAGCCGCAGACGCCGTGGCGCGCGCTGCCGGAAGTCACCGAGGCGCTCGCCCAGCAGGGGCAGCTCCCCGCCGAGCTCCAGACGGACCTGTCCCCCATCAACCCCGCCTGGGCCGCGCGCGTCGTCGTCGAGGTGGGCGCCACGCGCCCCGTCACGCCCGGAGCCAGCACCTGACCTCCGCGGGACGGCGCCGACGCACCCTGGAGGGGTAACGAAAGCGCGGGCACCGTCCCGCGAAGGCCGACACTCAGGGCGGAGCGGAACCCCGGCCCGCCGGGAGCACCCAGGGGCCTGGCACGCCCGGCCACTCGGCGATGACCACGGACAGGCCGAAGGTGTCGGCGATGAGCTCCGAGCGGAGCACCTGGGCGGCGGGCCCCTCCTCCACCCGACGGCCCCCGGCCAATAGCAGCAGCCGGTGCGCATGGCGCGCGGCGAGGTTCAGGTCATGCAGCACGGCGAGCACGGCGCCGCCCTCGCGAGCAAACCGCCCCGCCGCTTCGAGCACCAGGTGCTGGTGGGCGAGGTCCAGGCTCGCGGTGGGCTCGTCGAGCAGGAGGTAGCGGTGGCCCTGCTCCACCGGAGCCGAGAGCTGGGCCAGCACCCGCGCGAGCTGCACCCGCTGCTTCTCTCCCCCTGACAGCGTGGGGTAGGGCCGCGAGGCCAGGTGCCGCGTGTCGGTGGCCTCCAGCGCCGCCAGGGCCGCGTCCAAATCAGGGCCCTCCGAGCCCCGGCCGCTATGCGGGCTGCGTCCGAGGAGCGCCACCTCCAGGGCGGTGAAGCTGAAGCCCAGGGAGGACTCCTGGGGCAGCACGGCGAGCCGCCGGGCCCGCTCGCGGGGTGGCCAGCGCGACAGGGGAAGCCCCTCCAGCCGCACCTCTCCGGCCGCGAGGCGAAGCTCTCCCGCGAGCGCCGACAGGAGCGTGGACTTGCCCGCGCCATTGGGCCCCACCACGGCCAGCACCTCACCGGGCTGGAGCGCGACGTCGATGGGGCCAATCGTCCTGCCCCGGCCGCGCCAGACCTCCACCCCGCTCGCGCTCAGGCTCATGTGACGCTCCTGCGGGCCAGCAGGCCGATGAAGACGGGCACGCCCAGCACCGAAGTCAGTGCGCCGACGGGCAGCTCGGCGGGAGCCGCGGCCGTCCGCGCCAACAGGTCCGCGGCCACGAGCAGCGCGGCGCCCAGGAGCGCGGAGGCACCGAGCAGCCGCCGGTGGTCCGGCCCCAGCGCGAGCCGCAGCAGCGCGGGCACCAGCAGCCCCACGAAGCCGATTTGGCCGCACCCCGGAGCAGGCCGATGTCGCTGGCCGGAAATGCATCCGTCTCCC
>JBKGHK010001079.1:0-2633 GCA_046520375.1 Pyxidicoccus sp. 3LFB2
GGGCGGCGACCTCCGCCAGCCGGCCGTCCAGGCAGTGCATGCGCCGGGCGAGCACCTCCTCGGGCTGCTCGCGCCGCACGCGCGTGGCCTCGCAGGCCGAGGTGCGCGTCATCATCCACTCGGCGGTGTACACGTCCAGCGTGCGGCGCACGCGCGTCCACGCCGCGGCCGCGAAGGGCTTGCCGGTGGCGAGGAAGGCGGCCTCGATGCTCGCCTGCTGCGCGGGCCCCCACACCGTGGCGAGGGCCTGCTCCGAGCCCGCGCAGACGCGCTCGCGGCGCGAGTGCACCGCGTGGGTGATGCCCACCGCCGACAGCAGCAGCGTCACGCTGCCGGCCACCTGCAGCCGCCGCGTCCAGCGCGCGGCCGGGTCCTTCTGGAGCGCGGCGAGCAGCGCGTCCATGGAGCTGAACCGGTCCATGGGGCTGACGGACAGGCCCCGCACCACCAGGCGCCGCAGCCACGGCGGCACCGGGGTGCCCCGGGGCGCGGGCTTCACCCGCCCGGAGCGAATCTCCGCCAGCAGCTCGCGCACCGTGGACGCGGCGAAGGGGCGCTCACCGTGGAGCGCTTCGTACAGCGCCACGCAGAAGGCGAACTGGTCCCCTCCGGGGCCCGCGCGGGCGCCGTCGCAGAGTTGCTCCGGCGCCATGTAGACGGGCGTGCCGCCCATCACCGACTGGGTGGTGCTCTCGGTGGCGAGGCCGGGGCCCGTCTTCAGGGAAAGGGGACGCCCTTCGCCAGGCGCGCCCAGGTGCGCGAGGCCGAAGTCGGTGACGTGCACCCGGCCATCGCGGCCCACGAGGAGGTTCTCCGGCTTGAAGTCGCCGTGCACCACCCCCGCCGCGTGCGCGGCGGCCAGCCCCTGGCCCGCGTCGATGAAGAGGGACAGCACCTGACGCCAGGGGCGGGGCGTCACCTTCAGCCACGTGCCCAGCGTCTGGGCGTCCACCTGCTCCATGGCGAGGAAGACCTGTCCGCCGAAGGTGCCCACGTCGTAGATGGGCACCACGTGCGGGTGAGACACGCGGGCCATGGCCTGGGCCTCGCGCATCAGCTGGGCCCGGCCGCGCTCCGCCTCCAAGGCCAGCGCCCCCGCGCGCAGCAGCTTGAGCGCCACGCGCCTGTCGAGCTCCGGGTCATACGCGCTGTAGACGACGCCCATGGCGCCCGCGCCGAGCACCTCCAGCACGAGGTAGCGCCCCCACCGGCCCGTGCCCTTCCTCCAGCGGCGCGTCCCGTGGAAGCTCCTCGCGGGCCGGGGGGGCGCCTGCCTCCCGGGCCGGACTCGGGCTCCGCCTCCGGGTTCTGCGCGCGCAGCCCTGGGCCACCAGCTGCCGGCACGCGGCACAGCTGTCGAGGTGGGCATCCACCTCGGTGGTCTGCTCGGGCGACAGCTCGCCCAGCAGCAGCTTCATGAACAGGGACTCGTCGATGCAGCGCATGCGAAAGCACGCCCTTCTGGGGAGAATCACGCGAGGGGCGGGCGCCGGGGGGAGGCGGACGCGAAGATAGCACTTCCGCCTTCCTGGCATGGGGCCCCCCGCCCCCCGGGGCAGGACGGGTATCCGCCTACCCCCGTCAGACGGCGGGAGGTGGGCCTCGAGGCCGCGTCGCTCGCGGCCTTCGAGGACCCATCAGCCGAGCTCCACCCGGCCCTCCGCCCCCACCCGCAGCAGCACCTTCGCGGGTGGGGCGCTCGCGTGCGCGGCGAGCCACTGCGCCAGCGGCGTCACCACGTGCTGCTCCACGGCGCGCTTCAGGGGCCGGGCGCCATAGCGCGCGTCGAAGCCCCGTGCGCGCCAGGTGCTCGACCACGTCCTCGCCGAAGGAGACCTTCACCCCACGCCGGGTGAGGCCCTCGCGCGTCAGGGCCGCCTCCAGCGTGCGCCGGGCCAGGGCGCGGATGACCTCGGGCGTGAGGGAGCGGTAGGGCACCACCTGGTCCAGCCGGTTGAGCAGCTCGGGCCGGAAGAAGGCGGTGGCGGCGCCCAGGTAGTGCTGCTCCATGTCCCGCACGCTGCCGCCGCCGAAGCCCAGCGAGCGGCCCGCGCTGTCCGCCCCCAGGTTGCTGGTGAGCAGCACCACGGTGTTGCGGAAGCTGACGGTGCGGCCGGTGCCGTCCGTGAGGCGGCCCTCGCCCAGCACCTGGAGGAGCAGGTCATGGACGCCCGCGTCCGCCTTCTCCACCTCGTCCAGCAGCACCACGCCAAAGGGCTGCTCCCGTACGCGCCGGGCCAGGCCGCCCTGCTGGCCGCCCACCTCGCCCACCAGCCGGGCGGCGCTGCCCGGCGCGCGTACTCCGCCATGTCGAAGCGGGCCAGCCGGGCCGTGTCGCCGAAGAGGTACTCGGCCAGCGCCAGGGCCGACTCCGTCTTGCCCACGCCGGTGGGGCCCAGGAGCAGGAAGGCGCCCAGCGGACGGGACGGGTCCGCCAGCCCCGTCTTCAGCGTGACGATGAGGTTGCGCAAGAGCAGCGTGGCCTCGTCCTGGCCGACGATGCGCTCGCGGAAGCGGCGCAGGAGCGCCTCCGGGTCCAACCGCACGGATGTGTCCACCAGCTCGCGCGGGTAGCCGGTGCGGGTGCAGAAGGCCTGCGTCACTCCGGCCGCGTCCACGTCGCCCGTGGCGGA
>JBKGHK010000107.1:0-20225 GCA_046520375.1 Pyxidicoccus sp. 3LFB2
CCACGCCCAGGTCGCGCAGCCAGCCCTGGACCTGGGTGTGGGTGAGGTCCTCGGCCTCGGCCGCCTCGCGGGCCTTGCGCGCGCTGCCCGCCTCGGTCCGCACCCGGGCGAGGTCCGCCTCCCATGCAGCTCGCGCTTCTGCGTCCTCCTCCCGGGGTGGGGGCGCATAGCGGCCACTGCCGATGTCGAAGAGCAGCCCACCAATGGCCCCCAGGTCGTTGGACAGCAGCTCGCGGTGGGCCGCGTTGAGCCGGAGGATGCCCTCGCGCATGGCGAGGTACTCCTCCCACTTGCCCAGCTTCACCTTCGCGCCGGTGAGCGCGTTGTAGCCGTTCACGATGGCCGTGTTGAACGGCGGCATCAGCGTGGGATGCAGGAAGTAGAGCAGGTTCGCCGCGGCGGGACCGAGCCCCTTGATCTTGCGCTCATCGAGCGCGCGGATGGCCTCCACCAGACCGTCACCATCACCGCAGCAGGCACACGCGGACAGGAAGCGGCCGAAGGCGCGCTGGTTCTCTGGCGACTCGTAGATGTCCGGGATGCGCAGCTTGGGCTTCCACAGGAAGGCGTGGTCCGCGCCCTTGAAGATCTGCCGCTGCTCGGACACCGAGCCCACCACGGTCTCCAGGGACGAGCCCTTGTACACGTTGCCGAAGGTGCCCTTCTCGACCTCCTCCACCACCGTGGCCAGGCCGCGGCGGATGGAGCGGAAGTTCTTCAGGCGCTCCTCCCAGAGGAACCAGGAGCGGTAGGTCCCCCCCGGGTCTTCACGCCAACGAGAGATGAGGGAACGGAGCGGTTCGGACATGCCCTCATGTTCCAGCGCGCCCGCGTGGTTCGCAAACCGGGTGTGACCCACCTCGTCGGGGTGTAACAGCACGGGTTACGCCAGAGGGAGGCACGCCCGAGTAGATCTCGGGACTTGCCCGTTGGCACGGCTGGCCCCGGGGTTGCTTGTTACCCCAGATGGGAAGCCGCACGGGTTCGCCCTGAGAGCATTCCTGGCAGGCAGCCACGGGCCGCTTCGGACCGCAGGTCGGTTCGCCCGGAACTGTAAGAGGCGGTGGGGTGCTTCGTGAGCCCCGGTGAAAGGAAGCGCGACGATGACGACCCATCACCACCCAGCAGTCCACACCGGGCACCACCCTCCGCACCTGCCGGAGGGCAAGGCGAAGGACCCCGTCTGCGGAATGTTCGTGGACCCCCAGGCGGCGAAGGGCGGCAACCACGTGCACGAGGGGCACACCTACTTCTTCTGCAACCCGAAGTGCCGCGAGAAGTTCAAGGCGGAGCCGCAGAAGTACCTCGCGCCCGAGCCCCAGCCGCAGCCGGAACCTGCCCCCGCGGGCACCATGTACATCTGCCCGATGGACCCGGAGGTGCGCCAGGACCACCCCGGCGCCTGCCCCAAGTGCGGAATGGCACTGGAGCCCGAGCAGCCGGTCGTCCAGACGCGCACCGAGTACGTCTGCCCGATGCACCCGCAAATCGTGCGCCCCGAGCCGGGGGCGTGCCCCATCTGCGGCATGGCCCTGGAGCCACGGACCGTCACCCTGGAGGACGCGCCCGACCCGGAGTACCTCGACATGCGGCGGCGCTTCTGGGTGAGCGTCGCCCTCTCGCTTCCCCTGTTCGTGCTGGGCATGTCCGAGATGATTCCCGGCCAGCCCCTCCAGCGCCTCGTCCCTGGGCCGCTCATGGCCTGGGTGCAGTTCGCCCTGGCGACGCCCGTGGTGCTGTGGGGCGGCCTGCCCTTCTTCCAGCGGGGCTGGGCGTCGGTGCGAAACCGGCACCTCAACATGTTCACGCTGATTGCCCTCGGAACCGGAGCGGCCTACGGCTTCAGCGTCTTCGCCACCCTCTTCCCCGGCCTCCTGCCCCATTCCTTCACCGGCCACGGTGGCCAGGTGCCCGTGTACTTCGAGGCCGCAGCGGTCATCACCGCCCTGGTGCTGCTGGGGCAGGTGCTGGAGCTCCGGGCCCGCCATGCCACCTCGGAGGCCTTGAAGGCGCTGCTCGGGCTGGCCCCGAAGACGGCGCGGCTGCTGCGCGAGGACGGGCGTGAGGAGGACGTGGCGCTGGACCGGGTCCACGTGGGTGACCGCCTCCGGGTCCGCCCGGGCGAGAAGGTGCCCGTGGATGGCGTGGTCCTGGAGGGCGAGAGCGCCGTGAACGAGTCCATGGTGACGGGTGAGCCCATTCCCTCCGAGAAGACGCCCGGCAGTCGGGTGACGGGGGGGACGGTCAACGGCACCGGCGGCTTCGTGATGCGGGCCGAGCGCGTCGGCCGTGACACCCTCCTCTCCCAAATCGTGCAGCGGGTGGCCGAGGCCCAGCGCAGCCGGGCCCCCATCCAGCGCCTGGCGGACACCGTCTCCGGGTGGTTCGTGCCCGCGGTGGTGGTCATCGCCGTCCTGACGGCGCTCGTCTGGGGCCTCTGGGGACCGGAGCCCCGGCTCGCCCACGCGCTGGTCAACGCGGTGGCCGTCCTCATCATTGCGTGCCCGTGTGCCCTGGGACTGGCGACTCCCATCTCCATCGTGGTGGGCATGGGACGTGGCGCGCAGGCCGGCGTCCTCATCCGGGACGCGGCGGCGCTCGAGGAGCTGGCGAAGGTGGACACACTCATCGTCGACAAGACGGGCACGCTCACCGAGGGCAGGCCGAGCCTCGCCACGGTGGTGCCTGTCCCCGGCTTCGACGAGGCGCAGCTGCTTCACCTGGCCGGCAGCATCGAGCGTGGAAGCGAGCACCCGCTCGCGTCCGCCATCGTGAAGGGCGCAGAGGCGCGTGGTGCCGTCCTCACCGAGACCCAGGGCTTCAAGTCCGTGACGGGCCAGGGCGTGACGGGGCGCGTGGACGGTGCGCAGGTGGCGCTCGGGAATGCCCGGCTGCTCGTGGGGCTCGGCATCGATGCTGGGGCGTCCTGGAGAAGGCGGAGGCATTGAGGCGAGAGGGGCAGACGGTGATGTTCGTCGCCGTGGACGGCAAGCCGGCGGGGCTGCTGGGCGTGGCCGACCCGGTGAAGGCCACCACCCCCGAGGCCGTCCAGCAGCTCCGGGCCGATGGGCTGCGCCTCGTGATGCTCACGGGTGACAGCCGGACGACGGCGGAGGCGGTGGCTCGGCGCCTGGGCATCGACGAAGTCCACGCTGAGGTGCGACCCGAGGAGAAGAACGCGCTGGTGAAGCGCCTCCAGGCCGAAGGGCACGTGGTGGCCATGGCCGGAGACGGGGTGAACGACGCGCCCGCGCTCGCCCAGGCCAACGTGGGCATCGCGATGGGCACGGGCACTGACATCGCCATGGAGAGCGCCGCCGTCACGCTGGTGAAGGGTGACCTGCGCGGCATCGTCCGCGCCCGGCGCCTCAGCCGGGGCACCGTGCACAACATCCGCCAGAACCTCTTCTTCGCGTTCATCTACAACGTGCTCGGCGTGCCCATCGCGGCGGGAGTCCTCTACCCGTTCTTCGGGCTGCTGCTGAGCCCCATGATTGCCAGCGCGGCGATGAGCATCTCGTCCGTGTCCGTCATCACCAATGCCCTGCGGCTGAGGCGGCTGGACCTCTGACCGCCGCCCCGCTGGATTCAAGAGGAGAAGCCCCGTGACCTTGCGCCGTATCGTGGTGGGAGGACTGGCCGTGCTGGGCGCTCTGGCGCTCGTCCTGGGCGTGGGGGCTGGGGCCTATGGACTGACCGTGGCACGCCGCGGCTTCTCGGCCCGGGAGGAACCCTCTGCGCTCGAAGCGCAGGTGGCCCGTGCGGCACGGAGCTTCAGCATGCCCGCGGGTGCTCGGGAGCAGAAGAATCCGCTCGATCCCCTCTCACCGCAGGCGCTCTCCGAGGCACGTGCCCACTGGGGTGACCACTGCGCCATCTGCCACGCGGCGGATGGCAGCGGACAGACGCCCATCGGCCAGGGGCTCTACCCTCGCGCCCCCGACATGCGCGCCGCCTCGACCCAGGACCTGAGCGATGGCGAGCTGTACTGGATCATCCAGAACGGCATCCGCCTGACCGGCATGCCCGCCTGGGGACAAGCCCACGACGGAGTGGGCAACAACGACAGCTGGGCCCTCGTCGGACTCATCCGCAGGCTGCCGCGCCTCAGTCCGGAAGAGCTCGATGAAATAAAGGCCGCCATGCCCCAGTCCCGGCATGAGCTTGAAGAGCAGCGCATCGAGGACGAGTTCCTCGAAGGACAGTAGCCCTCACGTACGCAAGGAGCGCAATGCCATGAGAGCCCAACTCATTCGTACCCGCCTCACGAGCCTCGCCGTGGTGGCCCTCGCACTGTTGACCCCGGCCATGGCCCTCGCCCACGGCAAGGACGGGGTCCACGTCATGGGCATGGTGAAGGAGGTGAAGCAGAACGCACTCGTGCTGGAGACGAGCGACAAGAAGCAGGAGGAGGTGATGACGGACCCCGGCACCCGCTACGAGAAGAGCGGCGTGGCGGTCACCGCGTCCGACCTCAAGCCCGGCGAGCGCGTCGTCGTGCACGGCATGAAGATGAGCAACGGCCAGGTGCATGCGCAGCTGGTGAAGTTCGGCAAGCCTCCCGCCAAGGCACAGGACGGCACAGGGGGAACCGAGCCTTCCCCTGCCCCACCGGCGCAGGGGAAGGGCCACGAGCACTCGGGACACTGAGCCTGTACCTGCCATCTGCTCCTGCGGCCCTGGCGCCTGAACCGGGCATTGTGGCCACCTCCTGCTCGCCTGCATTCACGGCATGCGAGCAGGAGAGCGGGTGTAACGAGGAGCGCCACACTTGTAGGTCCCCGCCCCCCACCTCACCTCGTTCCTGTGTCCCCCTGTGCAGCAGCGGCAACACACGGGGAGGACCGTAAACCACGAGGAGACGAAGTCATGGCGCAAGTGGAGACGCAGAAGCCCTCAATCCAGCCCTTCCTTCCGGTCGGCGGGCCCCAGCTGTCGGACGAGATGAAGGCGTGCATCCAGAACTGCCTGTCGTGCTCGGCGGTATGCCTCCAGACGGTGACGTACTGCCTCCAGAAGGGCGGCAAGCACGCTGCCGCCGACCACATCCGGTTGCTGGAGGACTGTGTCCAGATCTGCAAGACGAGCGCGGACTTCATGCTGCGCGGCTCCCCGCTCCACGCCCGCACCTGCGGTGTCTGCGCCGAGGTGTGTGAGCGGTGCGCGACCGAGTGCGAGAAGATGGGCGACGACGCGGTGATGAAGGCCTGCGCCGAGGCGTGCCGCCGCTGCGCGGAGTCCTGCCGGAAGATGAGCGCGATGGCTTAGCGCCAATGGGACCGGGTTGGGCTGTCTGACTTCGTGCTCAAGATGGGGATGACCTCCGAGACGCGCTGGGCGTGCACAGGCCGGAGGCGTGCGGGTGGAGGGCCTCAGTGCGGCGCTGAAGCGCTCCCGTGCGCGTCTCCGCCACCGCAATGCCACGGAGCCCCGGTTGCCCCCGCAGCGAGCAGATTGGCGGGGCTCGTGCGTGGGGTGTGTACCTTCTCCTCGCCAACCAGGAGGAACAGATGCGCAAGACGCTGAAGGTCGTGATGACGGCGGGGGCCCTCGGGCTGTCGGCTCTCGCCTTTGCAGGTGACACCCCGGCGGGGGCGGCGAGCGCGAAGAGTGGGTCCGAGGCGCTGCATCAGAAGATGATGCAAGGTGCCAAGGACATGCAGGCGATGCCGATGTCGGGTGACGTCGACCACGACTTCATCACGATGATGCGAAAGCACCACCAGGACGGCATCGCGATGGCCGAGATCGAGCTGAAGCAGGGCAAGGACCCGCAGGCCAAGGAGTTGGCCCGGCGGATTCGCGATTCGCAGAAGAAGGACCTCGCGGACTTCGAGCGCTGGCTCTCCCAGCATCAGCAGGGCACGGGGGGCGGCGGGACGCAGGGGACGAGCGGCGAAACACCGTGATGGGCGGGGCGGCGTGTGCGGACCCACGGACGTCAGACCACCAGGTCTGGCGCCACCACACGCGCCGCCAATGCCTTGTTCAGGACGGTTCGCGGTGAACCGTGGCGCGTCCTCGCGGCTGACACCATCGCCAGGACGTCCATGGGTGTCAGGGCCGGCTCCATTGCGGCGTGCTGCCCTTGCACTGCGTGCTGGTGGGCCCTCCGGGTATCGGGAAGACTTCATCTGACGGCAAGTCCGCCTCGGTGCTCGGCATAAGAGCTGTGACGGACCCTCCGTTGAAGCACCTCACCCATCAACCTGCGCCCTGCGGCGCGCTCACGATGCGCGCCACGAGGGCCCCTCCGGGCTTGCCGTGCGCGTGCGTCCTGGAGGACACCATGAAGGACGAGGACGCCCCCCCGGCCCACCGCTACGAGGAGAAGGTGGTGAGCCTCAACCTGGAGCTGGCCAACCTGGAGCACGCCCTTCGCGGGGCCCAGCTCCTGGCCGACCTTCTCGCCAACAACGACATGCCGACCGAGGAGGCTGACCGGCAGGCTCCCCGCGCCGTCGTCGCGGTCCTGGCCCTGGCGGATGCACGGCTCCAGCAGCTCCGCCGGGTCATCCGGGGGGAAGAAGATGCACGGCACCTGTGGGCGCCGTTCAACGCCATCAGCTCGGAGCCGTTTCCGGAGGATGCCGGTGACGTGCGGCTGGAGCCACGGTCTTCACCCGGCGCAGCTGCCGCCCATGGCACCGGGAGGCGCACGGGCAGGACGGCCAAGCGCAAGCCCCAGGTGAAGCGGGCCGCAAGGAAGACGGCGGCCAGCGGGCCGGCGGAATCTCGGGAAAGAGACGAGGGCACGTCGGCTCCACCTGTCAGCGCTGCGCCGTAACAGCCAGCACCTGGCGGCACGAGGGTGTCATGCACCGGCGACGGTGCGGACACCCGGAGGTCGCCAGACCTCTTTAGCCCTCGGTTCCACGCCCATGCACACCGGGCCGCCTCACGGGAAGGAAATCCCGGACAGGCTCACGGTGCGCCCCATGCCCGCCTCCCACAACTTGAGCGTGAAGGGGCCCTGGGCCTCCTCTCGCGTGGCCAGCGCCTCCACCACGATGTGTTGCCGCTTCCTGTCCGTTACGATGAAGCCTCGCTGCCATACCGGCAGGACCTTCAGCTCCATGCCCGTCCTGTCCGTCAGCATCGCCCCTACCGCCGACCACGGTTGCGCGCCTCGCGGGTTCTCCATCACCAGTTCCACCACCACCCGGCCGGCGGCCCGGTAGCTGTGAACCTCCAGCGTCACGAGTGCATTGCCGGGGGACTTCGTAATGGACTCGGTGACCATCCGGGTTGCTACCCCCATGTTGTCCATCTGCCCGGCGGAGATGAGTCCCGTGAGTCCCCCCGGCCCTCCACGCTCCGCCCGTTCCCGCTCCAACTCGTCCTGGCACCGCTGGGCCTCGGCCTTCGCCTCCGTCGCCTCCCGCTGGTAGGACGCGGCGGTGCGTGGGGCGCGGTACACCTCCAGCAGCCGCTCCGCACGGGCCGGGTGCACCACAAGGGTGAAGGCCGCGACCGCGGGGGCCGCACCGTCCTTGAAGCGCACCATGAGCCGCAGTCGCTCTCCGCTCTTCAGCGAGTCCGAGGGAAGGACCCGGAGCGTGGCCTGGCCAACGTCCACGAGGACAAAGGACTCCCGCTTATCCAGCTCCACCGTGTCCTTGCCCTCCTTGTCCCGCAGCAACTCCGCGTCAAAGGCCAGCGTGGTGGATACCCCCGGGCTGATGTGCACCGCGGGCTCGTTGCCGGTGGGCTCCGCCGGAAGCTCAAGCTGCCGCACGCCCGCATTCCATGGAGGAGCAGGCGCCTCTGCATGGGCCGTCGTTCCCATCAGCAGCGTGAACGCCAGCAGCGCGGCGGAAGACGAAGCGGGCATGGGCCGCACCCTCACTCGAAGTGGTCCACGGGGTTGGCATACCCGGTCGTCCAGATGATGGCGGAGTCGGCGTCACTGCCGGGCTTGCGCTCCAGGCCACGCTCCCTCCTGCTGCTGAGCAGCTCGATGCACACCGGATAGCTGCGGCCCTGATTCACCTGCAACCATGTGAAGCGGCCATACACGCGGTCGGCGAGGTGGAGCTTGCCGTAGAGCAGTCCCCCGCCCCGGAGTCCCATCCACTCATCCCCCAGCCGCACGATGGCGTTCCCCTCGCGCACGGTGATGACGTGGGGCTCGCCCTTGATGACATCGAAGACGAAGACCTGGGCGTCCCCCCGTTTGATGCCCAACTCCTTCATCGCCTCCAAGGCGCCCGGCGGGCATTCTTCCGGTGGCGGAGCAGGACGAACCTGGGGGCCGGAACAGGCGAGGTTGAGGCAAGCGCCCGCCACGCCCATGGCCTTCATCCCCACCTTCTTCAACGCGCTGGCAGACGGCTTCGACTCCTTCATCACGGGTGCATCCTCTTTCGTCAGCGCCGCGAGAGGTGCGGCGGCCACACCGGTTGCCTCCACCATGGGCGGAGCTGTGGCGGGGACAGCTTCCGGTAGCGCCTCCACGGGCGCCACTTCACGGAGAGGTGCGGGGCGCGTCACCACGTTGGACGGCGACGAGGGCACCTTGGCATCGGATGCAGCTCCGCCCTCCAGCAGCCGCATCCCCCAGGCGGCCAGGCCCACAACCCCCGCGAGCAGCACGGCCAGCACCAGCACCGGCGAGCGCAGCCGCTGTTGCACGGGAGGCGCCTCTACTGGCGGCTCCTGCCCCAGCTCCACGACGTCTCGCCGGTCCGGGCGCCGGACGAAGGGTAAGGCGGGAGCGATGACCAATCTGGGCGCGGGTGGCGTGCCGGCGTACGTGGGCCACTCTGGCCGGCGGATGCGACGTCGGGGGGACGCGCTGGGTTCCAGCTCCGTCCCCTGCTCCTCGTCCCACGCGAAGAGGCTGGCTTCCCACGCCGCGGACTTGCCGAAGCTCACCGCCGCCATGAGTGCCGCGTGCAGCTCGGCCCCGCTCTGGTAGCGCTCCTGTGGCTTCTTCGCCAACAGCTGCATGATGACGTCGCTGAGCGCCCGAGGTGTGCGCCGGTTGAAGTCCGCTGGCGCCGGTGGTGTCTGCCCCTCGATGGCCAGGTACAGCATGTCGGGCGGCAGGTGCGGCGGGAACGGGTAGTGCCCTGTCACCGCCCGGTACAGGCTGACGCCCAGCGCGTACAGGTCATCGGTGGGCTGGTGCTCGTACCGCGCTCCTGGCCGGCCGTGGTTCGCCCGGTGGAAGCGCACCGACTCGGGGCTGCGCAGGTGCAGCGTGCCCGGGGGCACCGTCTGCTCGGTGATGGTCGCCGCGCCCGCGTAGTCCCCGATGCCGAAGTCGATGAGCACCGGCTCGGCGTCCGTCTCTCGGATGAGGATGTGCACGGGCTTGACGTCGCGGTGCCGCACTCCCGCCCCATGCAGCGCATGGAAGGCCACGGCCACCTTGCCGGCGGCCTGCGCCAGCTCGCTGAAGGTCGGGTTCACCTCTTCGGCCCAGGTGTCCAGCGGTCGGCCGTCCACCCAGTCCATGACGAAGTAGAGGTAGCCCGTCTGCGGGTGGGGCCACCTGCCGCAGGCGTGGAAGCGCACCACGTTGCGGTGCACGGCCTTGACCATGAGCAGCGCGACTTCACGCTCGGCCCGTTCATCCCCGGGCCGCAGCGCCAGCTTCAGCGCGTAGAACTCCCCGGGCCGGGCCATGTCCTCCACGCGGTACACGGCCCCGAAGCCGCCGACGCCCAGCCGCTCCACCACGCGCCAGGTGCCCACCTCCGTGCCGGGCCCCAGCGCCTCCGGGTACACCTGAAAGTTTTCCGCGTGCAGGGGCATCGGGACGGCTGACCTCGGGCACAACCTAGCAGGTTCCCAACCTGTCCCGGGATAGTAGCTACTTCCCCGGTTGGGCGGTGGCGCAATTCCCGCTCGCGCCTCGGCATAAGAGCCATGGCGGAAGCTTCCGCTGGCATCCAGTCCCTTCCGGGCTGGGCGCCTTCCTCCAACCCCAACCCGCAACACGGCGTACCGCGAGTCACACGGGCCGCGGAGCACCCGCTCCACGTCCCTCATGCCCGAGGTGCGCCCTCTCCACGAGGAGGAGCACCATGTCTCACGAAATCCACCAGATGGCCTATGTCGGCGAGGAGCCCTGGCACGGCCTGGGCACGCAGTTGCCCACCGCCAGTACCTACGAGGAGGTGGTCCAGGCGGCCGGTTTCTACACCGCCGTCGAGCGCCCCCTCTTCTCGCCGCCCATGGAGGAGCCCATCCCGGACCGCAAGGGCCTCTTCCGGGGCGACACGGGCGAGTACCTGGCCACCGTCCACAAGGGCTACGAGGTGGTGCAGTTCGAGGAGGTGGCCCGCACGCTGGTGGAGGCAGCCGGCGGCGTGGGCGCCATCTTCCACACGGCGGGCACGCTGGGCCGCAACGGCGTGCGTGGCTGGCTGCTCGGCGAGCTGCCCGAGCCGCTGCGCGTCCGGGGCGACAAGAGCCCCATCCGCCGCTACGTGCTGGGCTACACCGGCCACGACGGCACCACGGCGATCACTCTCAAGAACGTGGCCACCCGGGTGGTCTGCCAGAACACCATCGGCGTCGCCCTCAACGAGCAGGACGGGGCCGAGTGGCACATCCCGCACTTCGACAACGCGAAGCAGCGGCTGGAGGAGGCCGGCCGGGCGTTCCGAGAGCTGATGGACAGCTACGCCCGCTTCGGAGACCTGGCCAACCGGCTGGCCGGGACGCGCTTCTCCGAGGAGCAGCTCCGCCGCGTCCTGGACGTGGTGCTGCCCATGCCTGAGGACGAGGGCAATCACCCGCGCATCATCCACGCGCGGGAGAAGGTGGTGGAGCTGTACCACGCAGGCGTCGGCATCGAGGGCGACATGCAGGGCTCCGCCTGGGCGGCCCTCCAGGCGGTGGCCGAGTACGCGGACCACCACCGGCAGACGCGGGCCGTGCAGGGCAGGCGCATGGACGCGATGCGCCTGGAGTCCATCTGGATGGGCAAGGCCGCCGGCATGAAGCGGCAGGCCCTCAACGCCATCCTGGGCGAGTCCCAGCTCCGGCTCGTGGCGTAAGGCCCGAGGCGGGAAGCTCGAAACAGAGGTGCCCCATGGACTGGCTCAGGAAGGCGCTGACCTCGCGCCTGGTCCGGGAGGTGGCCGCCGCCATGCTCGCGGTGGTGGCTGACTTCCTGGGGCGGCGCAGGGAAGCGCGGTGACGTGGGAGGGTGGGACCGGCCTTCATTGGCGGCCCCACCTTCCTTTTTCGCTCTCAGACCGCAGAGCCCGGCACGTCGGGACGGGAGCGCTCTACCGGGCCCAGCCCTCTTGCCTCAGCAGCTCCGAGACGCGGGAGCGCACGTCATCGCGAATCTCGCGCACGCGCTCCACCGGCTTGCCCTTGGGGTCCTCCAGCGGCCAGTCGCCGCGCTTCAACCCTCGCACGTACGGGCATGCATCGCCGCAGCCCATGGTGATGAGCCACTGGGCTCCCCGGGCCAGCTCGTCCGTGAGGCGCTGGGGCCTGGCGCCCGACAGGTCGATGCCCACCTCGGCCATGGCGGCCTGGACCTCGGGGTGAACGCGCTCCCCGGGCTGAGTCCCGGCGGACACGGCACGCGCCTTGGCCGGGTCCACCAGCGCGTTGAAGAAGGCCGCCGCCATCTGCGAGCGGCCGGCGTTGTGCACACAGGCGAAGATGACCGTGTTCATCGTGACGACTCCTGGAATGGCAGAGGGGAGGCCGGCTCCTGCTCACCGATGCCGCGGGTGAGCGCTGTCAGGCGCAGCCGGTCCAGCTTCTCGATGGGCAGGGCGAGGAACAGCTCCAGCCGGCGGGAGATCTCCATGGCCACCCTCAGGAAGGCGGCCTCTTTCTCCAGCTCGCTGCCTTCCACCGCCGCCGGGTCCTCGCTTCCCCAGTGGGCGATGACGGGCTGGTACGGCAACACCGGGCAGGACTCGCGCGCCTTGTCGCAGAGGGTGATGACGAAGTCGAAGCGGACGTCCGAGAACTCCTCCCAGGGCTTGCTGCGCGCGTCGGTCGCGGGAATGCGGAAGCGCTCACGCAGCAGCCGCAGGGCGATGGGGTGCACCTCGCCCTTCGGCGCCGCACCTGCGCTGTGCACCTCGAAGCGGTCGCCGCCCAGACGCTTGAGCAGGAACTCGGCCAGGATGCTGCGGGCGGAGTTGCCCGTGCAGAGGAAGAGGACTTTGAAGGGGGTGGACGGAGTCACGGGCCCTCTCGAACGAGCTGGGGTGGGACGGACGGCAGCCAGGTCCTACGAGCGCACCTCGCCCGGCCCGGACGTGGGCGCCTTGCCCTCGAAGCGGCTGGGCAGCACGGCGTCATGGGCTTCGGGGAAGAGGCGGCGCTTGAGCCAGAGCGACAGGTAGACGAGGGCGATGAGCGCGGGCACCTCGATGAGCGGCCCCACCACGCCGGCCAGCGCCTCACCGGAGGCCATGCCGAAGACGCCCACCGCCACCGCGATGGCCAGCTCGAAGTTGTTGCCCGCCGCCGTGAAGGACAGCGACGCCGTCTCCTCGTAGCTGAAGCCCAGCTTCCGCGAGAGGAAGAAGGAGCTGGTGAACATGATGACGAAGTAGACGATCAGCGGGAGGGAGATGCGCACCACGTCCAGCGGCAGGCGGGTGATCTTCTCCCCCTGCATCGCGAACATCAGGACGATGGTGTAGAGCAGGCCGACGAGCGCGGTGGGGCCCAGGCGCGGCAGGAAGCGCTGCTCGTACCACGCCTCGCCCTTGAGCCGGGTGAGGCCGATGCGCGTCAGCGCGCCAGCCACCAGGGGCACGCCCAGGAAGATGAGCACGCTCTTGGCGATGCTCCACATGGACACGTCGAACGCGGTGACATCCGCGCCCAGCCAGCCGGGGATGACGGTGAGGAAGAGCCAGCCGAGCACCGAGTAGAAGAGAATCTGGAAGACGGAGTTGAGGGCTACCAGCACGGCGGCCACCTCGTTGCTGCCGCACGCCAGCATGTTCCAGATGAGGACCATGGCGATGCAGCGGGCCAGACCGATGAGCACCAGGCCGTTGCGGTAGTGCGGCAGGTCCGGCAGGAACAGCCACGCCAGCGCGAACATCAGCACCGGCCCCACCACCCAGTTGAGCACCAGCGAGGTGGTGAAGAGCCTGCCGCGCGTGCGTAGCCGGCCCAGCTCGCCGTAGCGCACCTTCGCCAGCACCGGGTACATCATCCACAAGAGGCCGATGGCAATGGGCAGCGACACGGTGTCCAGCTTCACCGTGTCCAGCCGAGCGCCGAGGTCCGGGAAGGCCCGTCCCAGGCCGATGCCCAGGCCCATGGCGGCGAAGATCCACACCGGCAGGAACCGGTCGATGACAGAGAGCTTCTTGACGATGCTGGCGGAAGGAGCGGCGGCGGTCATGGGAGGTCGGTGGAAGTGGGGGGAGAAGGCCGTGTGCTACTTGCAGGCGTTGGGGCCGCGGCTCTTGAGGAGGCGCTCCACGTCCTCGCGGAGCACGTCGCGCTTGGAGAAGGCGGCCACCAGGGCCTTGAGCTGCGCCTTGCACACCTCGTCCATCTGCGGGGCCAGCCGGTAGTAGACCCAGTTCGCGTCACGGCGGGCCTCGACGATGCCGGCGTTCTTCAGCACGGCGAGCTGGCGGGAGGTATTCGACTGCGTCAGTTCGAGGGCGGACTCGAAGTGGCAGACGCACAGCTCCCCGTGGCTGAGGAGCGCGACGATGCGCAGGCGCGTCTCGTCTCCCAGCGCCTTGAAGAGGCGGGAGGCGAAACGGACATCCAGGGACTTGATGGCGGCCAACATTACGGAATCACAATATTGGAATGTCGCGCTTCCGCAACCCCAGGTTCTGCAACCGTTGTGTGACAGTCCCCCGGCACTTGGGGCGGCGGCGATGCTGGCGACCCGTTGCAGGCTGGCGGAGCCCCTCCCTCCAGGGCTCAGGACCTACCTGCCCCCTGGTTGTCGCCCTGCCTTGAGTTCAAGGAACGAGGCACTGGTACGCCATCTGTCATGCCTCCTTCGGAACCGCAGCTCCTCCAGGGCCTGCGATGGCATTTCCGTCCCCACGTCCCGGCCGTCACCGTGCGTCGCAGCTCCGGCACTGCGACCACGGTATCCAGGACTGGCCCTGGACCTGGACCGCAGGCCCTCCAGCCGCCCAAAGTGCCCCCCGAAAAGGAGAAGTGCCGGGAGTGCCCCGACCCCTCGTGCGCGAGAAGCGAGAGGGCGAACACAGGGGTGCGGTCATCAGGACCCGATGGGGGCAGGCGGCCGGCTCCAGACAGCCCCAAAAAATTTCAGCGCCCACCCCTTCCCCGGACAGTTTGAAGAAGGCCGGGGCCCTTCCAGATGGACCTGAGGCACACCTCCCACAGTCCCCCTGGGGTGGGGGGGCTTCGCCGGATTTCATAGCCCTAGCAATTGGCGAGGAGGGCGACCCGCCTCGGAAGGGCTGTCAGAACGAACCCGAGCGGGTACGCGTGGAGTATCCAGTGACGTTCAGGGGCTTGCCGAAGAAACGGCTCGGTCGGGCAAGGGGGCGAGGTCGGGCTGGTGGACATCAAACACCCGCCAGGCGCTCCGCAATCCGCCGATGGGGTGGTTGGGCATCCGGCAGGAAAGGATGTGGTCACCAGCCTTTCGAGGACCGCTGTCAGCCCCATGCTCGTCACGGAATGAATGGGCCTGCCCCGGGCTCAGCAGCCTGGGTGTTTCGACGGATGAAGGCGGACCATCCTTCCGGAGGCCTCCTCTATCCGCCTGGTGCCGCAGCGCGTAGAAATGGAACTCCGCGCTGCCCGCGTGGAGCAGGTGGAGCCGGAAGGGCTCACCCAGGTAGGAGCGGAGCATGGGCATCGACTGCTTCCGGGACGCGCGGCTCCGAGGCCTCTCTTCCCCCTCGGACTGGAGCTCGTCCCGCTCGAGGTGAGGCTCGCTGCGATAGTTGAGACCAAAGCTGCCCGGCCGGAAGGGGCCGGCCATCTCGTCCAGAATGGGAATGAGAGCTCCATTGGCCAGGCGCACGTCCGCGGCCTCAGGTGGACCCATCGCGTGGAACAGCAGCACCATCTCCCTGAAGTCCCTGCCGGCTGCTTCGGGCACGTCGATGATGGCCTCCCATCCGGTACCGCCTCGCAGGGGCTGGCCTGTCACGGAGCTGCGGTACACGGCGCCCGGTGGCTCCAAGATGAAGGCGCCGAACAGCCCGCGTCCGGCCCTCACGCCGCCATCGCCAGGGTCCTGAAGAGGGTACGCTCCCTCCGATATGGGAGCGCGGGTCAGGTCAAGGACGTAGGTGACACGCTGCCCGGGAAGCAGCGGGATACCCGGGTGGAAGCCTCCACCGAGGCTCGCGGCGCCCAGGCTCGCGGGAAGTCCCTCGATACGGAACGCTGCCGGCTCCGCAGCTATCCGGTTGGTGAAGTGGATGACGAGGCACTCGCCGCGGTTGGCGCGAAGTACCAGCGGCTGGATGGGCTCCTCGCGGAGGCCGTGCGTGACGCGCTCTGCCCAGGGCCGCTGCTCCTGCGCACGAATGGCCGGCAGCGCTTCTTCCAGCGCGTACATGAGGCCGCCGGGAACATGGTCTCCGTGCACGTTGAGTGGGATGTCCACGGAGATGGCCGCCACGGCATACGTCCTCACCGGCGCAGCCGGATGGCACTCATCCCTGCGCGTCAGGACTGGCCGTGAGCCGTCAGCCGGAGGACGACGTGCATCGGAACCCCATGCACCGGCCGTCAGGAGGGCCACCAGCAGCGCCGGGTGCGGCGGGCTTTCGGGTTGGACGCGTCCCGCGTGAGCCGCACCGGCAAGATGCCTGCGGCGGCGCAGGAGGAGAACAAGGAGTGGGAAGACAGGCACATGAAGCAGCAGCGCATCCTGTGCCCCGGACCACGCGGCCTCCCACGGCGAGCCACCGTCCGGTGCCACGCCACCCGTGGCATCCGTGCTCACCGCGGAGCAGATGAAGCGCCCATCCAACTCGGTGGCCGGCTCCGTTGCGGAGCCTGCACGTTCCGTTGCTGGTGGAGTGGCGGCATCCGGACGGGAAGCCCTCTGCTGAACGACGCTGCGCCCCGCGGCCGTGGGAAGCAGCAGCACCAGGAACAGCAGGGCAGCTGCGCCAGCTCCCGCGACGTCTCTCCCGTGGCGGCCTGACGGGATGAATCGGTTCACGAAGGCCAGGACCGCAACGAAGAGGGGGAGAAGGAACGCGCCGTCCCAGGCCAGGCGGCGCCCCAGCGCCCCTACGTCCATGCCGAGCTCTCCGACGATGAACCACCGCAACCACAGCTCCCACCCGAGAAGGCCCAGGGTGAGGCACGTGGCGTGTGCAAGATGGGCCCACCACGTGAGGCGCAGGTGTGGAGGGCCTTGGGTGCCGGTATCCACGAGCGTGGGCTTGCGCGTCATGTCTACTCCTGGGGCCGCGGCTCCATGAGGTAGCGGATGAGGTCCGCCATCTGCTGTGGCGACAGCGCGTCTCCGTACATGGGCATGGTGCTCGGCCTCGCGCAGTCCGCAGGGCCGGCACACTCCGGCGGGATGAATGCGTTGGGCTCGAGCAGGGACTCGTAGGCATATTGCGCCGCGCTCTGGCCTACGACGCGGGTGGCGCCCACCCGCACGAAGTCGTGCAGGGACGGGCCGATGCGGTTGCTCCCGGGCACCCTGGGGTCCCCATGGCAGGTGACGCAGGCAAATCGGCCATGAAAGAGCGCGGCGCCCGCGGCTGAGTCCCCCTGGGGGAGCGCCTCGATGCGCCCGGGCCACCGAGGCGCGGCCTCCTCCTTCATGGAATTGGCGCTCGCAGGCGGACGGGTGGCGAGGAGCACCGCGCGTTCGGAGCCGCGCGCCCATTCCAGGCGTAGGACCGCCGAGGTGGCCGGCACGTCGAAGTCCAGGGACATGGGCAGGAACTGGCCGGGCAGCAGCCGGTGGGACACCGGTGGACGTGTCCCCGGGCTGACGGGGCCCGCTGTCAGGGCGAGCTCCAGGGAGGAGAAGGCCTGTGGGATTCTTCCCTCGTTGAAGACGGTGAGGGCGACGCTGAAGCGGCGCTGCCCCGGTTCCGGTGCTCCTGCTGAGACAGGAAGGGTTACGGCGTCACCATGGTCCATGGGCTCATGCAGCCACACGGCGCGCTCTACCCGGAGCCGGAGCCCGTCCAGCTCCGCATCCCGGCGTGGCTGGAGGGCACGAGCGCGCAGGGTGAGTCCAAGACCGGCCAGGGCGCTCAGGAACGCTAGCGTGCTCCACACCCACTGTCTGCCGAAGTGACGCCACTGGAGAGCGGTCCTGCTCCGAGGGTGGAGGCGCATGGTGGAGTGCAAGCCCTGGCTACGGCGTCTCTTCTTCGTCTGGCGCCATGACGCGGACGCGCAGGTGCATCGGCGGTGAGCGCTCGAAGCGAAGGGTGAGGTCGATATGCGCGGGCGCGGCGCTGACGTCATACAGCATGAGGTGCTTGCTCCCCGGCTTCAGCTCGACGCTTCCTTCCGCCGGCACCAGGAACCCCTCGGGACGGGGATGCATCTGCAAGACCTCTCCTCGGGGGATGACCTCGTGCAGTTCCACGCGCCTCGCGGCGGCGGACTCGCCGCCAAGGAGGCGATCATCCTGCGCCGCCGTGTTCACCAGGGTGAGATAGACGGCCCCCACCTGCGCGGGTGTCAGGCGGGCCCATGCCCCTTCCACCCGTACGCCCGGAGTGGACGCGCGAGATGCCTTCTCGCTCGAGGGAGCGCAGCCACATGCGAGCGCCAGTATGAGCGCCGCCATCCCGACACCTCGTCTTCCAGCCCCGCGCATGGCTAGCCCTCCTCCGCGAGCAGCCGCGCGACCTCTGCCTGCATCTGCTCGACTGGAATCGTGTAGGGCAGGCGCAAGCGGAGCGCACCGCGCTTGTCGATGACGAAGAAGGCGCCGGTGTGGTCCACGGTATAGGACGTGCTTCCGGAGAAGCGATGCTCGCGATAGCGCGCGGCGTCCGGGTAACGCCGCGAGGCGGTGACCTGCCATGCCGACAGCACCGCAGAGAGCGCCTCGCCCTCCACACGCAGGCCCGTGAAGCGTGGATTGAAGGCGCGCACGTACTCCTCCAACCGCGGGGTACTGTCGCGCTCCGGGTCCACCGAGACGAAGACCATCTCCACTCCCTGGGCGTCGTTCCCCAGGCGCTTGTAGAGACTGTTCAGCTGGGAGAGGGTCGTGGGGCACACATCGGGACAGGCCGTGTACCCGAAGGACACGAGCACCACCCTGCCCCGCTGGTCGCCCAGCCGGAACACTTCGCCTGAAGCGCGAGGGGCCTCCAGCCTCGGGGCAGGACGGACGGGCACCACGGCGAACTCCGCGCTGGCTCCGCGCTGGCACCCGGTGGCGATGAGCAGCGCGGCCACCCAACGAAAGAGACGCCACGGTGCCTCTGGCCAACGAGAGTCGAGGGACGTCCCCACCTGTGCCTGAGCGCGCCCGCGATTCCCGGGTTCCATCGTACGCCTCCACTGTCAGCTGTTAGCGGGGCACTGAGGTACGGACGGGACGAGGGCCGGACAACGTGTCCCCGGGGGTGGGCACATGTCCTGTTCCGCGCAAGCATGCTTCAGGCCGGCCGTTCCGGCGGCAGGCCGGTTGGGGCTCATCTGCCTGCCTGTCCCCTTGTCTGTAAGCACCCACTGTCGCGTCGTGTTCCCCCCATGGTTTGACTGGACGAAAGGGGAGACATGAGAGGCAGGCGTCCGAGTTTCGTATCCGCCGCGCGCTTGGGGTTTGTCGGCTTGATGCTCATCGCCGGGCTGGCCAGCGCCGCCAGCCTCACGCGCGGTCCGTACCTTCAATCCGTGACGCCGACGAGCGCGCTCATCGCCTTCCGGCTGGATGCCACGTGTCCGGCCCAGGTTCGCTACGGAGTGGGTGGTGACCTGTCATTGACCGCGGCATCCAGCGCCACCGCCCGTCAGCACGCCGTGGAACTCTCCGGCCTTCAGCCCGGGGCGGAGTACAGCTACACGGTGGAGGGTTGCGGCGTCCCCTTGGGCCCCCCGCATCGCTTCCGCACGGCAACGGGGCCAGAGACACGTGAGGTCCGCTTCGCCGTCCTCGGGGACTTTGGGACGGGGAGCTCGGACCAGGCGGACGTGGCGAGGTCCATCCAGTCCCGCCGTCCCGAGTTCATCATCACCGTGGGCGACAACATCTACGAGTCGGGGACTGACGCGGAGTTCGAGTCCAACTTCCTCGCTCCCATGGGCTCCCTGTTCGCGGAGGTGCCCCTCTTCCCCAGCCTGGGCAATCACGAATACGTGACGAACCAGGGCCAGCCCTACCTGGACAACTTCTACCTTCCGGCGAACAACCCCCGGGGCACCGAGCGCTACTACTCCTTCGACTGGGGCAACGTGCACTTCGTGGCGCTGGACTCCAACTGCCTGCGCGGCAGCGCGACGGCGGACCGGTGCCGCGCGGAGGAGCAGTTGGCGTGGCTCCAGCAGGACCTGGCCGCCAGCCGCGCGCACTGGAAGGTCGTCTACCTGCACCACCCCCTGTGGTCGAGCGGCAAGTATGGCTCCTACGTTCCCCTGCGCCAGCAGCTTGCCCCCATCCTCGAGGCGGGAGGTGTCGACCTCGTTTTCGCAGGCCACGAGCACGACTACGAGCGCACCCGGCCGATGCGGGGCGATGCCGAGGCCGCTTCGGGTACCGCCCGAGGCATCACCTATGCCGTCGTCGGCAGCGGCGGCGCGAGCCTGCGGCCCTTCACCACGGCGAAGCCCGCATGGAGCGTTGTCCGCGACGCGGAGAACAATGGTTTTCTGGAGGTGTCCGTCCAGGCAGACACGCTGAGCGCCCAGATGGTGACGCCCTCGGGAAAGGTGTTGGACAGCTTCTCCCTCACCAAGCCCCTGCCGCCGGATTCCTCACTCGTGCTGACGGCGGCGGCCGAGCCCGCGCGCGGCCAGGCGCCGCTGGAGGTCCTCTTCGGAGCAACGGTGAGCCCTCCTGGCGCCGAGCTGTCCTGGACGCTGACGGACGGCCGCGTCGCATCCGGAGCGCAGGTTCGCGAGCGCTTCGATGAGCCTGGGAGCTACTCCGTCCAGGTGGAGGCGCGGCGAGGCACCGAGGTGGTGACCCGGCAAGTCACCGTGGTGGTGGAGGCACCCGGGCAGGTGGACCCGGGCGAGGACGGCGGCGCTCCCGGCGAGGGAGGCCCGGTGGGGCCTCCCCCCTCCGACGCTCCGGGGCCTGTCGGCGAGCGTCCGGGCCTTCC
>JBKGHK010001080.1:0-2630 GCA_046520375.1 Pyxidicoccus sp. 3LFB2
CGGTGGGAGGACTCCGCGCCCATGGAGCCCACCGAAAAGACTCCGCCCCCTCGCGACACGTGAGGGGCGCGTGGGCATGCCTGGGGGCCCTCGTGCCTGTCGGGCACCGGCACCCGGGCGCGGGTGGCGCTTGTCTCACGCGCGCGGATGGGCAGACTGCCGCGCATGGGTGACGTGAAAGAGCTCCACCAGCGCTGGTGCGTGGCCGACGGGCACGCGGACTCCCTCATGTGGAACCGGGACTTGTGTGCCCGCTCCGACGAGGGCCATGTGGACTTCCCCCGCCTGCGGGAGGCGGGGGTGAAGCTGCAGTGCTTCACCATCGTCACCCGGGGCTTCCCCTTCATTGGCGGCTTCCCGGTGTTCGCCGCGTGGCGCGGGTGGCCCCGCGAGGCGCGCGCCAGCGAGTGGACGCGGGCCCTCTGGCAGATTGAGCGCATGGAGGAGTTCTGCCGCCGCTCCGGGGACACGGCGCGCATCACCACCACCGGGGACGCGCTGGAGGACAACCTCGCCCATGGGCGGCTGTCGGCGGTGCTGGGCGTGGAGGGCGGCCATGCCATTGAAGGCAAGGTGGAGCGGCTGGCGGAGCTGCACCGGCGCGGGGTGCGCTTCATGGGGCTCACCCACCTGTCCAACAACAACCTGGGCGGCTCCTCGTTTCCGATGATGGGCAACCGGGGCCTGACGCCGCTGGGGCAGGAGGTGATGGAGGAGATGGCCCGGCTGGGGCTGAGCGTGGACGTGGCCCATGCCTCGGAGACCACGCTGGAGGACCTCTTCGCCCACCCCACGGTGCGCTACTTCTGTTCCCACACGGGCGTTCGGGCGGCGGGCGGAGGCTGGCGCAACCTCTCCGACGCGTCCCTGCGGCGCATCGCCGACCGGGGTGGGGTGGTGGGCATCATCTTCGCCCCCGTGTACCTGGGCGGGGACTCGGTGGACGACGTGGTCCGCCACATCGAGCACGCGGTGGACGTCATGGGCGAGGGGGGCGTGGGGCTGGGCTCGGACTACGACGGCATGGTGCCCCTCCCCAAGGGGATGAAGGACGTCACGGACCTGCATCTGCTCACCGAGGCGCTGTTGCGGCGGCATCCGGAGTCCTGGGTGGAACGTGTCGTCGGTGGAAACTTCCGGCGTTTCTTCCAGGAGACACTGGGTGGTTGACCCGGAGCGGGACGCTCGAAATATTGGCCGGAGACCATGACCCGCTCCTTCTTCGTCGCCGTGTCCGTTGTTGGCTCCATCCTCCTCGCCGGCTGTGGCCAGAGCGCGGGAGACAGCTGTGAGGGGAGTGGCTTCGTCTGTCAGGAGGACGTCCTCGCGCTGGAGTGCCGGGGTGGCACCTGGCGGGAAGTGCCCTGCCGTGGACCGCTGGGCTGCCGTGAGACGGATGACGCCGTTCGCTGCGACACGTCCAACAACCGGGCCGGGGATGCGTGCGCCTCCAGCGCCGAGGGTAAGGGCCTGTGCCGCGCGGACGGCCTGGCCGTGCTGGAGTGCCGCCAGGGCGTCCTGGAGGAGACGGCCAGCTGCTCGGCGTGCACGGTGACGGCGGACCAGGTGACCTGCCAGCCCTGAGGCTCCGAGCCTCCGAGCCTCCGAGCCTGGAGTCCAGGGCCCGGTGCGTGGCGCCGGGCCGTCAGGATTGGCTCCGCCGGGCGTGTGGTAGCGTGGGAGTGCCGCTCGCGGGACTCCGATGCGACTTCCGATTCAAGCCTTTGGAGCCTGACACGCTGGTCGTATCCCTCTTCCCCGAGCGGCGCTTCCATCACGTCCCCGAAGGCCCCTGAGCTCGGGGAGGAAGTGCGAGACATGGCCGCGGTGATGGAAGTGCGCATCGAGCAGGTCGCCCGCGAGGACCTGGTCATGTTCGTCAACGCCTGCTTCTCCTGCACGGGGCAGCGGGAGTTCTACGGCGACGCGCGCGGCCAGTCCGTCTCCATCGAGTTCCTGCACCAGTACATCCTGGGCAACTACCGCCGCCTCTACGCGCGCACGCTCGCGGCGGGCATCAACCACTTCAACCAGGCGCAGATTGTCCTGAATCTCCTCGCCCGCGGCAGTCCCGCGTCGCAGGAGGACCGGCAGGAGGAGGGCGCCCTCATCGCCGCCACGCTGCGCGCGCTGCCGCCTCCGCGCGCCTACCGCGTCCTGGAGTCCCTGCGCGCGCGGCGGGTCAACAACCGCCGCTCCCGGGCCATTGTCCGTGAGTACCTGGCGGGCCGCGCGGACCTGGCCTTCGACGCGGTGAAGTACCGCTCCAAGCTGCGCGCGGCAGTGGTGCACGGGCACGTGAAGCTCACCGGGGAGCTGGGGCCCTTCCTCATCCACGGCTGGAAGAAGCGCGAGTACACCCAGCCCCTGCTGGAGGCGTTCCGCCAGGCGCACTACACGCAGGAGGCCGTCTACGCGCTGCCGTACACGGTGGCCGAGGGCCTGGCCATGAAGCACGGCATCCCCCGCGACGTGTTCCTCCAGCGAATCGAGCCGCGCCTCACCCAGGGCGAGCGCCTGCGCCTCCAGGAGTCCGCGGCGCGCGAGGGTGGCAAGGCGCCACCGGTGGACCTGGAGCGGGCCTCGCTGACGAAGCTGGCCCTCTACGCGCTGTCGCTCAAGCCGGACAT
>JBKGHK010001081.1:0-2628 GCA_046520375.1 Pyxidicoccus sp. 3LFB2
GGACCGCCCGCAGGAACATGGGAATGGCGCCGCGCCCACGCCCACCACGACGGCCAGCCGCTCCCACGGGCGCCCGCCCGCGTTCTGCGCCGTGGCCAGCAGGCCCGTCAGCGTGGTGAGCACCACCTCCAGGCTGAACCACTGCACCAGCGCCACCGCCGGCACCCACCGGCTTCCGAAGAACAGCGGCACCACCACCGGCAGCACCAGCACCACATACGGGATGGCCACGAGCAGCACCGCGGACAGCCGGCGCAGCGACGTGCGCAGGTACTCCGCGAAGCCGGCCGCGTCATCCTGGAGGCGACAGTAGGCCGGGAAGGCCACGCGGTTGAGCACCACGCTGAGCATCATGGCGTGGAGGCCAGCGCCCAGGCCCAGTTGACCAGGCCCACCGCCTCCTTGCCGAGGATGTGTCCCACCACCAGCGGCACCCAGCCGGCCACCACCGCCGCCACCAGCGGCGGGAGCTGGAACGCCAGCCCGAAGCTCAACAGCCGCTTGAGCACGTCCAGCCGGAAGTGGCCCTGGGGCCGCCAGGGCGACGCCCACCAGATGAGCACCAGCCCCACCGCCCCGCGCACGAGGCCGCCCAGCGCCAGCGCCCAGGCACCAAAGCCCAGCGACGCCAGGGTGATGGTGACCACCACCTGCACCACGTTCTCCACCAGCTCCGCGCGGGCGATGACGGAGAAGGCCAGCTTGCGCTCCAGCGCCATCAGCGGAATCACCCGCAGCGAGGAGAGGAACAGCCCCAGCGCGAGCGCCCACACCATGGGCACCGCCCCGTCGCCCAGCGCGTAGCCGCGCGTGAGCTGGGGCGCGAGCGCGCACACGGCGGCGACGATGACGGCGGTGAGCGCCTGGTGGCACCAGAAGATGGTGAACGTCTCGTCGCGGGTGGGCTCGTGCGGCTGGCGCACCAGCGCGGCGCTCAGGCCCAGGTCGCCCAGGAACACGCCCAGCGACGCTGCATAGGACACGATGCCGAACAGGCCATAGTCCGCGGGGAAGAGCAGCCGGGACAGGAACAGGGCGCTCAGCACGCGCAGGCCCTGCGAGGCCAGGGTGCGGGCCGCGAGCACGAACATGCCCTTCAGGGCACGGGCCTTCACCTCTCCGGTGCTGACTTCGGGTACCGCGGTCTCGGTCATGGTCCTGGCCCGTCCGGCCGGGCAGTGGCTCAGGGCCGCACGGCGCGAGCAGGGGGCGAAATGGTACCGGTGGTGCCCCAGGCCCACAAGCAACGTAGAGGGCCTTGTGCGGGGGGCTGGAGGCCTGCCTGCCCTGCACGACTGCCTGCCTGGATGCTCGCGCGGCTGTTGCGAGGGTGGAGGGCCAGGGCTACGGTCCCCCGCGCATGCTCCCTGGCGGCAACATCTTCCAGTTCCTGAAGCGCGAAGTGCTCGTCGGCGAGCACGAGGTCCTCCACCGTACGCTGAAGGAGGCCCTGGTGGGCACCTGTGACAGCGTGCTGGACATCGGCTGTGGCTCGCACTCGCCGCTGCGCAGCTTCTCGCACCTGATTCCGCGCACGGTGGGCATCGACGGCCACCCGGCGAGCATCGAGCGCAGCCGCGCCGCGGGCATCCACAGCGAGTACCACCAGATGGAGCTGATGGACGCGGGCAAGCGCTTCGGCCCGAAGAGCTTCGACGCGGTGGTGGCGCTCGACGTCATCGAGCACTTCGACAAGCCGGACGGCTTCCGGCTGCTGGACATGATGGAGTCCATGGCGCGCAAGCGCGTCATCATCTTCACGCCCAATGGCTTCCTCCCTCAAGACGAGTGGGACAGCAACGTGCACCAGCTGCACCGCTCCGGCTGGGAGGTCTACGACTTCGAGCTGCGGGGCTACCGCGTCACCGGCATGAGCGGGTGGAAGCCGCTGCGCGGGGACTACGCGCTGCCGCGCATCCGCCCGTCGCGCCTGGGCAGCCGCCTGTCCATCCTCACCGAGCCCTTCGCCACGCGCTTCCCGCGCTACGCCTTCCAGCTGCTCGCCATCCGCGACATGGAGGCGTCCTAGCCCGGCCCGGTGGCTGGAGCCCGTGGCCCCATGCCCCCTGCCCCCGCCTGGCACGTCCTCACGGGCGAGTACCCGCCGCAGCCCGGCGGCGTCAGTGACTACACGCGGCAGGTGGCCCTCGCGCTCGTCCGCGCCGGACAGGCGGTCCATGTCTGGGCGCCCGGAGACGCGGGCACGCATGTGGAGGACGGCGTCACGGTGCACCGCATCCCCGGGCTCTACACGCCCGTGGGGCTGGTGAAGCTGACGCGGGGACTGGACGGGTGCGAGGGGCCGCGCCGGTTGCTGCTCCAGTACGTGCCGCATGCCTTCGGTATGAAGGCGATGAACGTGCCCTTCTGCGCATGGTTCGCCGCGCGCTCGCGGGATGAGCGCTGGGTGTTCTTCCATGAGGTGGTGTACCCGTGGAGCCCGCGCGCGCCGCTGCGCCATCAGGTGCTCGCGGGCACCACGCGGGTGATGCTGCGGCTGGTGGCCGGCGCCGCGGACCGCATCTTCGTGTCCATTCCCGCATGGGCGGAGCACCTGCCCGCCCGGGTGCGCCGCCGCGCGGAGTGGCGCCCCGTCCCCAGCACCCTGCCTGTCGAGGTGACGGCCGG
>JBKGHK010001082.1:0-2627 GCA_046520375.1 Pyxidicoccus sp. 3LFB2
CGAGCACAACGTGCTCCGCGAGCTGAACCTCGTGCCCGCGCGCCAGCCACCGCCCGCCGAGCGCAACGTGCTCCGCGAGCTGAACATCGCGCGCGCCCCCGCACCGGACCCGCTGGCCCCCACGGGCGAGCCCCTCAGCACGCCGCTGCGACACAACCGCTTCATCACCCGGGGCTACATCCGCATCGCCCAGACGCTGCAGGGCCTGCTGGACCCCGACTTCCATCCGGGCGGCACCAGCCACGTGCGCCCATGCTGGTTCGCCTTCGCGCCCCACGCCTCGCAGGAGGCCGGCAAGGGCATGCTCGGCGCGGCCATCGCCCGGCGCATCATCGACCTCGCCCAGGGCGAGACACTGCCCAGCGCGGCCCATGCGTATGACCGCGTGGGCCTCACCGGCCCCATGCGCGAAGGCGCCGAGAAGCTCTCCGGCGCGCTGGGCTGGCACGGCCTGCCACGTGATGCCGCCGCCGCCATCGGCGCGCTGGGCGGCGCCATGAACCTGGAGCCGCTGTCGGACCCGCGCACGCTCTGGTCCACCGCGCACCGCATCGCGCGCCTGTTCTTCCAGGCCCCCGGCTTCCTGCCGCTCGACAAGGCCGAGGCCCTGGCCCGCACGCTGGAGGGCATGCTCCACGAGGGCAATGTCGCCATCTTCTCCGACATCGGCGGCTCGGCGCAGGCGTACCTCGGGTGGCGCCAGGACGCGGGCGCGTCACCCCGGACCGCGTGCTGCGCGAGTTCAGCCTGCGCGACTCCACGCCCCAGCAGGCGAAGCGCGCCTACGACGTCCTCATCACCCGCACCCGCGAGAGGCCCGCGCCGTCCGACTTCGCGCGCCTGCTGCCCGACGTGTCCGGCCCCAGCCTCGTGGTCGCCGGCTTCGCGCTCACCGAGACGGCCCGCCAGGCCCCCGGTGGCGCCGCGCGCGAGGCGCTCGTCGCCATCGCCAACAACTGCTTCGCCTGGCGCGAGCAGCACGATGCGGTGCAGCCCGCCTTCACCCCGGCCGTGCGCCCGGCCACCGAGGTGTCCCGCCCCGAGCTGATGCAGGCGCTCACCCCGCTGCTGCGCCTGGGGCTGGGCCCGGTGACGTGGACCTTCTCCGACTACGCCGCCACCCAGAGGGACCGCGACTCCAACCCGCTCACCGCGAAGCCCACCGAGTACAACTGGGCGAGCTTCACGGACCGGTGGCCCGCCATCCTCACCGCCTTCGAGCTCGGCTACCGCAACCCCACCGCGCTGTGGGAACTGCCGCCGCCGCTCGTCCCCGCCGGCAGCCCGCTGCTGGACCTGGCCTGACGCGAAGCCGGGGTCAGTCCACCACCAGCGTGGTGCGGAGCTCCCGCGACTGGAGCAGGTCCGAGAGGATGAAGTGGACGGGGTACTCGCCGGGCTCCGTGGGCAGGCCCGAGAGGATTCCCGAGGAGCTGTCGAGGGAGAGGCCAGGAGGCAGCGGGCTGCCACTCCTCCACGCGTAGGGGCCCGTCCCGCCGTTCAGGCGCAGCGTGTATTCGTACCGGCTGCGCACGCGCCCATCCGGCAGGGACTGCGTCATCATCGTCAGCGCCAGCCCTCCCGGGGCCACCGTCGATATCGACAGCGCGCGCGTGGACTCTCGCTGCGGCGAGGCGCTGTCCATCACCTTCACGGTGAAGTCCACCTTGCCCGCCTGCGTGGACGTCCCCGTCACCTTGCCATTGCCGGCCAGCTGCAGCCCGACAGGCAGCGCGCCCTCGACCACGGTGAAGTGGTACGGCGGCGTGCCTCCGACGGCGGACAGCTGCTCCTCGTAGGTTTGTCCCCTCGGTGCTGCCGCGAGCGTCCCCGGTCCCGCCAGCCACAGCCGGGTGCGGACCTGCAGCCGGATGCTTCCACTCGCCTCCTGTGGCGGAGTGCTCTGGTCCGTCACACTCACGGGCAGGAAGAAGTTCCCGGGCTCCACCGGCGTGCCGGTGACGTGGCCCTCCCCATCCATCGTGAAGCCCGGCGGCAGCGCCGCCATGGCGGTGAACCGGTACGGGGGCGTGCCACCCCTCGCGAGCAGCCGGCTGCTGTACTCCGCGCCCTCATGCCCTGGGACGAGCGCATACGGGTCCAGCGAGAGCGGCACCACGACGTCACCGCCATCCGCGCCCGCGTCTTCGTCGCCCGCCCCTGCATCCGTCTCGAGCCCCGCGTCGCCGCTCGCTTCGACACCGGCATCCGCGCCCGCATCGCCACCATCCGCGTCCGGCTCCGAGGAGCCACACGTCTGCCCCTCCGCGCAGTCCGGCACGCAGCGAGACTCCAACGCCAGACACGAGAAGCCCGAGGGACAGCCGCCCTGCGCATCACACGCCGCGTAGCGGGACAGGTCCGGCGCGAAGGTACACGCCGCCACGCACAGGAGGCCCAGCACAGCCGGCAGCACGCGTCTCATGGCACCTCCCATACCAGGAAGAGGGCCCCACCCGCGCCCAGCAGCGCGCCCGTCCCCAGCAGCACATTGGCGGTCTTCGCCTGCCTGCGCCCATCGCGCAGCCGCCCGTCCAGACATGCCCGGAAGGCGTCTCCCTCGCCCGCGCAGCCCGCGTTCCCCGCGGAGATGCGGGACTCCGCCCGGCGCGAGGCCATGCCGAAGC
>JBKGHK010001083.1:0-2624 GCA_046520375.1 Pyxidicoccus sp. 3LFB2
CCGGACCGTCGCGCCACTGGGGGTGCAGCGCCGGGCTGACGGCTCTGGCCCCGCGCCCGCCACGGAGCGGTTCTGGCCCGCGCAGCCGCGCAACCTGGAGGAGACGGGCCTCTCCGCGACGTTCATCGAGGAGCTGGTCCTCAAGGCCCTCTTCGCCGCCGGTGAGATGCGAGGCATGGACCTCGCGGCCCGGCTCCAGCTGCCCACCTCCATCGTCGACGACACCATCGAGGGGCTGCGCCGCCAGAAGTACGTCGACATCCGTGGCGGCGGAGGCTCGGGCGTGGGCCGGTCCACGATGATCTACCAGCTCACCACGTTCGTGACGGACGTGCTGCGGCAGATCAACGACCGCAACCGCTACAACGGCCCGGCGCCCATCCCCTTCCAGGAGTGGGTCGCTGCGGTGAGGAAGCAGACCGTCCGCGGCACCCGCATCACCCGCTCGCGGATGGAGGACAAGTTCGGCGACCTCGTCATCCGCGACTACATCTTCGACGGCATCGGCCCGGCGATGAACTCGGGCCGCGCCATCTTCTTCTATGGCCCGCCGGGCAACGGCAAGACGGCCATCTGCCAGGGGATGGTGAACTGCTTCGAGGGGGACGTCTTCATCCCCTACGCGCTGCTCATCGACGACTTCGTGGTGAAGATCTTCGACGCCAACCTCCACAAGCCCGTGGAGGAGGAGGGCGCGCCCGCGTACGACAGGCGCTGGGTGCGCTGCAAGCGCCCGCTGGTGGTGGTGGGCGGTGAGCTGACGCTGGAGATGCTCGACCTCGTGTACTCGCCGGAGGTGAAGTACTACGAGGCCCCGTTCCAGATGAAGGCGAGCAACGGGATGCTCCTCATCGACGACTTCGGCCGGCAGAAGGTGTCCCCCAAGGACCTGCTCAACCGGTGGATTGTCCCGCTGGAGAGCGACATCGACATGCTCACCCTGCACACCGGCAAGAAGGTGCAGGTGCCCTTCGACGTGTTCGCCGCCTTCTCCACCAACCTGGACCCCAGCGACCTCGTGGACGACGCCTTCCTGCGCCGCGTCCGCTACAAGCTGGAGGTGCAGCGCCCGGACGAAGAGCAGTTCCACGAGATCTTCCAGATCATGTGCCGCAAGCGCGGCGTGCCCTACGACGCGGCCGCGGTGGACTACCTCATCGACACGCACTACCGGCCGATGGGGCGCCCCATGGCGGCCTGCCAGCCGCGCGACTTGCTCGACCAGGTCATCGACATGGCCCACTACCAGGGCACCGAGCCACGCCTGGCGCCGGAGCTGCTGGACTCGGCCGTGAGGGGCTACTTCGTCCGCTTCGACAAGGAGCGGTTGGCCGACAAGACGCCCTGAGTCAGCCGCCGCCGGGCGCCGGGGCGAAGGGCCCCCAGGGTGAGGGCTCCAGCCACCGGCGCACCTCGTCCAGGGGGACGCTGCCAGCACGTCCACCAGCGACATGCCGTGGACGAAGCGCCCCTCGCGGCCCTGCGGGTAGGGCGGGTGGCGGAAGCGCTGCCACAGCACACGCACGTCCGCGTCCCGGAAGAGGTTGAGCTTCAGGTACAGCGACGAGCCCATGCCCGAGTAGTACGTGTGCGCGCCCAGCTGCGTGCAGTACGCCACCAGCCGCCCCGTCTTGTCCTCGCCCTGCTTCTGCAGCGTGGAGGCCAGCACCACGTTGGGCGTCAGCCCCAGCGGCTCGTAGAACAGCGCCATGCTCGCCAGCAGCACCCGCAGCAGCGAGCCCGGCCCGCCCTCGCGCGCCGCCGCGTCATAGAAGGGCTCCACGAGCGGGAGCACCTGGCTGTTGAAGTGAGGCCGCCGCCCGTACAGCGTCACCAGCATCTCCAGATGTTTGCGAGGCCAGGGCTGGCGGGTGTCCACGGCCAGGTCGCCAATGAGGGAGTCGCGGTGCGGGTCCTCCAGGGGGATGGACAGCCACTGGAAGCCCGGCTCGGTGGGGGGAGGGAGCGGCACGTTGGCTGGCAGTGCCACCCGGGTGCGCCGCTGCCAGCCGCGCCGCAGCCACTGCACGTTGTCCAGCACCAAGAGGGTGCCCGAGCGCGCCACCTGCTCGTAGAAGTCCACCCACGGCAGGTAGTGCGGCTGCTCGGCCACCAGGATTCCAGGGATACCCGGCACCCTTCGATGATATGCGCCGCGCCACGTCATGTGGCCACTTCTCCTTCAACGGAGTCACCCGTTTACAGCTCGCCCGCAGTCCCCTGGGGCAAGCCGGACCTGTCCGAAGGTGCAGCCTGACAGTGGATTCCGGTACTGCGGGATTGTAAGATTTCATGGATACGGCTCCCTCCAGGGGGCAGGAAGGGCGGGATGAGGTTCCTCTGCGTCAGCGCGGATCCGCGGCACCCCGTGGCGGAGGAGCTGCGCCGTCAGGGGCAGGCCGTGACGCTGGCGCAGACAGTCCTGGAAGCCGGGGCGGTGCTGACGCACGAGCCGGTGGACGTGCTGGTGGTGGAGGCGGAGGAGCTGGCGGTGGACGCGCGCTGGCTGGACTCGCTGCGGATGCGGGCGCGGCCGGACGAGCCTTCGTGCTGGGGCTGGCGGCGCGGACGCGGGGCTGGAGCCGCTGGCTGGCGGCGGGCGTGGACGAGTACCTGGTCGGCGG
>JBKGHK010001084.1:0-2615 GCA_046520375.1 Pyxidicoccus sp. 3LFB2
CCGCGAGGACCCGCGTCGGCGCGGGAGCAGCGGTGTTCGCGGCGCTCTCCGCCGAGCTGCCCGTGGGTGCACGCACCGGCCTCTTCGCGCGGCTGGGAGGCCACGTGGCGCTGATGCGCGAGGACGCGCAACTCCGGTTGCAGGCGGTGCCCACGCTGCTGCTGGGGACCACCTGGGGGCGCTGAGGCGTGCCGCTCGAACGCATGTCCCACGCAGTCCGCCCCAGGCGTCTCCTCTGTCGCACCAGCCGGCGACGCACGGCCCCACCCGGATGACCTCGCGGGACAGGGCAGCAAGAGGCGTCAGCGGCCCGGTGCTCACCCGTGGAAGAGCTGGAGGAGCACATGGCGACACAGAAGGGCCGTAGAGCACTCGAGGCGGGAGCGCTGACGCTGGGACTGGCGCTGTCCGGCTGTGGTGACCTCATGGGAAGCGAGGCCGAGGACGAGGCGCTGCTGACCGTCGAGGGCACGCTCCTCGCCACGACGCCGCTCGACGAGGCCCAGAAGAAGCAGCTGCGGGCCGCGCTGCACTGGGAGCACTGGCCACAAGCCACCCTGGAGTGCATGCTCGAGAACTCCTTCACCGTCGCCATGACGCGGTGCCAGCGGTTGAGCCCGAGGCAGGCGTTCGAACGCCGGAGCGTGGACGTCAAGGTGACCGGACGCTTTCCCGGCACCTTCCGCATGCCGGTGAGCCGGCTGCCCGACCCCGGAGTCCTGCACGGTGATGCGGGCTCGAGACTGGGCGTCGCCTACGTGCTCGCGTATGTGGACGGCAATGACAACGGGCAGCTCGACAGTGTCAGCACGACGGCCACCTCCAGCCCCGACTCCATCGTCGGCCACCAGGAGGGCTACAAGAACGGAGACACGGAGTTCCACTGGGTGGTGTACCGCGAGGGCACGCTCCATCCCCTCTACGAGAAGCTCTTCGACGGGTGCCCCACCCCGCCGGAGGGCTACTCGCTGCTGACCTACCGGTACCGGAACGACTCCAGCCTGCCCGAAGGCCACCAGTACTTCGAGGGCTGCTTCGTGCAGGGCGGGAGGGTCCAGGTGAACATCTCCATCGAGCCGAACGCGGGAGTCCAGCAGATGGCCTGCGAACAACCCAACACGCTCGTGCTGTCGGAGCTGGTGCGAGCGACCACCGCCGGGCCGCCCCCCGCGGGCAGCACCCAGCACTGCACCCCGTACAGGAGCGTCAGCCGGGACGAGGTGCTGCTCGTGAACAGGTACCCGGAGCGCTTCTGCAGCGTCGCGAAC
The DNA here is from genome assembly GCA_046520375.1 of Pyxidicoccus sp. 3LFB2. Classification (GTDB taxonomy): domain Bacteria; phylum Myxococcota; class Myxococcia; order Myxococcales; family Myxococcaceae; genus Myxococcus. The sequence continues at coordinate 1,269 of JBKGHK010001084.1, forward strand.
ACCCAGGTCTACTCGCTGCGGGACTACTGGAATACCGCCTGGGATGACCGCGCCAGCCCTCCGGCGTGGTGGCCGTGCGCCGTGACGCCCTGAAAACCCGACGGGGGCCTGGACGCGGAGGTCCGGCCCCCTCCCGCGCGACTACTGCCCCAGCTTGGCCTGCAGGGCCGCCTTGTTGGGGTAGTTCGGCGCGTCGGCGGCGAGCTTCTCCCAGAGCGCCTTCGCGCCCTTCTCGTCGCCCTTGGTCTTCAGGGTGTCACCCAGCTTCTCCACCGCCGCCGGGTCGGACTGCACGGCCACGCCCCACACGCGCGAGGCCATGGGCCGGCCCAGGCCCACCAGCGCCCACGCCATGCCCGCCTTCGCGCGGCCGTTCTCCGGCTGGAAGGGCACCACGCGCGTGTACTTGGCGAGCGCCTCCTGGTAGCGGCCCCGCGCCAAATCCTCCTCGCCCTCGTCCACCAGCTTCGCCAGGCCCTGCTCCAGCTCCGGCGTGCGCTCCGTGTTCTGCACGGCGTCGATGGCTTCCTGCGACAGCGGGCGGGGCGCGTCGGCGGGCGCCGTGGCGGCCTGTGACAGCCGGATGCGCCGGTCCTCCGCGCGCGAGGCGAGCAGCTTCTTGCGGCCGCCCGCCTTCACCGTCTCCTCCGCCAGGGTGCTCAGCCGCTTCGCCATCGCCGCCCGCGACGAGTCCGGATGCGCGGCCACCAGCGCGTCGAAGCCCGCGCGCGCCTGCTTCAGCGCCGCGACGTCCTCGCCCTTCGTCTCGAACAGCAGCGCCGAGCGCGAGTACAGGGCCTCCTCGTGCATGGGCTCCACCTCCAGCACGCCGGCATACGCGGTCAGCGCGCCGTCCACGTCACCCGAGAGGAAGAGCGCGTGGGCCCGCATCAGCTCCACGTCCAGCACCGGCGTCAGCGCCGCGCGCGCACAGGCCGCCGCACCCGCGGCGTCGCCCTTCTTCGCGCGCTCCTGCGCCGCCGTGCCCATGTCCTCCACCGGCATGCCGGGCTTGAAGCCACAGCCCGCGGCGTCCGGCGAGGGCACCGGCGTCTTCCCCAGCTTCTTGCGCTGCGCCAGGAACAAATCCCGCGTCGGCTTCGCCCGCGCCTCCGCCTGCAAGAGGTAGATGACGGCGTCCGCGTTGCGGCCGTTCACGTAGTAGAGGCGCCCCAGCGACGAGGCAATCTCGAAGGTCTTCTCCTTGCCACGCAGCCCGTCCGTGGAGTCGAGCTGCTTCAACAGCTCGTCCGCGGACGGAGGCGCCCGGCCCGTGCCCGACATGGGCGGGTGCCCCGCGGGCAGCTCACCGGTCGGAGCCGCCGGTGCGCCGTCCATGGGGGGATG
>JBKGHK010001085.1:0-2614 GCA_046520375.1 Pyxidicoccus sp. 3LFB2
GACGCGCACGCAGTGGCCGCTCGACGCGGGCCGCCTGCAGCAGGCGCTGGAGAACGTGCTGCGCAACGCCGTGCAGGCCAGCCCCGCGGGACAGCCCGTGGAGGCGCGGGTGGAGCAGGAGGGCAGGGCGCTCGTCTTCACCGTGAAGGACCACGGGCCGGGCATCCCGGCGGGCGAGGAGGAGCGCATCTTCGAGCCCTTCGTCACGGGGCGCGTGCGCGGGGTCGGCCTGGGCCTGGCCATCACCCGGCGCATCGTCGAGTTGCACGGCGGCACGGTGAGTGCCCGCAGCCATGCGAACGGGGGCGCGGAGTTCCGCCTCACCGTTCCTTCCCGGGGGAGCTGAGCCATGGCGCGAATCCTGGTGGCGGATGACGAAGAGGGCGTGCGCTCGTTCCTCGCCGAGGCGCTGGAGTACGAGGGCCACACGGTGACGACGGCCGCCGACGGCGAGGAGGCGGCGCGGCTGCTGGCGAAGCAGGGCGTGGACCTGCTGCTGACGGACTTGAAGATGCCGCGCATGGACGGGCTGACGCTCCTGCGCAAGGTGCGCGAGGAGCAGCCGGACGTGGAGGTCATCGTCCTCACCGCCATCGGCTCCGTGGAGAGCGCGGTGGCGGCGATGAAGGCGGGCGCCTTCGAGTACCTCACCAAGCCCGTCAGCAGCCCGGCCGAGCTGCGGCTGACGGTGGCCCGGGCGCTAGAGCGGCGCTCGCTGCTCAACTGGAAGGCGGAGGCGAAGCACACCGCGGGCGAGGTGGTGCTGAGCTGGGGCGCTCCGGCCATGGCCCCGGTGGTGGAGGCCCTGCGCAAGGTGGCGCCCACCCAGGCCACGGTGCTGCTGATGGGCGAGAGCGGCACCGGCAAGGAGGTGGCCGCGCGCGCCCTGCACCAGCAGAGCGAGCGCGCCGAGGGGCCCTTCGTCGCCGTCAACTGCGCGGCCCTCACCGAGACGCTGCTGGAGAGCGAGCTGTTCGGCCACGAGAAGGGCGCCTTCACCGGCGCGGTGGCGCAGCGGCGCGGGCGCATCGAGCTGGCCCAGGGCGGCACCTTCTTCCTCGACGAAGTGGGCGAGCTGAAGGCGGAGCTGCAGGCGAAGCTATTGCGCGTGCTCCAGGAGCGCCGCTTCGAGCGCGTGGGCGGCACGCGGACGCTGGAGGCCGACGTGCGCTGGGTGGCGGCCACCAACCGCGACCTCAAGGCGATGATGGCGCGCGGCGAGTTCCGCGAGGACCTCTACCACCGGCTGGCCGTGTTCCCCATCCGCCTGCCGTCGCTGCGCGAGCGGCGCGAGGACCTCAAGCCCCTGGCGGAGCTGCTGCTGCGGCGGATTGGCGAGGAGCTGGGGCGCCCGGGGCTGCGGCTGTCGCCCGAGTCCTCCGAGCGGCTGGCGGCCTTCCCGTGGCCGGGCAACGTGCGCGAGCTGCGCAACGCGCTGGAGCGGGCGCCATCCTCGCGGACGGCCCGGTGGTGGAGCCTCGCCACCTGTGGCTGGACGAGCCTGACGTCGTCCCGTCAGGGGCGGCTCCCGCGACGGCGCCCGTGGACGGCCCGCGGGTGCCGGACACGACGCTGGAGGCGCTGGAGCGGATGGCCATCGAACAGGCCATCGCGACCGAGGGGGGCAACCGCAAGCGCGCCGCCCAGCGGCTGGGCATCGGCTTGCGGACGCTCTACGACAAGCTGCGGCGTTACGGCATGCCGTGAGGCCTACGGAGGGCCGTAGCCCTGCACGCGCGAGTTCAGCTCCACCGCGGTGGCGTAGATCTGCGCCCAGGCCTTGTACTTGAAGCGGTCGCCGAAGCCCTTCTGGTCGTTGGCGTAGTTGAAGAGGTCCTCGCGGAAGAGGGCGTCGGCGGCCTTGCGCGCCTCGGGGGCGAGCGGGGTGCCCTTCTTCGCGTAGTAGCGGAGCAGGTCGTAGCCGTAGTCGTGCGTCTTGGCCGCGGGGTCGAACTCCTTGTCCGGGCCAATCTTCCCCGGGGCCGACGCGGCGCCGTGCGGGTCCTGCATCCGCTGGCCGTGCTTCGTCTGGATGACGTTGGGCTTGTAGCCCATGACCTTCTCGAAGTCGGCCGGAGGCGGGCGGGCACCGGTGAGGTACTCCCGCATCAGCTTGCCGTGGTCGCCCGCCGGAGCGGCGCCCACCTTCGCCGTGCGCTGGAGCGCGCCGGCCGGGCCGGTGAACGTATCCTGCTGGTGCGGACGCACCTGAGCGGCCGTGTTGGGCTGCTCCGCGACAGGGGACTCCGAGGCGGAGCTCACAGGGCGGCGGGGGGTAACCTGCGGAGGACGGACGATCATGGGAACCTTGGGGGGAAAGCTTCCTCTGAGCTATTTGTCGTAGATTGTAGGCCCGGAGTTGCGTGGCCGTGAATGACGCACCGCATGGTGCCAGGAGACCCCAGTGGGAACGGACGTTTATCGCGATGGGATGGCGCGGCTGGCCGCGGGAGACGTGGGAGAGGGGCGCCGGCTGCTGGAGGAGGCGCTGGTGATTTCCCCCGGGGACGTGGAGGTGATGCACGGGGCTGGCGCGCGCGCTGGACCTCGCGGGGGAGCGCGGCCGGGCGCTGGAGCTGCTGGAGCACGCCAATGCCCGCGCCCCGGCCGAAGC
>JBKGHK010001086.1:0-2612 GCA_046520375.1 Pyxidicoccus sp. 3LFB2
CCCACCGGTGCCTGCGTCGGTGCCACCGGTGCCGGCATCGCGGTCCCCGCGTCGGTCCCGCCGGTGCCCGCGTCCCGAGGCCCTGTCCCCGCGTCGGTGCCACCCGTGCCCGCATCCGTCCCGCCCGGCGTGCCACCATCCGTGCCCGTTCCGGGCAGGGGCAGCGTCGTGCCCACGACGGGGAGCGTCAGTCCACCGGCATTCAGGAACGGAGCCGCGCGGCTCCGGATGTACGGCTGTCCATCCCCGGCCAGGTCGTTCTGGTACGAGCTCTGCCCGCCAGCCCCGGCGCCAAAGAGGAGCGCAATCACACCCGAGTTGGCGAACTTCCTCCGGTGCAAATCCCCCAGCGTCCCGAAGAAGTACTCCGTCCGGTTGTCGCGATAGCCCGCGCGAGACGTCCCGTCGTTGTGCACGTTGCGGTGGTTCACGTTGCCGAGCGGAATCTGCCACAGCACCCAGCGCTTGCCGGTGGCCACGTTCATCAACCGCAGCCACTCCGCATAACGGTTGAAGGACCGCGAGTTGATGGGCGCGAGGTCGCTCATGTCCCACCACCGGTCCTCGCCCCGCGTCAGCTTGTAGAAGTCCGCATCGCGGTCGAGCGGGTCCCCCACCAGCACGTCATACGTGGTGCCCGTGGGGTTGGGGCCCAGGCCCAGGGGCTTGAGGAAGTTGACGACCTTGTCCACCTCGGGCTGGAGCGGGTCCGTCACCGAGCAGCAGGAGATGTCCTTGCCGCTGGCCCACGCGGACACGTGGATGCCGAGGATGACGTTGTTCGCGCCCACGGACTTGCGCAGCTGGAGGAACGCCTGGCCCCAGCCCGCAACGGTGTTGGGCAGGTTCGCCAGCTCGGGCAGGCCGGTGGCCGCCACCGCGGCGTAGGCATTCGGATTGGAGTTCGTCTGGAACTGGAGCAGGCCGACCGCGTCCGGCTCGATGAGCACGAGCACGGGCTTGCCGTGCTCCTTCGCACGCTGCATCAGCAACCGCACGTCGCTGAAGTAGCTGCGCATGGTGGTGGCGTTCTGCACCTTGGCCAGCGACTCGCCCTCGCCACCGCCGGGCTCTGAGAAGAGCTGGTAGAAGACGGGCGCCGCGATGTAGCCCTGGGTGAACGACTCCTGCATGAAGGTCGCGCCCCAGCTGCCGTCGTACTGGCCCCAGCCCCAGTTATCCACCCAGCCCTTGGTGAAGTACCGGTAGCGCACGTCCCAGGGCACGCCGCTGGTGCTCATCCAGTTCTGCCCGGCCTCCTCGAACAGACCGACCATCAGCCGGTTGGGAAGGCCTATGGGCACCGGCCCCTGCACGCCGGGAAGTGACTGGGCGAAGGAGGGGAGCGAGGCAGCGGAGAAGGTCAGCAGCAGCGCCGTGAGGGCGCTTCGGAAGGTCGTTCTCATGGCAACCTGCATACAAACGGCAGGCGCTCCACACGCCGCCCGCCGGGGCAGGTGCCGACATTCCAACCGCGCCGTCTGCTCCATGAGCGCGCCTTCGAACACCTGCGCGTGACGACTCAGGGCAAGCGGACATTCATCCGCCCGGCCGGGCACTCCCTCTCACCTGCACGCGGAAGTGGGCAGCTCCGACCGGGGATGGAGGCGGGTGTCCGAAGACAGACGCGGGCTCAGGACCCCGGGCAGGACAGCCCCGGCTCGGGGGCCTCGGCGTCCTGGCGCGTCAGCATGCACCGCAGCGCCTCCGGGTCCGCGGAGTCCGTGAGGTACGCGCGGCGCCAGAGCAGCGCCGCCACGCGGTGGGGCATGTTCGGGTCCTGTGCGACCAGCGCCCGTCGCACCCCGTTGGCGCCCGCCGGCACCGAGCTCGCCGCTGCTTCGAGCTTCGCCACCTCGTCCGGGCAGCCGTCCGGGCAGTTGTAGAGGAACACCGCGTGCCCGTGCTCCAGGTTGTGGATGTAGAGGCAGCGCGAGACGGGCTCGGCGTACACGCCACAGCGGGCCACGCTGCCGCAGTGCAGGCCGGAGGAGGGCGGGTTCTCCGACTCCGTCGCTCCGGAGCCACATGCGGTGCTGCTGCACGAGGAGACGTGGCGGGCCTCGGCCTGGGGCGACTGCGGGAAGTCGAACCGCTCGCAGCCCTGGGGCTCCGGGTCCGTGGTGGAGCCGCAGGCGGTGAGCGAGAAAAGGGCGACGAGCGACGGGACGATGAGCGGGCGGAGCATCACGCCGCAGTCATACCGCATCAGCCGGGGAACGCACCCCGGCGCTCCACGTCGAAGGTGCGCAGTCCCCGGAAGCCCGCCGCGTCGGCGAAGCGGATGAAGTCCTCCTGGGACAGACTGCCTCCCGTGGCGCGGGCATGGCCGTTGGCGAACTCCTCACCCATGGGGGGCAGGTCCAGGCCCTTCAGGAAGGCAATCAGGTCCACGGGGGCCCGGCTGCGCATGGCGAAGTTCACCCGGCCGGGCAGGTAGCCCGCGTTGGCGGCGATGACGATGTGCTCGGGCAGCCGCTGCGCCCAGCGCACCGCCACCAGCGGGTGCACCTGCGCCTCGGAGCTGAACAGCAACCAGCGCGAGGTTGCCGGCGAAGCGCGGCGGAGTTTTCGCGCACCGGGCCACCCTCGTACTGCACCTCCAGGCCGGC
>JBKGHK010001087.1:0-2603 GCA_046520375.1 Pyxidicoccus sp. 3LFB2
CCACCGTGAAGAGCCAGCGCGGCCATCACCCCCACGGCCGTGCGCCGTCCCGGGCGGAGCGCGCGCCACAGCAGCACCAGGGCAAACGCCGCCACCCAGGTGCCCAGGAAAGTCCACGCCACCACGTTGCCGTCGGTGGCCGCCGCCACGCGGGGAAGGAACTCCTCCTCGGCCGTGGCGCCCACCACCTTGTCCACCTGGCGCGCACGCGCCACGGACAGGTTGGCCTCCAGGTCCGGCGCGCGGCCGCCTTCCTTCTTCGCCTGCTCCAGCGCCAGCACCGCGCGGCCCAGGTCGCCCCGCGCCAGGTGCGTGGTGCCCAGGTTGTAGAGGACGTCCGGCCCGCCATGGCCGTTCGTCAGCAGCTTCTCGTAGCCCGACTGCGCCGCCGCGTAGTCCTCGCGCGCGTACGCCTCGTTGGCCTTGAGGAAGACGTCCTGCGCCTCTTCCGGCGTGTAGTAGCCGCTCACGCCCAGCCCTCCATGGCCGCCGCCGCGGCATCCATCACCTTCTGGCGCTCGGTGGGGTTGCCTCCACCGCCATAGCGGCCGAGGTCACACGCCTCCAGCACGAAGAGCACCTTCGAGCGCCGCTCCGCGTCCGCGCCAGCCGCCGCCAGTCGCTCGGTGAGCACGTCGCGCGTGAGGCCGCCCACCGGCACGCCCAGGCGCGCCTCCAGGAAGCCATGCAGCGCCTTCTCCACCTCCGCGTAGAAGGCGCCCACGTTGGCGCCGCCCTGCAGCTTCTCCGCTTCCGCCAGCCGCTTGCGCGCGGCCTTCGCCTGCTGCCGGCCGCGGTCCGCCACCGTGCGGGTAGCCAGCTTGCCACGCACCCCACCGATGAGGGCCACGCCCAGCAGCAGCCCCAGCGGCGCCAGCACCGCCGGCACGAAGAAGCCGCGCTTCCAGGGCGGCTCGGTCGGGGCCACGAAGTTCGCCTGGTAGCGCACCGGCCTCAGCCCGCCCGCCGTCAGCACGTTCTTCTGCTCGTTGGCCGCGTCCGCCATCTGCGACGGCGACGAGGGCAGCGCCGACACACCGCCCGCGCCCGCCTCCACGGTAATCGTCACCGGGTCCGTGCGGGCCACCTCGTACGACTGCGCACGCGGGTCGAAGTAGGGGAACTCCAGCGCGGGCAGCGTGAAGGTGCCCGTGCGCTGCGGCATCACCAGGTACTCCACCACGCGGCGGCCCTGCACGCGGTTGCGCTGCGGCGCCACCTTGTCGGTGGTGGTCGGGTCATAGATTTTGAGCGCGGCGGGGCCCGTGAGCCTCGGCGGGGTGACGTTCTTCACGTTGCCCACGCCCTCCAGGATGACCTTCACCGTGACGGGCTGGCCCAGCTCCACGCGCGTCTGCGACACGTCCATGGACAGCCGCCAGGTGCCCACGTGCGCGTTGGCCATGCCCTGCGGGGCGCCCGGCGGCAGCGGCTTCACCTTCACCTTCAGCCCGTTGGAGACGCGGTGCACGCGGTGGCCCGCGAAGAGGAAGCCGGTGGTGATGTCCGCCTCCGCCGGGGTGATGGACAGCGTGCCGGACTTCACCGGGAAGAGCGCGCGGCGGCGCAGCAGGTAGGCCCGGTAGGGAATGCCGTCGACAATCTTCTGCTCCCCGGACAGCTGCGTGGGGCTCTCCACCTCTTCCGTCCAGAAGCCCTCCAGCTTGGGCATGGTGACGGAGTCCACGCTGGACAGGTCCACCCGCGAGTAGATGTAGAGCGACAGCGTCACCTGCTCGCCCACGAAGACGTCGTCCCGGTCCAGGCTCGAGCGCAGGAACAGGTCCGAGTCCCCACGCGGAATGGTGGGCTCGTCCTCCGCCAGCTCGTCGCCGAACGGGTCCGGCTTCGCGGCGGACGGGGCGTTGGCGAACGGGTCCGGCAGCGAGCTCCCGGGCTGACTGGAGGGCGCGGAGCCCAGCCGGCCGGTCCTCACCGAAATCTCCACCGGCTGCGTCCGGTACGTCTTCCCGCGCGCCGTGAGCTGCGCGGGCGGAATCTTCAGCCGGCCAGCGCGAGTGGGGCGCATCACCATGACGTACCGGGTGATGTCCTGGATGACGGCGGGGCCGCCACCCGAGAGGGAAATCGAGCGCTGGCTGCTGCGCGAGCTGGAGAGGACCTCGAAGTCCTCCGACTCCGGCAGCTTCACCTGCGCGTTGGGCGGCACGTCCACCGCCACCACCGTCAGGCGGAACGTGTCCTGGCTCCCCACCTCCTCGCGGTCCACCGTCTGGTAGAAATCGAGGTCGTCGTTCGCCCATGCCGGCGCAGTGGCCAGCAGGGCGAGCACGGCCAGCATGGCCCCGCGGGCGCTACCAGTCCTTCTCATTGGGCTTCCTCTGCTTCTTCTTCTGCTGGAAACGCCAGAGCTGGAGATTCCGCTCGTTCTGCTTCATCGCATCCAGCAGGCGCTCGGCTTCCTGCCGGTCCACGTCCGCAGGACTCGAGCCACCATCCGCGGAGTCCTCCGCGTCCTCTTCTCCCGCGCTGCCGCCGTCGCTCCCGCCGTCCTGGGAGTCGCCCTCGCCATCGTCCTCGCCGCCATCCGCGCCGCCGTCACTGCCGCCATCGCCCTTCTGCTGCGGCCCCTGCTCGCCCCG
>JBKGHK010001088.1:0-2601 GCA_046520375.1 Pyxidicoccus sp. 3LFB2
GGGCGCCCCCGTCTCCGCCGAGCAGCCGGCCGCCGAGGGTGCCGAGGCTGGCGGCGAGACGCCGGCGGCCGAGTAGCCGTCCTTCCTCGCTTCAGTTTCAAGGCGGCCGGGTGGCGCAGCAGCGACCCGGCCGCCCCTGTTTCCCGTGTACCGCAGTACCCCTTTTCAACCCTGATGCTCCGCCGGGCGCGCCGCGCCCTCGTAAGGGCGGAGGCTGGAGACGAACATGGCCGAAGTCAGCGCCCAGATGGTGAAGGAGCTCCGCGAGAAGACCGGCGCGGGCATGATGGATTGCAAGAAGGCGCTCGCCGAGAGCGGCGGCGACTTCACGAAGGCCGAGGAGTGGCTGCGCAAGAAGGGCATCTCCCGCGCCGCCTCCAAGGGTGACCGCGTGGCGGCCGAGGGCATCATCGGCACCTACGTCCACGGTGGCCGCATCGGCGTCGTCGTCGAGGTCAACTGCGAGACGGACTTCGTCGCTCGCAACCCGGACTTCCAGGACCTGGTGAAGGACGTGGCCATGCAGGTCGCCGCGACCAACCCCAAGTACGTCCGCCGCGAGGAGGTTCCCACCGAGAACCTCGACAAGGAGCGCGAAATCGAGCGCGAGCTGCTCAAGCAGCAGGGCAAGCCCGAGGCGATGCTGGACAAGATCCTCGTCGGGAAGATGGAGAAGTACTACGAGCGCGTGTGCCTCGTGGACATGCCCTGGGTGAAGGACGACAAGAAGAAGGTCGGGGAGATGGTCACCGAGCGCGCCGCGAAGATTGGCGAGAAGGTCGCCATCCGCCGCTTCGCCCGCTTCGAGGTGGGTGAGGGCATCGAGAAGAAGAAGGACGACCTCGCCGCCGAGGTCGCCAAGACGCTGGGCCAGGCGTAATTCCCCCTCGCCCCGTGTCCGGGGCGGTGAGGTGGCACGCCAGGTAGACAGGGCCGCGCGCACGGGCTCCCCCAGGGGGACCGGGCGGCGCGGCCCTCGTCTTTGCGGGTGGCCCCCCGCCCGTGCGACCGCCAGCGGACGATGCAAGCCCCCCGGCCCGACTCCAGCGTTGATTGGGCGCGGGACGGGGGATAGAAGCGGTCGCGCATGTCCTCCGACACGACGAGCCCTCTCCGTTACAAGCGCATCCTCCTCAAGCTCTCGGGCGAGGCCCTGATGGGCGAAGGGAAGTACGGCATCCATCCGCCGACCCTGCTCGCCATCGCCGAGGAGGTCATCGAGGTGGCGCAGGCCGGCGTGGAGGTGGCCCTCGTCATCGGCGGCGGCAACATCTTCCGCGGCGTGGCGGGCGCCACCGAGGGCATGGACCGCGCCAGCGCGGACTACATGGGCATGCTGGCCACCTGCATCAACTCCATGGCGATGCAGGACGCGCTGGAGAAGAAGGGCATGCACACGCGGGTGCTGTCGGCCATCAAGATGGAGCAGATTGCCGAGCCCTACATCCGCCGCCGCGCGGTGCGCCACCTGGAGAAGGGCCGCGTCGTCATCTTCGCCGCGGGCACCGGCAACCCGTACTTCACCACGGACACCGCCGCCTCCCTGCGCGCCATGGAAATCAACGCGCAGGTCATCCTGAAGGCGACGAAGGTGGATGGCATCTACAACGCGGACCCGAAGAAGGAGCCCACCGCGCGCCGCTACAAGACGCTGACGTACATGGACGTGCTGCGGCAGAACCTCAACGTGATGGACTCCACGGCCATCTCGCTGTGCATGGACAACAAGCTGCCCCTCATCGTCTTCGACCTCACCGTGCGTGGGAACATCCGCCGCGCGGTGCTCGGCAATGGGGACATTGGTACGCTGGTGGGTGGGACGGAGACGGCCTGGGCCTAGCGCCTGGACGCCCGCCGCTGGCAAGCACTCAAGGAGAGACTGAAATGAGTGGAGACGTCGTCGCCGAACTGAAGACCCGCATCGACAAGTCACTCGAGGACTTGAAGAGGGAGCTGACGAAGGTCCGCACCGGGCGCGCCAGCATCTCCATCCTGGATGGCATCCGGGTGGACTACTACGGCACGCCCACGCCGCTGTCCGGCGTGGCCAGCGTCAACGCCCCGGAGCCCCGGCTCATCACCATCAAGCCGTGGGAGAAGACCGTCCTCAAGGAGATTGAGAAGGCGCTGCGCGAGGCGAACCTGGGCATCAACCCGATGAACGACGGGGAGATGATCCGCCTGCCCTTCCCGCCGCTCACCGAGGAGCGCCGCAAGGACATCGCCAAGCAGGTGAAGACGAAGGGTGAGGACCACAAGGTCGCCATCCGCAACGTCCGCCGCGACGCCAACGAGGCGCTCAAGACGCAGCTGAAGGACAAGAAGATCACCGAGGACGACCACAAGCGCATCACCGAGGTCGTCCAGAAGCAGACCGACGCGGGCATCGCCCAGGTCGACGACATCGTGAAGAAGAAGGAGAAAGAGGTCATGGAGGTTTGATGGCCTTCGTACTCCTGGCCGAGCCCTCCGTGCCGGTGGCGGGCGCCCTGCGCCGCTACCTGGAGGGCGCCGGCCACGAGGTGTCCTCGGTGGGCAGCGCGGACGAAGCGCTGCGCGCCGCCGTGCCACGCGCAGCTCTTGGCGCAGCAGGAGCGCGAC
>JBKGHK010001089.1:0-2600 GCA_046520375.1 Pyxidicoccus sp. 3LFB2
GTCGCGGTGCGGATGCTGGGCCTGGGCCTCACCCCGCTGCTGTGGCTGGCGGGCGCGGGGCTCGTCGTCCACTCGCAGTGGCGGAAGGTCCTCGTCGGCGAGGATGGCGTGGTCCACCTCTTCGAGCCGCGCGAGCTCCTGCAGATGCCCCGGCTGGTGGCGCTGGTGGGCGTGACGGTGTGCCTGCTGTCGCTCTTCACGCCGTGGGGCTCGTTCAGCCCGGGCGGCCCGGTGCTTCCGGACAACGCCCCCGTGCCGCAGGGGCCTCCGGAGCTGCGTGTCGTCAACGCCCGGCGGCCTTCGGACGACGTCCTCTACTCCAGCGTTGGCCGCGTCACCCTGTCCGGCTGGGACATGCCGGCGTCGGTGGTGGTGGAGCTGGCGCTGCTGGCCGTGCTGGCGCTGCTGGCGCTGCGTCCGGAGGTGCCACGCCCCTCCTGGGCGCGCTTCGTGCCCGCGGGCGCGGTGGGCCTGGCCCTCGTCTGGGCGGCGGTGAACCTCAGCCTCCTGCCGGGCCCCATCGGCTTCCTGGTGGGCCTGGGCGCGGTAGGCGTGCTCGCCGTCCGGGAGCTGCGGGACGGAGGCATGGCCGCGGAGCCACCCCCGCCCGAGTACGATGACTCGGAGCAGGGGTAGCCCGCGAGCCGGGTGCTACGGCGTGGTGAACTGCGTCAGCCAGTTCAGGTTGGTGCGCAGCGACCACGGCGCGGTGCCGCTCCGCCACGTCGAGTCCAGCGTGAGGCCGATGCAGCCGCTGTTGCGCATGTAGCAGTGGTCGGCGTTGCCGTCGGCCACCTGCGAGTCGTCGATGATGTACCAGCCGCTCCCGTTGCTCTGGAGGCAGGACGTCGCGAGCGGGCACGAGTAGCTCGTCAGCGTGGTGCTCTGGCTGCGCACCGCGGACTCGCCCGGGCCGACGAACGTGTCCTGCTCGCCATTCACGACGCGGAGGCGGTCGTTGGGCAGGGTGCGGTTGCCGCTCGCGACGCAGGAGCGCAGGTCATAGATGGAGTACTGGACGCCGGCGCCCAGGCCGTAGGCGGCGCGCACGCGCGAGTCATGGTTCTTCGCCAGGATGGCCATGATGGAGCCCTGGCTGAAGCCGGACACCACCACGCCCTTCGAACAATCCGCCTTGGCGCGCGAGCAGATGCGGCTGATGGCGCTGGAGGAGCGGCCGGAGTCGTAGATGCACTTCGCGCGGCTCTGGAGCGTGGAGCAGGAGCCGAAGGAGCCGTTGTCGTACTCCACGGTGGCCGCCACGTAGCCACGGGCCGCCATCTCCTCCACCGCGGCCAGGGCCGACGAGTGGTCATAGTTCTCCGTGGTGCCCACCGTGTAGATGAACACGGGGTAGCGGCCCGAGGCCGCAGGCTCGCGGCCCCGGATGTTGTACGTCGTGCCGCAGATGAGGCCGCTGCCACCCGAGTACGTGCCGGTGAAGCTGCTCAGCGTCTGCGCATCGGCCATGGGGGCGAACGCCAGGGCCAGGAACGCGCCAAGAAGGAAGCTCGGACCTGCATTCTTCATGACTTCTCCTCGTTGTTGGGGGGCACTGCACAGGCGGGTGCCGCCAGTGCCGCACGTGCGGCACCGTCAACTCGTCACTGCGGCGGCGTCTGTTGATACATCTTAATTCCCCAACGACAGGCTTTTGTCCATACCCGTTTTGGAAGTTGAGCGGGTTTTTCATGTTTGATTCCGCAATGCGAAACATCACCCTGCCATGAGCAGTAAATGTGTTTCGACCTGCGAAACAGCGCCCCGAATCCGCTCCTGATTCCGTCCTGCGGAACGAACAGGCGTCGACGTTTCGCGCAGCGGAACCATCCCTTGCATTCATTCCGCTCCGCGAAACAACACTCGCATGGCAGGGATTACCCGTACGCGTCATGGATTGGGTGTTCGATGCAAGACAGGTCCAATCCGAGTCGTGAGTCCCGCATGACCACGGAGTCCGGGGGCGCTGGACATGAGCCATTCAGCACGCGCGAAGCCAGCAGGCCGGGGGCGCCGTCAGGCGGGGTGCGGGGGAGCTCCCTTACGCGGCAGGGCCCCGTGCGGCTGCACCATCCACGGGGTGTCCCTTCGTCCGGAGACGGAGGACAGAGCACCCGTCCGCCAGCGATCACTCGGGCCATCCGCCTGGCGCGCGCTGCGTTTCCTCGCCAACCCGCCAGGTCCGGCTGAGTTAACCCAACCAACAAAACGGCGGATTCCCCCTTCTTCGCTTGCCTGGGCCTCCCCGCACTTCGCGTACCTTGGCGCCGCCTTCAACACGGTGACAGCACCAGCGCGAGTCCAGGCACGGGGGAAGCGCGGAATGGTCAGCCTGAGGACGGCCGGGATCCAGACAGGAAGCACCCACACCTTCACGCTCAAGCAGAAGCACCTGCACCTTGTACTGCTGGACCCACGCAACACGCCCTATGCCGGCCACGACTACGTGCTCACGGTGGGGCGCACGGAGCACCGGGGAAGGACCGGCGCGGACGGCTCGCTGTCCCACGAGGTGCCCGGACTCCCCAGCGGTGAGCTCGTACTGAGCCTGCCACCCCCACGGAGTCCTCCAGGCCCCCGCCCCGCCGCGCACCGGAGCC
>JBKGHK010000108.1:0-20125 GCA_046520375.1 Pyxidicoccus sp. 3LFB2
CGTCCTCGTCCAGCAGCGCGGCCAGGGCCCGGGCGCGCTCGGTCAGCAACGGCGTCACGTCCCCCTCGCGGCGCGACGCCTCCCTCCGCAGCCGGGTGGTGAGCGTGGACACCTTCTCCTTCAGCGGCCCCACCTCGGGGCGCGGGGGGACTTCCGTCTTCACGGAGGCCGGCGCGGTGGGCGCGGACTCCTCCTGCGTGGCGCAGCCCAGGGCCAGCGCCAGCGTGAGTCCCAGTAACGTGCGAAGCATTCCTTCTCCCGGATGAGCGGCGGCCCCCGCGCGAGCCTTGTCCCCCGGGCTGCTGGATGTTTTCAACACCACTCCAGCCCACAGGGGCACGAAGCCCGTCGTGTTGCGCGGAGTTGCCCCGGATGTCGCCCCGCCGTGTTACCAGTCACGGGTGCGTTCCACGTCCTGGCACCCGAGGTGTGCCGTGCTTCACCACCTGTCGTCGCCGTCCACTGCCACACAGCCCCGCCCTTTCAGGCGGTGGCGGTCCGGCCCGTCCATGCGCACCGTACGCGGTACCGGATCAGGGGCTCAGGGGTCGGACGCATGAAGACTCAGGCGTGGCGCGCACATGCGCGGTGGTGGGTGCTGGGCATTTTGCTCGCCGTGGGCCCGGCGCACGCGGGGCAGAAGCAGGTGGGCGGCGTCAACATGCCGGACTCGTTGACGCTGCAGGGGCGCACCATCGCCCTGGCGCATATGCAGTTGCAGAAGCGACTGTTCTTCAAGCTGTACGTCTGGAGCCTCTACCTGGAGGACCAGCCGCGCAGCGCGTCCGAGGCCATCGCCTCCAACTCCGTGAAGCGGCTGCACTTCCGCTTCCTGCGCAACATCAGCAAGGACCAGCTGGTGGGCAGCCTGCGCCATGGCCTCCAGAAGAACCCGGACCTGCGCCAGGGGCCCATGGCCGACCACCTCCAGGTGATGCTGTCCTCGCTCAAGGACGTCCAGAAGGGCGAGGACCTGGTCCTCACCTACATGCCCGGCGTGGGCCTGGAGATTGCCGGCGGCGCCAGCGGCGGGGCCTTCATCCCCGGCAAGGGCTTCGCCGATGCCCTCTTCTCCGTGTGGCTCCAGACGCACCCCATCTTCCCCCACTGAGGCAGGGCCGCACGCCCTGCGTCCCGGGGACCGTTGGTGTTCAAAACAATGTAGAGGTTCTTCCTGACCCGGGCCCTGGCTGAAGGTAGGCTGGCGGCTCATTCATCGGTATCAGGAGGACACGTACATATGCGGACACGGTTGGTTCTGGCTGCGCTGGTCGCGCTCTCCACGGGTTGCGTCTCGAAGGGGAAGTTCGAAGCGAAGACGCTGGAGGCGGAGCAGCTCGCCAAGGGGCTGAATGACGAGAAGGGCGCGCGCGAGGCCGCGGAGGCCAAGGTGAAGGCGCTGGAGGCGGAGCGCGACGCGCTCACCGCCCGGCTCACCACCGCCGAGTCGCGCCTGTCCGCCGCCGCCGCGGAGCGCCGGGGCCTGGAGGAGCAGAACGCACAGCTCAAGGCCCTCAACGAGGAGCTGGCGCGCAACACCAAGCAGCTGGCCCAGGCCAAGGCGGAGCTGGAGAAGAAGAGCTCCGAGTACGAGAACCTCGCCCAGAGCCTCAAGCAGGAGATTTCCGAGGGGAAGATCGAGCTGTCCGAGCTGAAGGGGAAGATGACCGTTCAGCTCAAGGACAAGATCCTCTTCGCCTCCGGCTCGGCGCGGGTGGGCAAGGAGGGCGAGGCGGCGCTGGCGAAGATCGCCGACGCGCTCAAGACGGTGCAGGGGAAGATCATCCGCGTGGAGGGCCACACGGACGACGTGCCCACCAGCGGCGCCCAGTTCGCCTCCAACTGGGAGCTGAGCCTGGCGCGCGCCATGGCGGTGGTGCACAGCCTCCAGAACGCCGGTGTGGACCCGATGACGCTCTCCGCGGCCGGGTATGGCCAGTACCAGCCCATCGCCGCGAATGACTCGCCGGAGAATCGTTCGCTCAACCGGCGAATCGAAATCGTCCTCGCGCCCAAGTAACACCCAAATCGCAGGGACGTATATGAGGGGCCTGGCACCTGCCCGTCCCCCCATGAAAACACTCGTCCTCGTCCTCTGTCTCCTCGCCGCCGGCGCCCGGGCCCAGGCCCCACAAACCCCGGACGACGGCGGCGTCGCGGATGCCGGCGTCCCCACGGGCGTGCTGACGAAGCCGCCCGCGCTCCTGCGCCAGGTCGAGGCCGTCTACCCTCCAGATGCCGCCGCCCAGCAGCTGGAGGGCACGGTGGTGATGTTCATCGACATCTCGGAGACGGGCACCGTCACGAATGTCGAGGTGACGCAGCCGGCCGGCCACGGCTTCGACGAGGCGGCCGTGGAGGCGGTGAAGCAGTTCCAGTTCGAGCCCGCCGAGGTGGACAACGTCCCCGCCCCGGTGCGCATCCAGTACGCCTACCAGTTCGTCTTCCGTCCGGCCCCGCCCCCCGTGGACGCCGACGGCGGCACCGTGCAGCCCGAGGCCCCGGTGAACTTCAGCGGCCAGGCACTGGAGCGCGGCACGCGCAAGCCGCTCAACGGCGCCGAGGTGGTGCTGCCCCAGCTGGACCTGTCCACCGTCACGGACGGAGAGGGGCGCTTCACCTTCCGGGGCGTCCCCGTGGGCACGCACGAGGTGCTGGTGGTGCTGGGCGGGTATGACCGCTTCCGCACCACGGAGACAGTTTCGGAAGGGCAGGAGACGCGCGCCACGTACTACGTGCAGAAGCGCATCTTCAGCGCCTTCGAGACGGTGGTGCGCAGCGACCGCGAGCGCAAGGAGGTGTCGCAGACCTCCATCCAGGTGGCCGAGGTGCAGCGCATCCCCGGCACCCAGGGCGACACGCTGAAGGTGGTGCAGAACCTGCCCGGCGTCGCGCGCCCGGCCTTCAACGGCGGCCAGCTCGTCATCCGCGGCTCCAGCCCCCAGGAGTCCGGCGTCTTCCTGGACGGTCAGCGCATTCCCCTGCTGTTCCACTTCGGCGGGCTCACCTCCGTCTACAACTCGGAGCTGCTGGAGGCGGTGGACTACCTGCCCGGCAACTTCTCCGCGTACTACGGCGACCTCACCGGCGGTGTCATCAACGTGCGCAGCCGCGAGCCGCGCACCGACCGCGTCCACGGCACCGTGAGCGTCAGCCTCATCGAGTCCAACGCGGTGATTGAAGGGCCGATTACCGACACGCTGAGCTTCGCGGTGGGCGGCCGCCGCTCGTACATCGACCTGGTGCTGGGGCTGGTGCCCGAGGGCGACAACGGGCCCAGCCTCCAGGTGGCGCCGCGCTATTACGACGCGCAGGCCAAGCTGGTGTGGAAGCCGCTGTCACGCCATACCTTCTCGCTGCAGGGGCTCACCTCGCGCGACAGGCTGGGGCTCGTCTTCGACCGGCCGGCGGACAACGACCCCACCGTCAACGGCAACCTGGACGTCACCACGGGCTTCAACCAGCTGCGGCTGCGCCACCAGTACAAGGGAGACGCCCTCACCTTCGACACGCAGGCGCTGGTGGGCAACACGCTCATCGAGTTCGCCATCGGCGAGCGCGGCCTGCGCATCGCCTCCACGGACGTGAACCTGCGCTCCACCGTCGAGTACGCCTTCGGCGACGCCCTCACCTGGGCGGGCGGCCTGGACGTGGTGAGCAACTTCGCCCGCGTCACCGCGCGCATCCAGTCTCCGCCGCGCGAGGGCGAGCCGCCCAGCCCCAGCGTCACCGACGAGCTGCTCGTCACCGACGGGGACTTCCTCCAGTACTTCCCCTCGCTGTGGACGGAGGCGCGCTGGCGGCCCTTGAAGGGCCTGCTGGTGGTGCCGGGCCTGCGCAGCGAGAGCTACATCTTCACGGACCAGGAGAACCCGCGCCGCACGCTCAACCCGCGCCTCGCCGTGCGCTACGCACTCACGGACGTGCTGACGCTCAAGGGTGGCGCGGGCGTCTACCACGGGCCTCCCGTGCAGGATGAGCCGAGCGTGGCCTTCGGCAACCCGGAGCTGCGCGCGAAGCGCTCGCTCCAGTACGGCCTGGGCGCGGAGTGGCAGCCGAGGCCCGAGTGGTTCTTCAGCGGCGAGGTCTTCTACAACGATTTGGACGGCCTCATCACCCGCTCGGACCGCACCGTGGAGCGCGACGGCGAGCAGGTGCCGGAGCGGCTGACGAACGGCGGCGTGGGCCGCATCTACGGCCTGGAGGTGCTGCTGCGCCGCTCGCTGACGGACCGGCTCTTCGGGTGGATTTCCTACACGCTCAGCCGCAGCGAGCGCCGCGACGCGCCCGGGGCGGGCTGGCGCCTCTTCGACAATGACCAGACGCACGTGCTGACGGCGATTGCGTCCTACAAGCTGCCCAAGGGGTGGGAGGTGGGCGCGCGGCTGCGCTTCGCCTCGGGCAACCCCACCACGCCCGTCGTCGGAGCGGTGCGCGACGACGTGACGGACGTGTTCCTGCCGCTCTACGCGTCGGTGAACTCGCGGCGCCTGCCGTCCTTCAACCAGCTGGACATCCGCGTGGACAAGAACTTCGTCTTCGACCAGTGGACCCTGAACGTCTACCTGGACCTGACGAACGCCTACAACAACCCGGCCGTTGAAGGCGTCGCCTACAACTACAACTACTCCGAGAGCGCCTTCTTCGAGGGGCTGCCCATCCTCCCGATTCTCGGCGCCAAGGGGAGCTTCTAACGCATGCGCCCGCACGTCCCCGTCCTCCTGGCCGCGCTGCTCGCTGGCTGTGGCCCTGACTTCGAGTTGCAGAGTGAAATCCGCCGCGTGCGCGTGCTCGCCATCCAGGCCGAGCCCGCAGAGCTGGTGCTGGACCCCGACGCCCCCACGCTTCCGGGCCCGGTGACGTTCAACGCGCTGGCCGTGGCGTCCGACGCGCGCCCCGTCACCGTGCGCTATGCGCTGTGCCGCTTCAGCGGCAACCCCTATGACGGGCGCTGCCCGGGCGACAACGGCGTGGAGCTGCCCGAAGGCGTGTTGTCACTCCAGGACCCCGCCGTGCAGGCGGTGCTGGCCGAGGCCTTCGAGGGGGCGAACCCCGGCGGCGGCGGGACGGCGGACCCGAATGACCCGGCGCTGCGCGCGGCGCTGGAGAAGGGCATCCCCCTCTTCGTGGGCTACGAGGCCACCGACGGCACCGGCACCCCCGAGGGCACCGAGCGCGGCGTGCGCCGGGTGACGCTGCGGGCCGCGGCCGCGCCCAACCAGAACCCGGCCGTGTCGGACATCCTCTGGGAGGGCGTCACGCTGGCGGGCCCGCTGCCCGTGGGCACGGAGGTGACCTTCCAGCCGGTGCTCGCCGAGGGCAGCGCGCAGGTGTACGAGACGGCGGAAGGCCCGGCGACGGAGCAGGTCTTCTACAGCTGGTTCGCCACCGGCGACGGCGAGGTGAAGGAGTTCCGCTCGCTGGAGCCGGGGGATGGCAGGCCCGGAGACCCGACGTCGAAGTACGAGACGCCCGGCTCGCCCCAGCGCATCACCTTCTGGGTGGTGGCGCGAGACGGGCGGGGCGGGGTGGGGTGGCTGAGCCGCTCGGTGGACGTGGGGCCGTGACGTTGGCCGCGGGAAGCGCGAGGCCGGACACCCACTTCAGGTGGAAGCGCACGGCGTCACCTGTGCGCTCCACGCTCTCGGTGGTGACAATCTGGCCGAAGCCGAAGAGCAGCCCGCGCAGGTAGCCCAGCATCAAAGGGGGCGGCACCCGCGCCGTGCTCTCCAACACGAGCGTGTCCTGCGTCAGGACCACCGTGCGGCTGAAGGAGCGGGGGTCTACGTCTCGCACCACGCCCTTCTGGAGGGCGTTGAAGTCGGTGAAGACCTTCTCCGGCGTGTCGAAGCCCTCGGCCTTGATGCGGGGGAGGGTCTTCTGCATGGAGGCCTGGCCGAGCGCCGTCATCGTGGCGTCGCCCAGCTTGGCGTGCAGGTCGCTGAGCATCCGCACGTAGTCATCCATGGGGTACCAGGCGTCGTCCCGCATCTCCGCGATGCGACGGCGGTACTGGGGAAACAGCAGCGCGGCCGTCGCGTCGAGCATGGAGCCCATGACCGACTTGAAATAGGCGCCCAGAATCTGTGCTGGCATGTGGCTGTCTCCGCTCGCGGGGGCGCGCGAGCGCCCTCTCCTTCGGAGGCGATGATGACGCACGTGCTCCGGGCGTTGGAATGAGTCAGGCCGTACTCACTCCCAGGCCGGCTGCTGCTCAGGACGACAGGTGGGCCGACGCGCGCCCCAGGCCCTCGGCCACGGAGGTGAAGGCATCCGCGGTGCGCACGCGCTCTTCGCCGAAGCGGCGCACGTAGAGCTGGCGCACGGCGGGAATCTGCGAGGAGCCGCCGGTGAGGAACACCGCGTCGATGTCCTTCGCCTCGGGGTGACGGGCGAGCAGGCCGTCCGTGCACTGCGCCAGCTCGTCGAGCAGCGGCTGGCTGAAGGCCTCGAACTCGGCGCGGGTGATGGGCTCGTGGAGGTTGATGCGCGCCTCCTCGAAGTCCACCGTGGCCTGCTCCTCGCGGGACAGGCGCACCTTGGCGGCCTCAATCGAGCGGAAGAGCCGATAGCCCAGGTTGTCCATGACGAGGTCATGGAGCGCCTGGATTTCAGGCTTCTTGTCACTCGTCTCCAGCATGGTGTCCAGCAGCTCCTGGGTGGACTTCTCCCGGATGAAGGACATCTCGTGCCAGGTGAGGAGCTTGGCCATGATGTGCTGGGGCATGGGCATCCGCTTGTCGCTGATGCCGCGCAGCCGGTAGGTGGAGCCGGCGCCGAAGCGGGGCAGCAGCTTGTGGCGCATGATTTCGGCGTCGAAGCGGTCACCACCGATGCGCACACCGGTGGAGCCCACCACGTCGGGGCGCCGGTCCGGGTTGCCCCGGCGCGAGGGCCCCAGGCGCATGAGGGTGAGGTCGGTGGTGCCGGCGCCGAAGTCCGCCACGAGGACGAGCTCGTCGCGGGTGAGCTGGGCCTCGTAGGCGAGCGCGGCGGCGATGGGCTCGATGAGGAATTGGACTTTCTGGAAGCCGGCGAGCTCGGCGGCGCGCAGCAGGCGCTGCTGGGCGAGCGCGTCCGCATCCGCGTCAGGCGTGAAGACGGCGGGGCGGCCGAGGATGACGGCGTCGGGAGGCCCGCCCATCTGCGCGCCGGCGGCGTCGCGCACGCGGCGCAGGAGGACGGCCACCAGCTCTTCGATGGTGTAGGTGCGCCCCTTCACCTGGGTGGCGCGGAAGGAGTTGGAGTGGAGGAAGGACTTCACGGACTGGATGAAGCGTCCGGTGTTGTCCTCCATGTAGCGCTGGATGGCGTCCGCGCCCGCGTAGATGGTCTGCTCGTCGTCCGGGAAGAAGAGGACGGAGCGGAACAGGCGCTGCTCCGAGGTGTGGGGCTGCAGGGGCAGCACCGTGCCGTCGGGCAGCGCCGCGGCGGTGTTGCTGGTTCCGAAGTCGAGTCCGCAGGCACGCATGGGGGTGCGCCCCTTATCGCCAAAGTTCGTTCAAGGGTAGGGCCTCGTGAGGGGGCCGCCTGTCGGTGACCGGGCGAGGCAGCATGCGCCCGCCATGGGGATGGGTTGGTTCCACGAAGGGCCTCTCCATCTTTGCGCTGTCACTTTCACGACAGGAGATGTCCATGAAATTCCGCGCGGGGTGGTTGTTGGCTGGGACGGCGGCGCTGGTGTTGGGGACGGGCTGTGAGGAACGGAGCCGCACGAGCAGCTCGGAGCAGTCGAGCGGCCAGGCGTCCGCGAGCAGTCAGGTGGAGCAGGCACAGGAGCGCTCGGAGAACGCCTTCGACAAGGCGCGCGAGTCGCAGGAGCAGGCCAGCTCGCAGCAGAAGGAGGCCGCCGACGCCCAGGCGGAGCTGCAGAAGAAGCAGCAGGAGCTCCAGGAGGCCCAGGCCCGCGCGGGACAGGAGTCGCAGCAGGCCCAGCAGGCGCAGCAGTCCGCCCAGCAGCAGACGCAGTCGGCCCAGCAGGAGGCCCAGCAGGCCCAGGCCAGCGCGCTGGAGGCCCAGAAGAAGCAGGCGGATGAGCTGGCGCAGGCGAACCAGAAGACGCAGCAGCAGGCGCAGCAGCAGTCCGAGCAGCTCCGCCAGCAGGCGCAGCAGCCGATCGCCGTGGCGCCTCCGCCGTCGCAGCCCGCGCAGCAGCAGCCGGCCCAGGCGCAGGGGCAGCCGGCGCAGGGCTCCGAGCAGCAGATTGTCGGTGAGGTGCTGACGTCGAGCGAGCAGGAGGTGCTCTTGAGCTCGCGCGGTGAGCCCCAGCTGCGGCTGCAGATTGGGCCCCAGACGCAGGTGATGGTGGACGGGCGCCAGGCGAGCGCGGCGGACATCGAGGAGGGCAGCCAGGTGCGCGCCTCCTATCGCACGGACCAGAACAGCGGCGAGCCCCAGGCGGTGAAGATCGAGGCCACGTCGCAGGTGCAGCCCACGGCGCCGGCCGCTCCGGAGAGCGGTGAGTCCTCGCCGGGCGCTCAGCCGCAGCCCTCGCCGCAGCAGTAACGCGCTGGCTCATGAGTGCACCCAAGCCCCGCCAGGGCCCCGCCGGTACACGGCGGGGACCGGCGGGGCGCATGCGTCGACGTCACGCCAGCATCCGGCGCAGGCGCCGGGGAATCTCCTCGGAGTGCCACCGCTGCAGCTCGCGGGCAATCTCCGCTGCCCGCTTCGCGCGCTCGTCCCGGACCACCGAGAGCAGGGCCCGCGCGGCCTTGCGCTCGCGGGGCGCGGCCTCGGCGGCAATCCGCTCGAAGACCTCCAGCCTCACGTCCGCGTCGTGCAATTCGCCCAGCCCGTCCTGGAGCGGCACCAGCAACTCCAGCAGCGCGTCCATGGTGCGGCGGAAGGCGGGCTGGAAGATTTCGAGTTCGTAGCGCAGCTTCTTCAAGTCCTTGCGCAGCTCATGCGCGGACTCCGAGTCCGGCGCGTCCATATACGCCTCCATCCGCTTGCTCACGCGGCGCAGGCGCTTTCGCAGGTGGTCCCGGACCCGGCGGCCGCCGAAGCGGTGCCGGTCCTCGAGCGTGTCCATCCGCGCCAGCAGCTTCGGCACGGTGCGCTCCACCCAGCGCTCCAGCTCGCCGCGCAGTCGGCCCTCCCTCGCGTCCAGGTGGGCCAGCCGCGCGTCGCGCAGCGAGGTGATGCCGGCACGCACGCCGGGCTTGTCCTTCTCCGCCTTGCCCGCGGCGCTCTCCAGCCACGCGGCCTGCACGTGCAAATCCCTCACGTCGCCCAGCGCGTCTTGCAGGCGCTTCACCTGCTGCTCCAGCTTCCTCAGCCCGCCCAGGGGCCGGAACACCTGGAGGGCCGCGCGCAGTCGGCGGATGCCCACTCGCATCTGGTGCACGGTCTCGTCGTCGATGCCCTCCTGGAAGCCGGCCTCGGGCCTGCGCACGTCCGCGAGCCGGCCGGCGAGGATGCGCCTCGCGGCATGTCCCAGGTGGGTGTCGGGGCCGAGGCCCCGGATGGGCGTGGGTTGGGCCACTCAGCCCTCCGTCAGCGTGTATTGGCGCAGCATCCGCTCCGCGCCCTCCGGGCCTTCCCAGCCGAGGATGCGCGCGTCCTTGTCCGCGAAGTGCACGGCCGCCAGGAAGAAGTGCTCCAGCTCGTCCCGCTCGCGCTTGGACAGCTGCTGGAACGACTGCAGGTGCTCGGCGCGGGTGGAGGAGACGGGCACGGCGAGGATGCGGTCATTGCGCTCGCGGTCGCCCGGCTTGCCGGTGCGCTTCTTCTGGTCCACCTGGAGCACCCCGAGCGCACGGCAGGGCAGCACCACGCCGGGCCAGGTGGTGTCGTCCCAGTACACCATGACGTCCAGCGGGTCCCCGTCCGGCCCCTGCGTGGAGGGGATGAAGCCCCAGTCGAAGGGGTAGCGCAGGCCGCGCGTCAGCGGCCGGGAGATGGAGAAGGCCTTCAGCGCGGGGTCGTACTTGAGCTTCACCGTCGAGCCGCGCGGTGACTCGACGACCACGTGGAAGGCGCCATTGTGCCCGCGCACGGGCAACTTGGTGAGGTCCGTGGGCATGGGAGTTCAAGGTTGCGCGCGTGGGCGGACCGGGCAAGCACACGCGCGCCAAAGGGTGGCCTCGCCAACCCTTGTCCCGCAGGAGCCCTGCCTACCAACCAGGGCCCGAGGTCTCCAGGACAGGGCGGCTGTCCACGAGTCCGCGCGTGGCACGCGCCGCGGCCAGTCCGCCCAGCGTGTACCAGGCAACGGTGAGCCAGGACGTGGAGGCCCGCGCGCGGCTGGGGCCTCGGCCCAGGCCCAGGTAGGGCGGCAGCACCACCGCGCCCACGCCCGCGAGCAGCCCCAGCACCGCGCCCCGCAGGTACGGCCGCTTCGGCCGGCCCAGGGCCACCAGGGAGTAGAAGAGGCTGTTGGACAGGATGTCGGCCGCGAGCGACTGCCGGTGCAGGCGGCTGCCATGCGCGGGCCTGCCGCCGAACCAGCGGATGCCCTTCTTCAGGGCGCGCTTGCCGAGCACATCCATCCGGGGCGGATGCTCCAGCATGCGGCGGGCCCCCTCGTGCACCAGCGTCAGGGACGTGGCGCCCACGAGCCCGGGGCCCAGGGCGCGCAGCAGCAGGCGCGGTTGCTTGGAGACAGGCGGTTCCATCATGCCGCTCAAGCTACGCACCGGATTCCGAATCCCCGGCGACGCCGCGCCTGCTCGCCCGCCGGGCACACGGGCCTGGGAGCACAGCCCGAAGCCTCGACCTCGGTGCCCCTGCGGCCCGCGAGCGCGGCGGCCCTCACGCCACCGCGCCTCACACGGACGCGTCTACCGCTTCAGGTCCGGCACCTTCATGCCGCGCTGCACGGCGGGACGGCTGCCCACGCGGTGCAGGTACTGCGGGACGTTGCGCAGGCCCTGGAAGATGTCCGGGTTGTACTCGCGGGTGCCGGCCAGCCACGGGTAGATGGCGCAGTCGGCGATGGAGAACTTCCCCGCCACGTAGTCACCCTGGCCGAGCTGCTTGTCCAGCACGCCGAGGATGCGCTTGGACTCGTTGGTGTAGCGCTCGATGGCGTGGGGCACGTACGCCTTGCTGAAGCGGGTGAAGTAGCCGAGCTGCCCGAACATGGGCCCCAGTCCGCCCATCTGGAACATCAGCCACTGCGTCACCTCGGCCTTGCCGCGCACGCTGGAGGGCATCAGCTTGCCCGTCTTCTCCGCGAGGTAGAGCAGGATGGCGCCCGACTCGAAGACCGTCAGGGGGCGGTGGTCCGCCGTCACGTGGTCGACGATGGCCGGAATCTTGTTGTTCGGATTGACGGCCAGGAACTCGGGCTTGAACTGGTCGCCCTTCGTGATGTCCACCACCTTGACGGTGTAGGGCAGCTCCATCTCTTCCAGCGCGATGGACACCTTGCGACCGTTGGGCGTAGCGAATGTGTACAGGTCAATCATGCCTTCACTCCCGTGAGCTCTTCGCTCACCTGCCAGAGCCGCTCCGCGAGGGCGTCATCCCGTGCGGCGGAGGACGCCTTCTTCGGCCGGCGCTTGTAGAAGTACTCCCCTGACACCGACTCCACTTCCGGCGAGGACGCCAGGTAGATGGACGTCCTCGCGCCCTGCTCCGCTGTAATCATGAACGGCGTGCCCAGCTTGACGAGGTGGCGGAAGAAGCCCTTCGTGTTGTGGCCGAAGCCCGTGCGCACCATGCCGGGGTGCAGGGCATTGGCCGTCACCCCCGTGCCCTGAAGCCGCTTCGCCAGCGCTCGGGTGAACAGGATGTTGGCCAGCTTGGACGTGCCGTACACGCGGAAGCCGAAGTAGCCGCGCTCGGACTGGAGGTCCTCGAAGTCCAGCTTGCCGGCGAGGTGGGCATCGGACGAGACGTTGATGATGCGCGAAGGGGCGCTGGCCTTCAGCACGTCCAGCAGCAGGTTCGTCAGCAGGAAGGGCGCGAAGTGGTTGGTGGCCATGGTGGCCTCCAGCCCGTCCTCCGTCACCTCGCGGCGGTCGATGATGAGGCCCGCGTTGTTCAGCAACACATCCAGCCGCGAGTAGCGGCTCTTGAAGGTGGCGGCCAGCTCGCGCACGGACTTGAGCGAGGTGAGGTCCGCCTTCAGCCACTCCACCTTGGCGTCGGGGGCGGCCGCGCGCACGGCGCTGACGGCGGCCTCGGTGCGCGTCGCATCCCGGCCCACCAGCACCACCGTGGCGCCCAGGCCCGCGAGCGCCTTGGCCGCTTCCAGGCCGATGCCACCGGAGGCTCCGGTGATGAGGCAGACCTTGCCGTCCATGCGCGTCCGTGAAGTCAAGAAGGCGTCCTCCATCGCGAGAGGACGCCTTCTATACGACGGAGCCGGCCCGCGCGCTCGGCCATCGTCGAGCGCAGCGGTGCCTTCTGGTCATTGGCCGTGTCAGGCGTTGGGAGGCTGGACGCCAGCGCCGTCGCCCGCCTCCGAACCCCGGCGCACGTTGGCGCGCACGTCGCCGTGCAGGTGGCTCTCCAGGAACCACAGGTCCAGCTCCACTTCGCCCAGCGTCTGCGTGAGCAGGTCCGCGGTGACGGGGTCATTCAGCTCCTCGGAGCGGTGGATGCCGTTGCGGATGCTGGCCCCGTAGCGCGCGAAGCGGTCCACCAGGGCCCGCAGGTGCGAGTCGCCATCCACGGCCGCCAAATCGTACTCGGGCAGCTCGCTGTTCTTCGCGGCCAGGCGGATGGTGCCCTCGGCGTAGCCGCCCAGGGTGCCCGCGCGCTCGGCGAACTCGTCGGCCTGCTTGCGCGCGTGCTTGGCCAACTCGTCGAACAGCTCATGGCGGCTGTAGAAGTGCTTGCCGCGGATGTTCCAGTGGGCCTGCTTCACCTGCCAGTGCAGGTCGATGGAATCGGCCAGCAGCGTGTTGAGGGTATCGATGAGCTCCTCGCGAGCATCGGCGGGGAGATTCACGTGACTGGGAAAGTTCATGTTCCGGCCTCCTCCAGAGGGCTCCCCAAGAGTGGGGACGCCCCCGGGGGACGCCAATCCACGCCATGACGGCTGGAGGGCAGGCGGGCTAGCCGGTAACGGCACGGTTCCAGACAGGGAGGGGCCCGGGTGTCGCCAACCGTGCGGCCAGCTCCGTGGCCGCGCGCTCACCCGACTCCACGGCGCCGTCGAGGTAGCCGCAGCCCTCGACGGCCGTCTCCGTGCCTGCCCAGTGCACCCGGCCGGAGGGCGCACGCAGCGCGTCACCGATGGTGCTGAGGACGCCGGGGCGGGGGAGGCCGACGTAGCAGCCCTTGCTCCAGGGCTCGGAAATCCAGTCCAGGTCGGCGACGGCGGTGGGCCTCAGGGCCTGGGGGCCGAAGAAGCGCGCGAAGGACTCCAGCGCGGCGCGCTGGCGCTCCGCTGCGGGCCGCCCCGTCCATGCGCGCGCCGTCTCTCCGAGGAAGAAGCCCACCAGGGCGGGGTGATGGCCGTCGGGGCCACAGTCGTCGAAGCACAGCCGCACGGGGCCGGTGTCGCTCACGGCCTCGCCGGAGAAGCCGGCCTCGCGCCAGAAGGCGCGCTCGTACGTGGCCACCACCTTGATGACGCTGCCCATGGGGATGTCCGCATGCGCCCGGCGGCGTCCGGCGGAGAGGGCGGTGCCGAAGTCGATGCGCTCGGCCAGCGCGGGCGGCACGGCCACCACGGCGTAGCGCGCGCGCCACGTCCGGCCGTCCTCCGCCGACACGGTGACACCGCCCTCGTCCTGGAGCACCGCGCGCACGGGCGTGGACAGGTGGACGCTCGCGCCCAGCTCGCTGGCGATGCGGAGGCTGAGGGACTGGGCGCCGCCGGTGAAGCGCTCGGCCTGGGCACCGCCCTCGATGGTGGTGAGGGGCATGAGGCCGTTGTTCGAGTGCACGTAGAAGAGGAAGTGGAGGAAGGACACCTCGGAGGGCTCGGCGGCGAAGACGGCGCGGGCGGCGATGTCCAGCGCGGCGCGAGCGCCCCAGGTGGGCACGTGGCGCTGCTTCCACGCTTCCAGGGTGAGCGCGTCCCACTCGGCGGCGCGGGGCGCGGCGTCGGGGCGCTCCAGTGGCACGCGCTTCGCCAGTCCGTCCAGCTTCCAGATGACGCGCTGGAGGTCCAGCAGCGACAGCAGCGGGAGCGACGGCACCTGCCCCCGGTAGGTGCGCAGCGCCCCGCGGACGTCGAGCACCTTGGTGCCGTGGTGGTGCTGCGCGAAGCGCTTGAGGCCCAGTTCGTCCGCGAGCCGCAACACGTGGCGCTGGGAGGGCCCCACCCACTGGCCACCCAGGTCGATGACCTCGCCCCCGAGGGACTGGCTGAGCGTGCGGCCTCCGACGCGCTCCCGCGCTTCGAGCACGGCCACGGAGAACCCGGTCCGGGCGACGGCCCGCGCGGCGGTGAGCCCCGCCAGCCCGGCACCGACGATGACGACATCCACTCCACTCGCGCCCATGAGGCCTCCGGCGCGGGACTCTATGCCGGGCGCGAGTCACGAAGGACAGCGCCGCGTACAAGCGCAACACAGTTTCAAACGCTTCGCGCCAGGAGCGGGCGCCGCGAAGCCACCTGGGGCAGGTCCTGTCAGGGCGCCTCACCCCACAAGCCCAGGACTCGGGACACTTCGCGGCTCCGCTGAACGCACTCAGACGCGGTGGCCTGGCGGAGGTCAGGCGGTGCCAGTAGCGCCAGGCCACCGGCACTCGGGGGTACCTCATTTCGAAGCGGGATCCCGGTATTCCCGAGGTGCACGTGCGTGTTCCCGAGGTAGGCCTGAGCTTCTGGGCTGTGCATCCGTCCGGCCCCGGCAGGGCGGGCGATGGCACCCGCTTCGAAGTGGGCCCGCGTGCCGATGGCGGCCCCCGGCTTCAGAACCATGCCTGCACCCGGCCGCACAGGGGCTACGATGGGTCCCCTTTCGTTGGTGGATGGTGAGGAGCCATGCTCGCGCTCGACCTCGTGGAACGGCTGCGCCAGGTGTCGCCGACGGCGGCGAATGCCCTGATGACGGTGGCGGTGAAGAACATCATCCCGCTGTCGGCGGTGATGGGCTTCAAGGTGGAGGAGGCGTCGGACATGAGGACGCGGGCCTCCGTGCCCCTCAAGCGGCGCACGCGCAATCACGTGGGCGGCGTGTACCTGGGCGTGCAGGTGACGGTGCTGGAGCTGACGATGGGGCTGTGGCTCTTCCGCCGCTTCCCGCCGGGCCGCTACAACGCGCTGGTGGACAAGGTGGAGGTGTCCTTCCACGCCAAGGCCAAGGGCGGCGTGCGCGCCATCTGCGAGCCGCCCGCCGAGGTGTTCACCACGCTGGACTCCGCGCTCCGTCAGAAGGGCGACAAGGCCCGCGAGTGGGTGCCCGTGCGGCTGGAGGACTTCGAGGGCAAGCACATCGCGGATGCGCGCTTCCTCGCGGTGCTCAAGCGCTACTGAGCCCTGGTGAGGTCTTGCCAGGGCAGCTCGCGCGCGTCCTCGCCGTCGAAGCGGACCTGGACGACGTGGCGTTTCGCGCCCTCCACCTGGACCACCTTCCGGAAGAGCATCCCCCGTCCCCCCATGCCCGAGTACGAGTCCCTGGCGAAGACCGTGTACCTGCCGGGCACCAGCTCGCTGAAGTCGGTGAGCACCGTGCGGAAGCGGAAGGAGACCACGTCCTCCGCTCCGACGTACACGACGTCATCCAGGGCCTTGTCCGCGGCCAGCATCCCCTTGAGTGTGCGGAGGTTGTGGAGATTTCCCGGCCAGGGATGGACTCCGCTCATGAGGCGGACATCGTCATAGTGGGTTCCCTGAGGCATCAGCACCCGGAGCGCCCCGGTGCCCTTCATGGCGCGGGCCTCTGCCGTGGCTGTGCCGTGCGCGGGGACCTGGACCGACACCGGAAGGAAGCGAAGCGGCACTCCGGCGCTGGGGCCCTGCTGGCTCGGGGCGACCTCCACGCGCACTTCATAGGCTCCGGGTGGCAGGTGCAGGCTCAGCGCGCCCGGGCGCTGCGCATCTCCGCTGAAGCTGCCCTCCGCGTTCTCGGCTGTGACGTGGAAGCCCGCGAGCGGGACGCCTTCCCCGGTGAGGGCGCGGACGTCCAGGCGCGAGCTGCGCGGCGGAAGACGCAAGGCGAGATCTCCTGACTGGCTCGCGGGAACGCGGTGGCGCAGGACCTGGCCCTCCACCGACGTGGCCTCCAGCACCACCGTCACGTTCGCGGGGACGAGGTCGAAGGTGAAGCGTCCGGAAGCGTCGGTGTGCTGCCGCCCGGGAGTCCACGTGGAGCCCTGCCAGTCCGCGGTGAGGGTGTGCTTCGCGGCCGGAGTGCCATCCGGCAGCAGCAGCCGGCCCACGAGGCGGCGCCCGCGCTGGAGCACGATGTCCGGCATGCTGACTTCATCCGACGGGCTGGCGGGCACCAGGACGTGCCGCATCAGGAATCCGTCCTCTTCGATGATGGGGAGGCACGTTCCCTCGTGCGTGAAGCGCCCCTGGTCATCCGTCACGTGCTGCTCTTCCAGTCTGAAACGGCGGATGGGAGCGCCATGCTCGTCGACGATGCGGCCGGTGGCGCGCTTCGCGCAGCGCGGGGCGAGCGACACCTCCTTCGCCGGGGCTCCCGTCCGAGCCCGGGACTTGCCGATGCCGGCCCCGTGCTCCACTTCGAGCAGGTAGTCGCCGTCGCGCAGGTCCTTCAGCGTGAAGCGTCCCTCCGCGTCCGTGAGCGTGGTGGCGAACTCGAGGGGATAGGCCGTGTTGCGGAGGAAGGCGTCGCCCAGGGGCATCGATGGGAAGACCTGCACGGCGGTCACCTTCACGCCCGCGACGGGAAGGTTGCCCGGCCCTCGCACGCGCCCGGAGAGGGAGGCGGAGGAAGGACGTTCCGCGAAGCGGAGCTCCAGGCGGTTATCCGCGGTCTCGGGCCGCAGCTCCACGTCCCGCCACACGTAGCGACTGAAGGTGTCCTGTCGCTCCCAGAGCGCCAGCAGCCGGTAGCGTCCCCGGGTCTGCACGGGGACGCCCGCGAGGCCACGGGCATCCGTGCGGGTGGTCATCGTCTTCCCCTCCCGGGGCTCGGGAACCAGGAGGACTTCTGCATTCTTCAGCGGCTTGCCGGAAGGACCTCGCACCAGCACCTGGAGCATCCGCTCTCCGCGCACCTCCAGCTCTCGCGGAGCGCTCAGCCGTACCCGGGCCAGAAGCTGCCGGCCTCTGGCGTCCTGGAGGGTGACCTTGAAGCGGTCCTGCGGAACTTGGGGGAGCTCGAACCGTCCCGCCGCGTCGGTGATGGCCGTCATTCCCTGCCCCGGGCGCCAGAGCCCGTGCAGCGTCACCCTGCCGCGCACGAGAGGGGCTCCGTCCTCGCCGAACGCACGGCCCGTGACGCGCACGCAGCGACGCAGTTGGACCGCGAGCGCCGCGAGGTCCTCCGTTGCCTTCACTTCCAGGGGCTCCTCCCGGATGGCGCACAGGTCCGTGGCGCGCACGCGCAGGACGTAGCGTCCGGGGGGCAGCTCGACGGTGAAGTCACCTTCCGGGTCCGGCGGGGGCCGGGCCACCACTTCGCCACCGTCGGCGCGCACCACCTCCAGTGACACCCCGGTGAAGGGCTGGTTCTTCAGGTCGCCCACGGTGCCACTGACCTGCGCGCCGAGCGCCACGGCGGGAAGGAGCAGCAGGAGGCCCAGGGCCGCGTGAAGACGCATGAGGCGGAGTGTAGTCGGGATGGTGGGCGCGCCGTTTCGAGAGCTTGCCCGGCGACGGCAGTCTCGAACCGAAGGGTGGGGCACGACGCGAGCGCCTCGGCTCGGCGGTGAGGTGCGTGTCAGGGGCTTGGAAGGCGGGGCAGAAGAAGGCCGGGCGTGGAGGCTGCATTGCCGGCCGGTTCAAGTGCATGCCGCTGAGCAGACCCGGTGAAGGGCAGGGCCGGAGGCCACGTCGACGTGCCCGGCAGGCAGGCGGGATGGCGTGGCGGTTCAACACCCGTCCGCCGGGGCGCTTCACGCGGAGGGGTTGGCGAGGCAAGCTGTCCTGCGTGTCGCGTCGCTCCAGGCTGGGCCTCACACTGCTGCTCTCGGTGCTCCTGCACGCGGCGCTCTTCTACGCGCTGTCGCGGGTCCCATCCGTGCGGCCTCCGAGCCCGACGTCGCGCCAAGTCGTCGAGCTGGAAATCCTCCATGCGCCCGAGAGGCCGGAAGTGCCGGCCGCTCCACGTCCGACGGCACGGCCGCCCGCTCCAACGTCGGCTCCTCCCTCACGCCGGGTGGAGCGCCCGGCTCCGTGACGCCAGAGGCTCCGGTCCCCCAGGTGGCCACCGCGCCCCCGACGGGAACGCCCGGCCCGGAGGACGCGTCGCCCCAGGCGAAGCCCCCGCCCGAGGACTCGCCCCTCGCGTCGGCGGAGCGGCCCATCCTGGTGCCGGGACACCTGCTGGGAGAGGGACTCACGGGCAAGCCGCCTTCGACGGGACGGACGCTGCGCAACACGGGCGAGCCCGAGGACCCGAAGGCCATCGCGCGCCAGCAGGCGGAAGAGGCCCGCGTGAAGGTGGACGGGTGGGCCCGCGACTCGCTGGCCGAGGCGCGGGCGCAGAGCGGCGCTCCCTCGCCCTACTTCGCGCAGCTCCAGAAGGACTTCACGAAGAAGCTGGTCAACCCGCCCCCGCCCGACCTGAAGGTGCTCGCCTCGCGGATGAAGCGCGAGCAGGTGGAGGCCATCCAGCGCTTCGGCAAGACGGGCAGCCCCTATGCCCCGAAGGAGCGCGACCACCGCCTGGAGCAGCGCAACCGCTTCCAGGCCGCCGTCGAGGCCGGACGCGCCGCCAACATGTTCATGGTGGACGTCACCGAGCCCGTCCTCGCGCTCGCCGCCATCGTGGAGGTCCGCCAGGCCCGCGATGGGAAGGTGCTGGACCTGGAGGTCATCGAGGGCTCGGGAGACCCGAAGTTCGACGACTGGGCCGTCTCCCAGCTCCGCGAGGCGCTCGCCAGTGCGGAGGCGCCCAGGGACGGGGGCGTGGGCATCCGCGACGATGGAATGCGCAGCCGCTGGCGACTCAAGGAGTTCCTCGGCAACCCGAGGGTACAGATCCACCTGATTGGCGTGTACTGACGCCCCTCCCGGTGGGCGGCCCCGGACCGTACTGTTCGGAAATGTCGGGGGTTGTGCGGCGCGAAATGTCCCGACATTTCCGAACAGCACGCCCTCGGGCGCGTCCGGACCGGGGGCCGCGCCGTCGCTGCGTACCTGCCTCCGGCGGCGTCCCGCGCTCAGGTATCTCCGCGGTGCGCGTACACGGGCGTGCCGCGCGGGGCGGTGCCCTCGGTGGGGTGGCCCTCCTTCACCCAGTACTCGAGGCCGCCAATCATCTCCTTCACGCGGAAGCCCAGCGCGGCGAAGCGGGCGGCCGCCTTGGTGGAGCCGTTGCAGCCCGGACCCCAGCAGTAGGTGATGATGACGTCGTCCTTGCTCAGGTGCGCCGTCGTCTCCGCGCTGAGGGTCCGTGCCGGGAGGCTGAGCGCGCCGGGCACGTGACGCTCGGCCCAGGCCTCCTTCGTGCGCACGTCCACCACGACGAAGCCCTTCTTGCCACGCTCCAGGTCCAGGTGGACGTCGGCCGGGTCCGTCTCCACGGACAGCTTCGCGAGGAAGTGACGCCGGGCCTCCTCGGGCGTCGCGGCCGGCGTTTCGAGGACGAAGGAGAACGGGGTGGTGGAAGCAGTCATGACGGGGACCTCCAGTGACTTCGATACGTGGAAATGTGCCCCCGGAGTGGTCCGGCGGATAGCTCCATTTCAAGCACCCGGCCTGGGCCATTATGGTGCGCCGCCGGGTTGCCCGGGAGGCCGGGTCCTGGCTTCATGAGGGCATGCCGAAGCGGGCCGCCGGAGTGTCACTGCCCTTCCTCCTGCCGGAGACGGGAGGTGGGGCGCCCCTCCACCGCCAGCTCTATGAGCGTCTGAGGGAGGCCGTCCTCTCCGGTGCGCTCGCGCCGCGCAGTCGGCTGCCCTCCACGCGCACGCTGGCGCGCGAGCTCGGCGTCTCGCGAGGCACCGTGGAGGGAGCCTTCTCCCAGCTGGACGCGGAGGGCTTCCTGGAGCGGCGCGTCGGCTCCGGCAGCGTGGTGGCCCTGCCCGAGCATGCCCGGCTGCCCCGGAGCGCCGCGACACCCCCGCGTGC
The DNA here is from genome assembly GCA_046520375.1 of Pyxidicoccus sp. 3LFB2. Taxonomy (GTDB): domain Bacteria; phylum Myxococcota; class Myxococcia; order Myxococcales; family Myxococcaceae; genus Myxococcus. The sequence goes on from JBKGHK010000108.1 coordinate 20,117, forward strand.
ACCGGCCCG
>JBKGHK010001090.1:0-2597 GCA_046520375.1 Pyxidicoccus sp. 3LFB2
CCGGCGGCGCCCGGAGCAGGGGCCCCCCGCCGGTGGCTCCCCGCCCCCACGCCCGGGCGCATCACCCAGCGCTACTGGCTGGTGACGGAGCAGACGGTGCCGGGGATGACGGAGTACGACATCGACGTGTTCGTGAACTCCAAGTGGCTGCGGAAGCTGCGCGGCAACGACGACCAGGTGGTGGTCGACATCACGCGTCAGCTGCAGCCGGGGGCGAACACGGTGACGCTGATTGCCCGGAAGGTCCTCACCGGAAGCCGGCGCAGCAATTCGCCGGAGCATGTTTTCCGGGTCATCATTGGCGAGGGCAACGAGGGCGGTGGCAATGTGATGATCGACAACCCCCTCATCCGCTTCCAGAAGACGGCGGCGGACTCGCAGGACGCCACGCAGGAGTTCACCCTCACCACGCGCTGACGGGCGAGGGGCTTTTCCGGTAACGGAGGCACCACCGTGTTCAACCTCGACGAGCGCTACCGCGGCCTGCCCGCCACGCGGGAGCAGGTCCTCGCGCTGCACACCTCCCTCAACACGCCGCACGTGGCCATTCCCGGCAAGCAGGCCGGGCCCGCGCAGGCCTTCGTCGTGGGCATCCGCGGAGGGCAGGGCGCCGCCGCCGTCTTCGTGTACCTCTACCTGGCCGAGGCCGAGGACTGCGCGGTGTACCTGTCCGGCCGGCGCAACATGAACGCGGACGAGTACCGCGACGACGAGGGCGACGCGCTGGCCTTCGTGGAGTCGCTCGGCTTCATGATGGACGACGCCAACTGGCGCGCCGCGCCGCCGCAGCAGCAGGACGAGTGGCTCAAGTCGCTGCCCGTGTTCTTCAAGGACCCCAAGCTCGTGCCCGCCGTGGTGGCGCGCGCCGAGGAGAAGAAGAACGTCACCACCACCCTGGGCCGCTTCCTCGCCGCCTTCTGAACCCCTTCCTCCCGCAAGAGAGCCCACCGCCCCCATGTCCCGCCTCGCCCTCGCGTCCTGCTCGCTCGCGCTCCTCCTGGTGTCCGCTGGTTGTGCCCACACTCCGACCGAGAAGCAGCGGCGGAGCGCGGAGATTCACTACGACCTGGCCCTCCAGGCGCAGCAGCAGGGCCACATGCAGGACGCCGTGCGCGAGCTGCAGCAGTCGCTGGAGAACGACCCGGACTACCCCGAGGCCAACAACGCGATGGGCCTGCTGCTGCACCTGGCCTTCCGCCGGCCGGACGAGGCCGTGAAGCACTATGAGCGCGCCCTCAAGGTCCGCCCCACCTTCTCCGAGGCGCGCAACAACCTGGCCAACGTGCACCTGGACCAGGGCCGGTATGACCAGGCCATCAAGCTCTACGAGCAGGTCCTCAACGACATGGTCTACCCGACCCCGTTCATCGCCCAGGGCAACATGGGCTGGGCCTACTACAAGAAGGGGGAGACGGAACGCGCGCTGGAGAACATCAAGGCGGCGGTGACGACGAACCCCTCCTTCTGCCTGGGCTACAAGAACCTGGGCCTCATCTACGACGAGACGGGGCGCACCGACGACGCGTGCCGGCAGTTCACCCGCTACCGGGAGAGCTGCCCGGAAGCGGCGGATGCCTACATGCGCGAGGGCGTGTGCCAGGCGAAGCGCGGCCAGGTGGACGCGGCCAAGGCCGCCTTCGCGGGATGTGAGACGAAAGCGAAGCCCGCTGAACACCAGCTGAAGGATGACTGCCGGAGGTTGCTGGAAAAGCTCTAGCCGGTTGGCTAATGGGACTCCGTGGACCACGTCGAATTCGGCAAGTACCTCAGCCAGCAGAGGGAGCTTCGGGGCCTCTCGCGCGATGACGTCGCGCGGGAGACGAAGATTCCTCCCACCCTCATCGCGGCCCTGGAGGCCGGTCAGGTGGAGCGGCTGCCCTCGCGCATCTTCGTGGTGAACTACATCAAGGCGTACGCGCACGTCATCGGCCTGTCCCCCGAGGAGGCCGTCCTCCGCTACGAGGAGGTGGACAAGTCGGTGCCGGCGCCGTCGCCAGTGCAGCTGGAGCAGGAGCGCCGCAAGCGGGCGTACGTGGGCCTGACCGTGCTGGTGGTGGCCTTGCTGCTGGGCGTGTACCTGTTCCTCGTGCTGAGCGGGAAGCTTCCCTCTCCGCTCGCGCGTTAAGTCACTCCTATGGAGCGTTTCGACGATGACGCGCTCGTGCTGTCCACCATGGACTACGGGGAGGCGGACCGGCTCGTCACCCTGCTGACGCGTGAGCACGGAAAGCTGACGGCCTTCGCCGCCGGGGCCCGCAAGAGCAAGCGGCGCTTCGCGGGCGCGCTGGAGCCCTTCATGCGGCTGCGCGTGCACATCGTCGAAACGCGCGGCAGCACCGTGCGGCTGGACTCGACGGACATCGTGTCGGGCTACTACGCGGCGCGGGAGGACCTGTCCCTCATCGCCCGCGCCCTGTACGCGGTGGAGCTGTGCCGCGAGCTGCGAGAGACCATGAGCCGCAGCCGGAGCTGTTCGTCCTGCTGGAGGAGTACCTCGGCCGGCTGGACGCGAAGGAGGCCGGGCCCACGTCGCTGCTCGCCTTCGAGCTGTCCGCGCTCGCCCACGCGGGGCTGATGCCGCGCTTCGACACCTGCAC
>JBKGHK010001091.1:0-2597 GCA_046520375.1 Pyxidicoccus sp. 3LFB2
CCCGGGCTTCCGCCCTTCGAGGCGCGGGCGCTCCTTCCGTCCGGGGCGCGGTGATGCCCGGACGGGCCGTACGGGATAGAGTGCCGCGCCATGCCCCATCTTCCCCTGACGCGGCACGCCTGGCGCGCCGCCCTCACCCTTGCCGCCTGCCTGTCCGCCGCCTGCGGCGGTGACCCCAAGCCGCCCCCCACGCCGGATCCGCCCCAGGTCGCCCTCACGGTGCCCGAGTCCAACGTCGCGGGCACCAGCCTCAAGGTCATCGTCAACGTGACGGGGTGCGACACGGTCGCCACCCTCAACCTCCTGGACCGGGACACGTTCCTCAAGACGTTCGCCTACAGCGGGAAGGACACCGCGCTGGAGCTGCAGTCCGCGGACATCCCGTACAAGACGGCGGGTCTGTCGGCCAGCCTCGCGCTGGTGGCGGAGGCCGTGTGCGATGACGGCCGGAAGAACAAGTCCCAGCCCCAGCCGGCCATCTTCTTCCCGGTGTCGCGCGTGCTGGATGACCCGCAGCGCGGGCAGGTCTTCAACTTCCCCCTGGCCGTCGAGGGCTCGGGCACCAACGTCGCCTTCATCGGCTGCAGCGGCCCCGCCGTGGGGGTGCACACCCTCTACCGCCAGCCCGCCACCGGCACGGCGCAGACGGTGCAGATGCCCACCTTCTGCACCGGGGACACGGTCATCACCCCGCCCGCGTCCGACGGTACGCGGTGGATCTGGACGCCCGGCTCGAGCGCCTTCGCGGTGGACTCCAACTTCCAGCTCACCTCCCGCTCCCATCCGGACCTGGTGGTGGGCTCGCTGGCGGTGCTGAGCAATGGCGACGCGATTCTGCGCAACCAGAGCGCGGGCGTCCGCATCAGCCGCCTGTCCCGCCGCGCCACCAGCCCCAACGGCGTCGGTGCGGAGGCGTGGTTCTACCAGACGCCCAAGATTGGCACGCCGCTGGCGCCGTTGAAGCTGCGCAATGGACGGGTGCTGGTCGCCCAGCAGTACTCCGGCGGCGACGCGCGCGCAGATTGTCGTGGAGGAGCTGGACGCTGGCGAGTCGAACCCGGCCACGGGCGGCACGCGCCTGAATGAGTACGTCATCCGGGACACCCTCAGCACCGGCATTGAGCCTCCCGCGCCGGTCGGCGCCTTCAGCGACGACGGCAGCGTCCTGTACCTCGGCTTCTACCCGGTCGCGACGGACCGCTCGCAGGTGGTGGCCTGCGCCGCGGACGCCGCGGGCTGCGAGGGCGCCAACTCCCGCTGGTCCAGCACCCAGCTGGGGGGCCCGCTGAAGCAGCTGGTGCCCTATGCGAACGGCTCGCGCATCGCCGCCATCGGCACGCAGCGCGTGTGGCTGCTCTCCTCCGCTGACGGCACCATTCGCACGAAGGACAGCGCCTCGGTGGACGCCAACGGGGCGCTGAACGTGCTGCATGCCATCCCCGGGCGCCGCCCTCCACGGACATCTTCTTCCTGGCGGGCCCGCCCCGGCCGGCGGGGGGCGCGGCCACCGTCCCGCTGGAGATTTTCGGCGTGGACCAGACGGCCAGCGGCGAGGGCCGCGAGGTGTTCCGCTACCAGGTGGCCGTCAGCATGGGCGCCGCGGTGGACGCCGAGGGCCGCCTGTGGCTGCGCACCGGGCAGAAGCTGCTCCAGGCGCTCCCCACCAACCAGTACCGGAGCGCCCGGCCGTAAGCGAAGGAAGGCTCAGGGCCTGTCGGCGACGAGGAGTGCCTCCACGTTGCCGGCGGGCCCGGGCACGGGCGAGTCCATCAGCCCGCGCACCGTGAGGCCCTGCTCGCGCACGAAGGCCGTCACCGTGTCGATGGCGTCCTGGCGCGCGGCGGCGTCTCGCACCACGCCGCCCTTGCCCACCCGCTCGGGGCCCACCTCGAACTGGGGCTTCACCAGCGCCACCAGCAGGCCGCCCGGCTCCAGGAAGGTGAGCACCGAGGGCAGCACCTGGGTGAGCGAGATGAAGCTCACGTCGATGACGATGGCGCCCACCTTCTCCGGCAGGTCCTCGTCCGTGAGGTAGCGCGCGTTGACGCGCTCACGCGAGCGCACCCGGGGGTCCTTGCGCAGCTTCTCGTGCAGCTGGCCGTAGCCCACGTCGATGGCATGCACGCGCGTGGCCCCGTGCTGGAGCAGGCAGTCGGTGAAGCCGCCGGTGCTGGCGCCAATGTCCGCGCACACCCGGCCACTCACCTCGAGCCCGAAGCGGTCCATGGCCGCCTTCAGCTTCAGCCCGCCGCGCGACACGTAGGGCAACACCTCGCCCTTGAGGCGTAGCTCCGCCTCCACCGGCACCAGCGAGCCGGGCTTGTCCACGCGCTGGTCGTCCACCACCACCTGGCCGGCGAGGATGAGCGCCTGCGCCTTGGTGCGCGACTCCGCCAGCCCGCGCTCCACCACCAGCACGTCCACGCGCTCCTTGCGAGGCTTCACCGCCCGCCTCCTTCCAGCAGCTCGCGGCCCGCCCGGAGCAGGCCCGCAGCGTCCAGGCCCAGCTCCGCGCGCTGCACCCGCGCGTCGCCATGGGCGACGAAGGCGTCCGGCATGGCCCACCAGGCGCACCCTGGGGGTGACGCCCCGGGCCG
>JBKGHK010001092.1:0-2593 GCA_046520375.1 Pyxidicoccus sp. 3LFB2
CCCGGCCGGGGCGGCCCCGGCGGGCCGGTGCCGGGAAGGCGCGGCGCACCCCGCGAGCGCGAGGGTGACGATGATGACGAGCGTGAGCTGCAAATGCCCTCCCTGAGCAGGGTATGGGGCAACGGGTGGACTCCAGGGCTATTTCCGCCGCGTGCGCCTCTAGAGAGGACGGCGAGCGCGGCGTTTCGTCGCAACAATGCGGGGAGGGCCGACGCTACCCGGGTCGGCTCTCCGGATGTGAGAAGGTGGCGCGGGTGGGAGGCCGTGCCTCAGCTGCTTACCTGGAAGAAGCGCACGGCATTCTCGCGGGCGATGCGGCGGACGATGCGCTCGGAGAGGTTGGCCTTGGCGAGCAGGTTGGCCATGCGCGCCAGGCCGAGGATGTCTCCCGCGCCGTCGCCCGCGTCGGAGTTGAGCACCAGCCGCTCGCTGCCCAGCCGCCGCACCACCGCCACCGCGCGCTCGGCCTTGAGCGCCTCGGGGTGCAGCGTCAGCCCCGCCCAGTGGCCCACCTCGAGGATGGTGCGCACCGTGCGCGCGTTGGCGTGGTCCACCAGCACGCGCGAGGCCAGCACGCCGGACTGGCGCAGCAGCGTGAGGATGCGCCGCGTGTGGCGCTCCTTGTCCTCGGTGGGCGTGTGCACCACCACCCGCAGCTTGAGGCTGCGCGCCAGCGCGAGCTGCTCGAGGAAGGCCTCCTCCTCCTCCTCGCCGCCCGCGTGCAGCCCCGTCTCGCCCAGGGCCACCACGCGCCCACCCTGGAAGTAGTCGGGCAGGGCGGACAGCACCTCGGACAGGCCGCGCCGGGGGATGCAGCGCGGGTGCACGCCCAGCGCGGCATAGGCGCGGATGCCCACCCGCTCCAGCCGGGGCAGCTGCCGCTCCACCAGGTCATCGAAGTGGCGCAGCAGGGCCTTGGACGTGGGCTCCGGGAAGTGGTGCGCCACCACCAGCGCCCGCTCCACCCCGAAGAAGCGCATGGACTCCAGGTCCTGGTCGCTCAGGCCCTCGGGGTGCAGGTGCGCGTCGAAGATGGGGAGGGGCTCAGGCACCGCTCAATCCTGCCCCAGGGCCATGCCCTCGTTGCGCGGGTCGCTCGCGGAGTAGCGCAGCCCTGTCTTCGGGTCCACGAACACCGTCTCCGCGTCGCCCCACTGGTCCACCCGGCGCACCTTGTGGCCCTTGGCCTCCAGCGCCGACAGCGTGGCCGGCTCCAGGCCCCACTTGTCCACCCACAGCTCGTCCGGCAGGTACTGGTGGTGCACGCGGCCCTCGGCGACGGCCCGCACCACGTCCATGCCGCTGTCCACCACGTGGCTGATGACCTGGATGACGGTGGTGGGAATGGTGGAGCCGCCCGGGCTGCCCGTCGCCAGCATGACGCGCCTGGGGTCCTCCCTGGAGAACACCAGGGTGGGGGACATGGAGGACTGCGGCACCTTGCCGGGCTGAATCGCGTTGGGCTCGCCGGTGACCAGGCCATACGCGTTGGGCACCCCGGGCTGCGCCGCGAAGTCGTCCATCTCGTCGTTGAGCAGCACGCCGGTGCCCTTGGCCACCACGCAGGCGCCAAACGTGTAGTTCACCGTCGTCGTAAGCGCCACCGCGTTGCCGTCCTTGTCGACGACGGAGATGTGCGTGGTGTTCTTGCGCTCCGGCTCCGGCGCCAGCACCTCGGGCTTGTCCGTCAGCGTGGAGCCCTGCGAGCCCGGCTTCTGCGGCAGCAGCGAGAGGCTGGCCGTGGCCTTCTTCGCGTCGATGGAGCCCGCCAGGTCCGCGATGTGGCCCGAGGACACCAGCCGCGCGGTGGGCACGTCCGAGAAGTCCGGGTCCCCCAGGTACTTCGCGCGGTCCACGTACGCCCGGCGCACCGCCTCCGCGTAGAGGTGCAGCGCCTCCGGCTCGCGGAAGGAGATGCCCTGCGGACGCAGCTTCTCCAGGGCGCCCAGGACCTGAAGCACCGCCACGCCGCCCGCGCTCGGCGGCGGCATGGTGAGGATGCGATGGCCGCGGTAGCTGCCCTCCAGCGGCTGGCGGGGGCGCGTCTTGTACGCGGCCAGGTCCTCCACCGTCAGCACGCCGCCGCCGGCCTGCACCGTGTCCGCAATCGCCTGGGCCACCCGGCCCGTATAGAAGGCCTTCGCGCCGCCCTTCGCCACCGCCTCCAGGGTGCGCGCCAGCTCGGGCTGGCGCACCACGTGGCCCACCGGCGGCAAATCCATCAGCCCCTGCGCGTTCTTCACCAGGAACAGCCGCGAGGCCTCCGCGTCCCGGCGCAGGCACTCCAGCCGGTTGGCGCCCAGCGCCTGGTAGCGCGGCGTCACCCAGAAGCCCTTCTTCGCGGCGGCGATGGCCGGCGCCAGCACCACCGCGGGCGACAGCTTCCCGTGCTCCTTGAGCAGTTGCATGTAGCCCGCCACCGCGCCGGGCACCGCCACCGCCAGCGGGCCGTCCGTGGACAGCCCTGGCACCACCTTGCCGTCCTTCACGTACATGTCGCGCGTGGCCGCCTTGGGCGCCACCTCGCGGAAGTCGAGGACCTTCGTCTCGCCGCTCTTGCCGTCATGCACCAGCGCGAAGCCGCCGCCGCCCG
>JBKGHK010001093.1:0-2579 GCA_046520375.1 Pyxidicoccus sp. 3LFB2
CGCCCGGCTCGTGCCCCGCGGGGCCTCCACGGGCGCACTCCGGGGCGGCCCTTCCGTGGCCACCGGCAACCCGGCGCCCCGGGCAGGGCCACGCGCTTCTTCCAGCACCTTCCCAAACCGCTCCCGTCCAGGCTCCACCGCGGGCGACACACCCGCTCCGCCCACCGGGCCCACCTTGTCCATGGCCATGGCTCGCCCGGCTCCTCAGCGGATGTTGTTGATGGCCGCTTTCGCGGAGTCGTGGCGGACCTTCATGATATTGGAGACGGCGTTGTGCTCGCGGCTCTCCTTCTGCATCTCGTTCTGGAGCTGCAGGTAGGCCATGTTGAACTTCTGGCCGTCCGCGCTGAGCGCCCGCTGCGCCTCCAGCAAATCCCACGCGTCCCCATTGCCCGTCGCACCCGCGCCCCCCGCGCTCCCGCCGCCACCGGTGCCCCCCGCCACCGGCACCGTGGTGCTCGCGGAGCCTGGGATTGTGGCCACCGACGCCACCACCGCCCGGGTGCTGGAGACGGCCGCGCTGACGATGGGGCCCGAGGGAATCATCCCGCCGACGAGGCCCGCGCCCGAGCGCACCACCTCGTGCGCCGCGCGCGCCAGCACCGCGCCGAACTCGTCCTTCGGCGTCTGGCGCGGCACGGTGGGGGTGATGGTCAGCGAGGGAATCCGTTTGTCGTGGTCCATGGGCAGCCTCCTGCGGTGAGTTGCAGGAGGCCTTCTTCAGCCGGCATGCCAGGACGAAAGCCCAGCAATCCCGAGCACATGGCCCGAGCGCCAGGGAGCGCCACCCTCCACCGTCCGAGAGGCGCGTCCGTCCAGCGGGACGGCCGGAGCGGACGGAAACTTGCCTCTCCGGCCGCGTGCCTCAGAGTTGTCGCACCCTGTCGCACGCAGAGGAGATGCACCGGTGATGACTCCCACTGGCGGTCCCAAGACGGTCGAGCGCTTCCACCCGCGCGTCGAAGCCGACATCCCCGTGAAGGTGCTCCTGGCGGGCCGGACGGTGAATGTCCGGGCGCGAGACGTGTCCATGGCCGGCCTGTTCCTCCAGGCCCACCCCGCGGACACCATGCGGGAGCTCACCATCGCCGTGCCCCTGCCCGGCGACCGTGAAATCGTCACCACGTGCAGCATCCGGCGCCGCGAGGTGGACGGCGTGGCACTGGAGTTCGGCGAGCTGGACTGGGACGACTTCCTCGCCCTCGCGCGCTTCCTCCACCCGCGCCTGCCCTGAAGCCCGGACGACGGGCCGGACGAGGGCTTCAGGCGGGCTCGGTCTTCGCCGTGCCCGCGCGCAGCCGCTCCACCAGCGCCATCAGCTCCGCGCCGCGGAAGGGCTTGTGGATGTAGCCATCCGCGCCAGCCAGCGTGGCGCTCTCCATGTCGGACTTCTTCGCCTTCGCGGTGAGCATGTAGAGCGGCACGTGCGAGGTGACCGGGTCGCTCTTGAGGATGCGGCACACGGAGATGCCGTCGAGCTGTGGCAGCACCACGTCCATCAGGATGAGGTGGAACGTCTGGCTGCGCGCCAGCTTCAGCCCCTCCAGCCCGTTGGCCGCGCACACCACATCCACGGAGCCATCGCTCAGCATCGAGCGCACCAGCTCCCGGATGACCGGTTCATCCTCGACGAGCAGGATGTGGAAGGGTGCCTGGGAATTACCAGCCATGGTTCTCCGGGCGCGACTCAAGGCCACTGCGGAAGGCTCGCGGGCCTGCGCCACCCCCGATGCCGGTGCCACCTGCGGCGCGCGGTATAGCCCCCGGGGGCCCCCACGCAACAGGGTGCTCACGTCGATTGTCGGGTGTCACCCGCATCGCCCATACGTAAGCCGGCCCCCAGGCGGTTGCCCCATTTCCTCGGCGCCGTCCCACCCCGTCCCGTCCCCCCCACTCCCGGATGCCCGCCGATTAGCCGGGCTGACAGGCGGGTGAAGCCGGCATTTCGGCCTGGCACACCCGGGCGGCACTGCCCCGCCGTCATTATGATGGGCCGGAAATGGCTGCGAACCTCGAATGTCCCGAGTGCCAGGGAGCAGTGGGCCGCAACGACTTCCAGTGCGGCCACTGCGGGCTGCTGCTGGACGCGGACCAGGCCAGCGGGGAGTACGTCGCGACCGAGCCCACCATCGTCCGGGCCCTGCTGTCGCCCCCGCAGCGCACGCGCACGCTGGAGGTGCCCCAGCCTCCGCCGAAGCATCCCACGCCGCACGACCTCGCCACCGCGCGCTTCACCGTGCCCATGGACTCGCACACGGTGCCGCACCTGCGGGCCGGGCTGGACATCGCCCTCCAGCCGCTGCACCCGTTCGAAGCGCACATCGCGTCCTTCATCGACGGCGTCCAGCCCGTGACGGAGCTGGCGCGTGCGGCGCGGCTGCCGGAAATCGAGGTGAAGGTCGTCCTCAAGGCGCTGCTGGAGCGCGGCGTGGTGGAGCTGCACCGCCCCGCCGGCGCGCCCTTCCTGCCCCCGCCGCCCGAGGACCTGCCGGTGCTGGACGGCAACGAGTTCCTCACGCCCGAGCCCATGGCGCTCGGTGACGAGGACGCCCCCGCCGCCCGCCCCAGGGCCCGGCCCT
>JBKGHK010001094.1:0-2561 GCA_046520375.1 Pyxidicoccus sp. 3LFB2
CAAGGCGCTGGCGGACCACACGGCGGAGGAGCTGGCCCCCGGCTTCGCGGTGCGCGCGGAGGCGGCGCGCCGGCTGGCGCCCGAGCTGTGGAAGGAGCTGGAGGCGGTGGAGCTGGCGGCGCTGGCCCGCGACCTGGAGCTGCCGCTCCTGCCGATTCTGGCGCAGATGGAGCGCCGGGGCGTGAAGCTGGACACCACCGAGCTGGCGAAGATTTCGGTCAAGGTGGACGCAGCCGTCGAGGCGCAGGTGAAGGAGGTCTACAAGCACGCCGGCCGCGAGTTCAACATCGGCTCCAACCCGCAGCTGGTGGAGGTGCTCTTCTCGCCCCAGCCGCAGGGCCTGGGACTGCCCATCGTCAAGAAGGGCAAGACGGGCCCGTCCGCGGACCAGGAGGTGCTGGAGAAGCTGTCCGAGGAGCACCCGCTGCCCGGCGCCATCATCGAGTACCGCAGCCTGTCCAAGCTGAAGAGCACCTACCTGGACACGCTGCCCACGCTGGTGGCCGCCGACGGGCGCATCCACACCACCTACCACCAGGCCGCCACCGCGACGGGCCGCCTGTCGTCCACGGACCCCAACCTCCAGAACATCCCCATCCGCACGGAGCTGGGCCGGGAAATCCGCCGCGCCTTCGTCGCCGCCGAGGGGCACCAGCTGGTCAGCGCGGACTACAGCCAGGTGGAGCTGCGGCTGTTGGCCCATATCGCCGAGGACCCCGTCCTCATCGACGCCTTCCTCAATGACCAGGACATCCACACCCGCACCGCGGCGGAAGTCTTTGGCGTGGCCCCCGAGCAGGTGGACCGCGAGCAGCGCCGGCGGGCGAAGATGGTGAACTTCGGCATCGCCTACGGCCTGTCACCGCATGGCCTGTCGGCGCGGTTGGGCATTCCCCAGGAGGAGGCGCGCGACATCATCGAGCGCTACTTCGTCCGCTACGCCGGCATCCGCAACTACCTGGTGGAGACGGTGGATAGGGCCCGGAAGACGGGCTACGTGGAGACGCTCTACGGGCGCCGCCGCTACATGCCGGACCTCAACTCCAAGAACCGGGGCGTGGCGCAGGCCGCCGAGCGCGCCGCCATCAACATGCCGATTCAGGGCACCGCCGCGGACCTCATCAAGAAGGCGATGCTCGCGGTGGACGCGGCGCTCAAGGCCGAGGGGCTGCGCACCGTCATGCTGCTGCAGGTGCACGACGAACTGCTCTTCGAGGCGCCCGACGCCGAGGTGGAGCGGGTGAAGGCCCTGGCGAAGCAAGGCATGTCCTCGGTGGCGGCGCTGAAGGTGCCGCTCAAGGTGGACGTGGGCGCGGGCCGCAGCTGGACGGACGCGCACTGACGCAGCGCCCGCAAAAAAAATGCGGGACGAGCGCCCACCCCCGTAGGCGCCCGTCCCGCGCGTGCTGCTCCCCACCCCACACCGTCCCCACGGTGCTCACGACAAAAAGTGCCGACCCGTCCGACCGGCGAGTCGCGCGGACCCCCATCCACGCGTCTTGCCAGCAGCTCACGAGGCGCGCTCACCACTCCCCAGTGGGAACACGCTCCCCAAAGGCGCGCCACGGGCCCCCACCCACGGCGCGCTCCCTCCCGCCGGCCTCGGACGCTCCCTAGCGAGGGAGCATCAAGCCGGACGGGTCGGCAAACCCGACCAACCCCAACCTCAGTGCATCGCCGGCCGTCCATCCTTCGCGTCCGGCGACGCGCGTTTCACTCGTGATGGCCGCTCGAAGTACTCGACGACCAGACCTCCAAAAGGGACCCGGGGCCCGTCGACGTGCGGGTCCTTGAGGCGCTGCAGCAGCGCCACCGCGGAGTCCACCGCCTCGTCCACCGCGCGTTGATGCGCTCGCGCTCCCAATCCCCGCCGCCCAGCACCTCGGCGGCGTCCACCAGGCAGCGCCGCAGCGCCGCGAACTCGTCATAGAGGGCGCGCGCGCCGCGCTCCGGCGACAGGCGCAGCACCGCTCGCGTGCGGCTCCAGGGGCTCGTCTCCTCGCCCTCCAGCGTCCGCCCCACCTCGCGGATGAAGGGCTCCACCAGCCCGTCCAGCTGGCCAAGTACATGCACCGAGCCTTCCGCCTCCGTGGCCAGCCGCATCCGGCGCCACAGCGCCGCGATGCGATCCGGCTGTTGGCGGAAGAACCGCGCCAGCACCGCCGCCTTACGTCCCCGCTCGTTCATGTCCAGTGCCTTCCGCATCGCGACGGGAGGCAATAGCAAGCGGTCTGCCAACGCTCAGGAGAGGCCCTTTCTAAGGGAAATCAGCCGTTTAGGCGGACCCCCAGGGCAGGCAGAGAGGCATGCAGCAGGTAACTTCTTCAGGGGCCCTGGCTGTAGGGGTGTCGGGAAGGACAGGGTGGGCCCCCGGTGGGGGGCGCCGCCCTCAGTGCAGGGTGGGCTTGGCGCCGCGGGGGCCGCGAAGGCCGCTGCCGTCCCCGGGTTCCGCCGGCAGGTCGGCCGGGGACTCCTCGGAGATGGACTCCCGGGGCTCCTCCACCTGCGGAGGCACCTCGTGGGCATGGCCGGAGGCGTCCTGCGTCTCGCGGGGCTCCAGG
>JBKGHK010001095.1:0-2551 GCA_046520375.1 Pyxidicoccus sp. 3LFB2
TCCCTCGTGGGTCGGGCGTCAGCCCGGTGAGAAACTGTTCGGAAATGTCGGGGGTTTTGCGCCGCGAAATGTCCCGACATTTCCGAACAGTACGCTGCTGGAGCCCGCCGGCAGCCAGGCCGCCGGGGTTTGCGTCCCGGGCGTGTGGTGCCCGGCCCGCGAACAACACGCTGCTGGTACCCGTCGGCAGGTCCGCCTGTGCGCGGGCTCGGATGCCCGGCGCGCGGTGTCCTGGGCTCCGAACGACACGCTGCTGAAGCACGCTGGCCGTCAGCCCGGTGGGGGGAGGTTGCGGGCGGTGGACCGACCTGGGAACGGCACTTTGCTGGAGCCGATGGCCAGACACGGGGCCCCGGGCCCCGAACAGCACGCGCAGGGCCGTCGGAAGGCCTGGCGCTGTTGCGCTTGGGCCCAGGCAAGCCGATGGCGGAGCCCTCCTGTCTCCGGGCTCCGCGGGTGCGTGGGGCCCCCTGCCTTACGGATACACCTCGCGGCGCGGGCCCGTCACGACGGCCCCCTCGGCCTGGATGCGCTGGCGCTTGCTCACGCCCAACGTGGAGCCGAGCACCGCGGAGATGAGGCCGAGAAACAGCGCGCCGAAGATGCCCCAGAAGACGCGACCGGTGGTGTCGGCGGCCTTGAGCGCGCCCTGCTGGACCTGCTGCCCCACCTGGCCCACCTGCTGCTGCACCTGGCCCTTCGTCTGGTTGAACTGCTGCTCGACGCGGGTGGCGACCTCCTCCGCATCCTGGCGCGACAGCTTCGTGTTCTCCGCGATGGAGCCGACGAGCACCTCGCGGTCGAGCTTGCCGGTGCGGAGGGCGGTGTTGAGCACATCGCCCGTGGCCGCCTGGAGCTGGTCGGCGGTGATGGCCGGCTTGCCCTCCTGTGCCAGCCGCTGGTTGATGGGCGCGAGCGCGTCGTTCGCATCCAGGCCGAAGGTCTGCGCGGCATTGCCACCCTGCGAGGCCGCGCTCGACACGGCCGTGCCCGCCGCGCCCACCGCCGTCTTGCCCACGCTGAACACCGCGCCCATGAGCGACGAGATGGCCATGCCCATGAGGATGGTGCCCGCGAGCGTCGTCAGGCCCCACAGCACCGCGCCATGCAGCGCGCCGCCCGTCTTGTCCACCACGCCCGCGGTGCGCGAGGCGACGTAGCCACCGACGAAGAGGGCGATGAGCGGAGCGATGAGGCTCCAGATGCCGGTGCCGATACCCGCCGAGCGCGCGCTGCCCGGGTCGCCCGGGTCCACCGAGGACAGCCCGAGCGCGAGACCGAGCGAGTACAGGAGAATCCACATTCCGAGCGCCACGAAGGCGCCTCCTAGGATGGCGCCCCAGCTGAGCTTGAAGGGCGTACCCGCGACGGCTGGAATGACACCGGGTCTTTCGTTCTCCACGATGGCTGCCATGTGTTGCCTCACTTGCCGCAGGGAGCGCGTGCGTGCGGGGATGCGCGCTCCGGTCCGAGGCAAAGATGGGCATGTGCCAGGGTGTGGACGATTCCCCTTCGCCTGGATGCCTTCCCGGAGAAGGGGAGGGAGCTGAAGCTCACCTCAGGCCGAGTGCCTCCACGAGCACCGCCTCGCGCGCCACCACCGGCGTGCGAGGGAGCAGCTCGGGACGAAAGCTGTGCACCAGCTCCGGCAGTGTCACCGGGGCGCCGTCTCCCAGGCCACTCCACGAGGCGAGCAGGCCCAGCACGCGCTCGGGAGCAATGCCGCGCTCTCGCAGAAGGGCCAGGGCGAAGGCTCCCTCCCGCTTGGCGAGTCGCTTGCCGTCTTCCCCGAGCACCAGCGGGACATGGAGGAAGGCCGGCGCGGGCAGGCCGAGCGCCGCGTAGAGCTGGAGCTGCCGGGGCGTGGAGGACAGCAGGTCGTCGCCGCGCAGCACGTGGGTGATGCCGCTGGCCGCGTCGTCCACCACCACCGCGAGCTGGTAGCTGGCCACGCCGTCGTTGCGGCGCACCACGAAGTCACCCACCACCGCGTCCACGTCCTGCGCGTAGGGGCCCAGCAAGCCATCCATGAAATGCACCTCGCCCGGGCGCGTGCGGAAGCGGTACGCGGGGGCGCGGGTGCGGGCGCGCTCGGCGGCCTGCCCGGCCGTGAGACTCGCGCAGGTGCCGGGGTAGCGGGGGCCCTCCTCGGAGAGGCCGTGCGGCGCGCTGGCGGCGCGGGCAATCTCGCCGCGCGTGCAGAAGCACGGGTAGACGAGCCCCTCGCGCTCCAGCTTCGCCAGCGCCTCGCGGTAGACGTCGTCACGCTGGCTCTGGAAGAGGGGCTGCTCGTCCCAGCCGAGGCCGAGCCACTCCAAATCCCGGAGCAGGTCGTCCACGTGCTGGGGCTTGCAGCGCGCGCGGTCCAGGTCCTCG
Organism: Pyxidicoccus sp. 3LFB2; assembly: GCA_046520375.1. Lineage (GTDB taxonomy): Bacteria > Myxococcota > Myxococcia > Myxococcales > Myxococcaceae > Myxococcus. The sequence continues at coordinate 2,377 of JBKGHK010001095.1, forward strand.
ATGCGCAGCAGGAACCGGCCTCCGGCGGCGCGCGCCTGGAGCCACCCCAGCAGCGCGCTGCGGATGTTGCCCAGGTGCATGCGTCCGGTGGGGCTGGGGGCGAAGCGGCCTCGGAAGGAGCTCACGGGCGGACCAGCGGCTTGCGGATGGGGGCCAGCGGCTCGCGGTCCGGGAC
>JBKGHK010001096.1:0-2551 GCA_046520375.1 Pyxidicoccus sp. 3LFB2
CAAGGCGGTGGCGCGCGGCGGCAGCTTCGCCTTCGCGGCCACCTCCGCGCGGGCCACCAACCGGGAGCTGCCGGAGCCCTCGCTGCGCGACGTGACGATGGGCGTGCGCGTCTGCGCGGACGCGACGCCCGCCGGCCTCTGAAGGCGCCTGCTCGCCTGCTCTGCATTCGTCCTGCCACCCCGCACCGCGCGGTACAGGACGATGGAACCCCCGGTATGCCCTGGCATGCCAGGGCAGTGCCGTGAGGTGGACGTTGCAAGTGTCCGGGGGAGTGCGGGCCGCTTGCGAGGCACGTCGACACTGCAAATCTTGCACGGCGTGGGATGGGCAGTACGGGGCGGGGAGGTCGGGTCATGGGCGCGTGGCGGGCGGTGCAGACGGTGGTGGTGGCCTGGGGTTTGGTCGGGTGTACGGGTGAGGTGACGGTGTCCGGGGCGGCGGTGTCCGAGCCCACGCTGGAGTCGCGCGTGGCGGAGCTGGCGTCTCCCAACGGGCGCAACCTCAACGGACGCAACCTCAACGGGCGCAACCTCAACAGCTCCGAGCTGGGACAGGCGCTCGTCTCGGTGAACCTCGCCGGCGTGCGCGCCGCGAGCTCGGTGGATGACCCGATGAGCTCGGTGTGGCTCCAGGGCAGCGTCTTCCACGGCTTCAACGCGGGTCAGGCAATCTCCGGCACGGCCTTCCTTGGCGCGCGCTTCGTCGGCAACCTCGGCGACGGCCAGACGGTGGACCTGCGGGTGGACTCCATCCAGCCGGGCACGCAGGCCAACGCGGACGTGTGGTCCTACCGCGTCTCCTTCCTCGACACCGTGGACGGCGTCTGGAAGCCCGCGTGCCCCGCGGCGGATGGCTCGGCGCTGGACGCCATCCCCGTTGGCGGGCGCTGGAACTACCAGCAGGGCGTGGCCGGCGGCGGCGCGCGCATCGACGACCCCACCGTCTTCACCTTCGCGTGCGAGGACGCGGCCATCGCCAAGTGCGTGCGCTTCGGCTACCGCCCCTGGGCGACGACGGCGGACGGCCGCAGCCTCGCCGACCACCACCAGGCCTGCACGCGCATGGTGCGCGCGGACTTCTGCGGCGACGGCACCTCGCACACCGTGGACGGCAGCTGGGTGAACCTCTACGACACCGCGGGCGTGCAGCAGGACACCGAGGCGTGGCTGCTGGAGGCCGAGTGGAATGCCGAAGGCGCCCTGTGCTCCACCGCGTCCACCCGCGCCGGCCAGCAGGTGAGCTGCCCGAACAAGCCCCAGCTGTCGGCCTGTGGCCAGGTCGGCCACTTCCGCACCGGCACGCTCCTGATGAGCGAGGTGCCCGCCACGCCGTAGCCCGTTCGCTCCCGGACACCGCTGCCTCGACGGCCGTGTTGCAACCGGGTTGCGCTCGCCCGCCCGCTCCACTTCCAGGCAGTGCTCACCGGGTGTCACGCGGGTGTGGAAGGACACCAGGGGCGGCTACCCGAGGCAGGGGAGCGACACCATGGTTAGCCGGCTCGCCGGGGCCATGTGCCGGTCGGGCGGAGGACGGGAGACGCGCCGTGAGACGAGCGCAGGTGAGTGGAGCGACGCGAGGCTGGCGGCTCGGTGTGTTGCTGGCGGTGGGCTGTGCCCTGGCGGGCTGCAACAAGGGCTCGGAGGGCGCGGCGCCACCCGCCGAGCCCGTGGTGACGCTGGGGCAGGAGAATGTTGCCCGGGCCGAGCCCCGTGAGCTGCAGTCCGGCCCCGGCATCTCCGGCACCCTCCAGGCGCGCAAGGCGGCGGCGGTCCGCGCCGAGGTCGGCGGCACCATCCTCGACCTCAAGGCCGAGCAGGGCCAGGCGGTGAAGAAGGGGCAGGAGCTGGCCCGCATCGAGGCCACCAGCCAGATGGACCAGCTCCTCGCCGCACGCACCGCGGTGGGGGCGGCCCGCAGCGCGCTCCAGGTGGCCCAGGCCGAGGAGGAGCGCAACGCGAAGCTGGTGAAGGCCGGCGTCATCACCGCGCGGGACTTCGAGCGCGTGCAGCTCGCCGTCGCCCAGGCGCAGGGACAGCTCGCCGAGGCCCGCTCGCGGCTGACCCTGGCGCAGGAGCAGGTGGGCCGCTCGCGCATCACCGCGCCCTTCGACGGCGTGGTGAGCGAGCGCCAGGCAAGCGCGGGCGACGTCGTGCAGCCCGGCGCGCCCCTCTTCACGGTGGTGGACCCGCGCACGCTGCGGCTGGAGGCCTCGGTGCCCGCCGCGCGGCTGGAGCAGGTGAAGGTCGACACGGCCGTGGAGTTCCGGGTCACCGGCTACGGGGAGCGCGCCTTCAACGGCAAGGTGGAGCGCATCAACCCCGTGGTGGACCCGGCCACCGGCCAGGTGCGCATCTACGTGGCCATTCCCAACACGGACCTGCAATTGCTCGCGGGCCTCTTCGCCGAGGGGCGCGTGGCGTCGCAGGCGCGGCGCGCGCTCGCGGTGCCGACGGATGCCATCGAGACACGCGAGACCAGACGTCCGTGCTGCGCGTCCAGGGCGAGCGCGTGCAGCGCGTGCCCGTGACGCTGGGGCTTCGGGACGACGTC
>JBKGHK010001097.1:0-2550 GCA_046520375.1 Pyxidicoccus sp. 3LFB2
GCTGGTGCCCAGCCCCTCCACGGACGTCCCTCCGAGGGCGCCCGTGGCCTCCGCGCGCTTGCCGGTGTTGGGGCCCGCGGTGCCACCGCCCAGCGGCGTGTCCTCACCCACCTGTCCGGCGGCCACGTCCTGGTCCGCCGACATGGGATGCGTGTTCGACGCGCCAAGCGACTCGGCCTCATCCTTGGGCTTCGGCCGGTCCTCCCGATGCTGGGGTGTCTCGAAGGCGTGGCCCTCGCGGTTCGGTTCGTCGCCTTCCGTCCCCTGACACCCGGTCATCGCGAGCGCACCGCCCGCGAGCAGCCCCACCACCCATCGCATGGCGCCCTTCGTCATGTCGTCATTCTCCTGGTCGCGGCGTGAGCCCACGCCGCACGCTTTCCGCCAAAGGTAGGGACTCGGAGGGCGGCTCGGGCACGGAGCCCGCCGGGGCCCCGGCCGCCTGCCCGGTGCACCGGGAAGTCAGGGTTTTGACAAGGGGCAGGGGAGCGGGAAAGCCTCGGGGCATGAGCCTTCCCCTGCTTGCCGGCGCCTTCCTGGCGGTGCTGGCCGTCGGTTATCGCTTCTACGGCGGCTTCATCGAGCGGCAGTTCCGGCTGGACGGCTCGGCGGCCACGCCCGCGCACACGCAGCGGGACGGCGTGGACTTCGTGCCCACGAAGCCCTTCTACCTGCTGGGGCAGCACTTCAGCGCCATCGCCGCGGCGGGCCCCATCGCCGGTCCCATCCTGGCGGCGCAGCAGTTCGGCTGGCTGCCGGCGCTGCTGTGGATTGTCGTGGGCTCGGTCTTCATCGGGGCGATGCATGACTTCGCCACGCTGGTGGCCAGCGTGCGGCACGGCGCGGTGTCCATCGCCGAGGTGGTGCGCGGCCAGCTGGGGCCCACCGCGGGCGTGGCGATGCTGGCCTTCATCTGGGTGACGCTCGTCTACGTCATCGTCGCCTTCACGGACGCCACGGCGGCCACCTTCGTCAGCGGCGACGCGGAGCTGGAGGGGCTCACCTTCCGCTTCAACCCGGGCGGCGCGGTGGCCTTCGCGTCGATTGCCTACCTGCTGCTGGCGATGGTGATGGGGCTGGTGGACCGCTTCCTGAAGCCGCCCCTGTGGCTGCAGACGCTCGTCTTCGTGCCGGCCACGCTGGGGGTGGTGTGGCTGGGCACGCGCTACTCCACGCTGCTGGTGCTGGACGCGAAGGGCTGGTCCGCGCTCATCCTCGCCTACTGCTTCGTCGCGTCGCTCACGCCGGTGTGGCTGCTGCTGCAGCCGCGCGGCTACCTGGGCGGCTTCGTCCTCTACGCCGCGCTGGCGGTGGGCGTGGTGGGCATCTTCTATGGCGGCTTCACCGGCGAGGTGGCGATTCAGCAGCCGGCCTTCTCGGGCTTCCAGGTGCCCGGGGCCACGGGCTCGCTCTTCCCGTTCCTCTTCGTCACCATCGCCTGCGGGGCATGCTCGGGCTTCCACGGGCTGGTGTGCTCGGGCACCACGTCGAAGCAGATAGACAAGGAGCCGCACTGCAAGCCGGTGGGCTACGGGGCCATGCTGCTGGAGGGCTTCGTGGCCCTCATCGCGCTGGCCACGGTGATGATTGCCACCAAGGGCGAACTGACGGGCAAGGCGCCGGGCGCGGTGTATGGCGCGGGGCTGGGCCGCTTCATCGTCACGGTGCTGGGCAAGGAGTACCTCGTCATCGCCACCACCTTCGGCGCCATGGCCTTCTCCACCTTCGTGTTCGACACGCTGGACGTGTCCACGCGGCTGGGGCGCTACATCCTCCAGGAGCTGTCGAACCGGAAGGGGCGCGCCGCGGCGATGGTGGGCACGGCGGTGACGTGCGGCGTGCCGCTGGCCTTCGTGCTGCTGGCGGGCACGGGGGCGTGGCGCTCGTTCTGGACGCTGTTCGGCACGTCCAACCAGTTGCTGGCGTCGCTGTCGCTGCTGGGCATCTGCGTGTGGCTGAAGCGGACGAACCGGCCCTATGTCTACGCGCTGGTGCCCATGCTCTTCGTGGGGGCGGTGACGCTGTCCAGCCTGGTGCTCCTGGTGCGCGAGGCCCTCTTGCCGGGCAGCGCGGCGGCGGCGCGGGTCAACGGCGTGGTGGCGGTGGTGCTGCTGGCGCTGGCCCTGTCCCTGTTCACGGTGGGGGCGCGGGCCCTGTTTTCACGAGGGGCCCCCGGGCCGCCGCACCGGCGGTGTAACCTCTCGTTCCCCTCCGTCCCTGGCCCATCCCCATCTATGTCCCGCTACGCCCTGGCCATCTTCACGAGCGCATTCCTGCTGTTTGGCGTCCAGCCGCTCGCGGGGCGCTATGCGCTGCCGTGGTACGGCGGCACGCCCGGTGTGTGGACGGCGTGCATGCTCTTCTTCCAGGCGGCGCTGCTGGGCGGGTACGCGTACTCACACGGGCTGGCGTCGCGGCTGGCGCCCCGCACGCAGGCGCGGGTGCACCTGGGGCTGCTCGCGGTGGCGGTGGCGGTGCTGGGCGTGCGGACGCTGTGGGAGGGCTCTCCGGTGGCGCCGGGGGCCGGAGTGGCGGCCCTCGGGAACGGAC
>JBKGHK010001098.1:0-2549 GCA_046520375.1 Pyxidicoccus sp. 3LFB2
CGGTCCAGGCGGTGCGCGGTGAGGACAGCGCCCCGGACACGGCCCGGGCGGAGAGCACGTCGGGCGCAGTGGTGCGCGAGGTGGGGGGCGCGGAGCGGGCGCTGCAGACGGGAGCGAAGCTGCGCTCGGGGGTGGCGGTGCGGACGCCCGCGCGCTCCACGGCGATGCTGCGGCTGCCGGATGCGAGCCGGGTGCGACTGTCGGAGGGCTCGGATGTGGAGCTGTCCCGCGCGGAGGCGCGCGAGGTCCACCTCACGGTGCGCCAGGGCCGGCTGTCGGTACAGGCGTCGCATGCGGCGCGGCAGGGCTTCCTGGTGGAGGCTGCGGGGCTGCGCGTGTCGGTGGTGGGGACGGTCTTCACGGTGGAGCGCACCGAGCACGGCGCGGCGGTGGCCGTGGCGGAGGGACAGGTGCGCGTGGACGTGGAGGGACAGCCCACGCGACTGGTGGGCGCGGGTGAGCGGGTGGAGCTGGATTCGCGGGAGCGGACGCTGAAGCACGAGGCGGTGTCCGCGCCGGACCAGCAGGCCTTCGAGGCGCTGAGCGCGCCCGCCCCGGCGCAGGACGCCACGGCCGAGGCGATTGCGGCCGTGGCACACGACGACGCAGGCTCCGTCTGCCCTCACGGCCGACGCCGTGGCATCGGCGGCGGATGCCCCGTCCGATGCGGCAGGCCCGAAGACGGCGGCCCCGGCCGCGCCTGGGGCCGATGCGGCCGCCGCGGTGGCTCCGAAGACGGAAGCTCCGGCCGCGCAGAAGCTGGCGGCAGTCCCTCAGCCGAAGTCGCGAGAGGAGCGTCCCCAGGTGGCGGCAGTGATGCCGCGCGCGGGAGAGAAGCGACAGAAGGGCGTGGAGTCCGTCTCGCCGCTGGAGTCCTCCCCTGCTCCCGAGAAGTCGGTGGCTTCGGCGCCTCCGGCACCGGTGGTCGCCACCGCGCCGCCCGGGACAGGCTCCGACCAGGAGTTCGCCCCCTACCCCGCGCGGTCGGTGACGGAGTCGCTGCCGCCGAAGTCGACCCAGGCGCCAGTGCCGCCCCCTGAGGCAGTGGCAGAGGCACCGGCGAAGGAAAAGAAGAAGAAGAAGGAGCCGCTGATTCCGATGGCGCTGATGTCGAAGGACGCCGACGAGCGGTTCCTCGGGTACGCGCGGATGCAGCTCAGCGCCCGCAAGTGCGAAAGCTTCCTGGTGGGACTGGAGGAGATTGCGCAGCGAAGCCCGCGCGAGTCACACCGCGAGCAGGCCCGCTACCTGCGCGCCCGCTGCTTCGAGGAGAAGCTCCAGTCAAAGGCGGCCCAGGGCGAGTACCGCCAGTACCTCAACGAGTTCCCCAGGGGTCGCTACGCGCGCGAAGCCAACACCGCGCTGCTGCCCTGAGGGCACTGCCTGGATGAGGACTCCTGCTCAGCCTGGGTCTCGCTACAGCAGCCGGAGCAACAGTCACGCGGCCTTCCTTGCCGCCTGCGCATTGGCGCTGTCCGCATGCGGCACCACGAATGCCGCCAGGGGCACGGGCGGCTCGGGCGATGAGCGGGCCGGGATTGCCCAAGGCGTTGAATGCACTCCCAGGGACAGCACCGTTTCATGCTGTCTCAAGAAGCATCCCCACGAGTACGAGCGTTGTGGGGCAACCCGGCCGCCCAAGAAGAAGCAACCGCCACTCCCGTTATTGCCAACGCCGGAGGAGCAAGAGGAGTGGAACGAGCGGTGCCTGGACCACTACAGCCGGTGCATTGAAGAAACGCAGGGCGACAAGTGGGGCCGCAAGTTCAGCGAGAGCCAGTGTCAGGCGTGTTGGGACTACTGCAAGCGCATCGGCAGGTGGCCCGACGAGGCCAACGGGAAGCAATGCCCGGGAAAATGACCATGAAGCCCACACGTGAGGATTGGTGGCGTTCCGTCAGGGAACGCAGGCAGGGGCTGTTCCTGAAGCTCCTCAGGGCGCGCGCGCCGCTCGAGGAGTTTGCACGCGAGCTCCTCGCGCAAGAGAAGGAACTGGGACGCGAGGCCCCCACACCGGCAGCCCGCCTGGAGCTACAGCAACTCACCGCGAAGGACCTCCTCACCCAGGCCTACTCCCCCCGCGTCTCCTGGGCCGAGTTCGGTCCTCTGCTCCGCCGGTGCCAACGAATTGGCTACGCGGACATCACCCATGAAGTCCATGTCGCCTGTCTGTTCGTCCAGTCGTTGCCGCGTTTCCCAGACAAAGCGCGGCAGGCCTTCACCCTGCTGGACGCGGCGGAACGCAAGGTGAAGCGCCTGCGCAAGAGTCACGTGCTTCGGCAGGAGGGCCTGCAGGCCATCACCCATGCCCGACGCGTAGCGGAGGCCGCGGGGATAGCGGCCCCTCCGGCAGGCCGCCCCAAGAAGACATCACGCCCTTAAGCAGGACGGACCTGGCCCCGACGTTGTGTCAGCCGTCCGAGCCCGTCCGAGGCAGCTTCTCCGGCGGCGCCGTGGCACTCCCTCGTGCCACCAGCTCGCGCACCACGGACTCCAGCGCACGGATGCGGCGGCCCGCGCGGCCGGGGGCCCACTCGGGCACGCTCGGC
>JBKGHK010001099.1:0-2537 GCA_046520375.1 Pyxidicoccus sp. 3LFB2
GGCCCCCGTGGCGTCGTGGCCACCGCGGAGCTGTATGACCCGAGCACCGGCCTGTGGACCTCGGTGGCGCCCATGGCCACCCCGCGCTACGGGCCCCTGGCCTTGCAGCTGGAGCCCTCCGGACGGGTGCTGGTGCTGGGCGGAGACGGCGGCGGCAGCGTGGGCCTGCTGGACTCCTCGGAGGTGTATGACCCGGGCTCCGGCCTGTGGAACTCCGCGGGCTCGCTGTCCACCCCGCTGACGAACGCCAGCGCGGCGAAGCTGCTGTCCGCCTCCGGACGCGTGCTCGTCTGCGGCGGCCAGGGAACCAGCGGCGCCCTGGCCTCGGCCGAGCTGTACACCCCGGCGCTCTAGCGAACCGGAAGCGTCCGCCCCAATCCCTTTGTATTGGGGCGGACGCCTCTCCTCGGGGGTGGGAACCGACCCGTTGACCCGGATGTCAACCGTGCAAGGCTTTGCCGGCTCTCCCAGCGAAACCGGGAGACGCATGTGCCTTCCCCCCCAACAGAAGGAGCCGGTGATGAAGAGGCTTCAGGCAGTCCTCGTGACAGTGGTGTGCGCGGGAGTGCTCGGGCTTGCGCCCGAGGCCCGTGCAGGCGCGGCGAAGACGACGTACCCCGTGGTGTTCGCGCATGGCATGGGCGGGTTCGACGACCTGCTGGGCTACGACTACTGGGGGGACGACTACGGCATGTTCGTGGGAGACGCGTGTGACGCGCTCTTCGAGACGGACTGCAACGAGGACATCGACGCGGGGCAGAAGTCCTTCGTGGCGCAGGTGGCGCCGTTCCAGTCCTCGGAGGTGCGGGGGTTGGATTTGGCGAACGACATCGAGGGCTTCATGGCGACCTCGGGCGCGGCGAAGGTGAACCTCATCGGCCACTCGCAGGGCGGCATCGACGCGCGCAAGGCGGCGCGGGTGCTGCGCGAGCGGCGCGGCGTCACGTCGGTGGCGGTGCTGGTGAGCGTGTCCTCTCCGCACCGGGGCTCGCCGGTGGCGAAGTACATCCTGGACCTGAAGCCGGGCGTCACCAGCGTCATCGCCGCGCTGGCCGAGTACTACGGCGACGTGGTGTACCGGGCGGGCAATGACGCGTACGCGGGCGCCAAGCAGCTCGTCTACAACGACTACTCGGCCACGGACGGCGTCACCACGGGCATGAAGGCGTTCAACGACAAGTACCCGGTGAGCACCAGCTACGCGGGCCGCTACGTGTCGCTCATCACCGCGCAGAACGGCGTGAACGTGAATCCGGCGCTGTACCTGCTGTCGGAGTTCTTCTTCGACATCGACGGGGACGGCTACTGCGCGGGCGACGCCGACAACGACGGCGCGGGCGGCTGCGGCGACGGCGTCCGCAACGAGGCGGATGACGACGGCCTCGTGGGCATCAACTCGCAGCAGATGGGCTACCGGCTGCGCTACTCGGAGTCGGCGCTCGGCTTCGACTCGGTGACGAACGACGCCAACGTCACCCAGGTGACGAGCCTCAACGCGCCGACCAGCGCGCAGATGACGTCCACCTCCAGCGTCATCTCCCAGGACCACCTGGACGTGGTGGGCGTGGGCCCGGACACGTTCGACGAGCCGGAGTTCTACGCCGCCATCTTCCAGTACATCGCGACGTACGACTGACGTCGTGACACCCCGCGGGGCCCGGTGTTTCCGGGCCCTGCTTCGACTCAATGGGCGGCCAGCCGTGCGGCGAAGCGGCGATGGCCCTCACGCTGTTCTGAAGTTCCGTGAAGAACCCAGCGCCAAGCCCCGCGCGGCGGTCTTCATACCAATCCACGACCATGCCCGCTTCCCGGGCCGCTTCGGGGTGGAACTCGATGCGCAGCATCAGCGCCGGGACTTCAATCGGGCCGAGATTCGTGCCTCGACGTCCTCCCACGGGACGCTCTCGACCCGTCCCTGCCGAATGTCCTCGGCGCGGCGCTCCAACTCCCGGGCCCACTCCGCGTCGGCATTCACGTCTTCAGACGTCTCGTCCAGGCTGAGCAGCAGCTTGTGCGCAACCTCGGCACGTTCCTCGGGAGGAAGCTGAAGCACGTCCGTGAGCAGGTCGTCCTTGGTCGCCATCGCGTGGATTCTACCTGTCTCCAGTCCCGGGGGCATACCGCTTCGCGCACCACCGGCTCTTGGACTCACGCTCCAGGTTGAGGCAGCTCGGCCTCCTCGGACTCCACGCCGTAGTACGCAAGGCACTCCACCTCGCGCCCGCGCACCACGCGCTTGCCGTCGAGCGGGCCTCCGTGCGCGGTGACGACGGTGCACTGGCCCTCCTCCTCGTCCTTGTCGAAGTAGAGGACCACCCAGTCCCTCGTCGTGCCCTGCTGGTGCGCCAGCGCCGTGTTCGAGAACAGGGCCCGGATGTTCCACCCCTCCACCTTGCGCCGCAGCACCGGCAGCCACGCCTCGCCCGAGGGGTTGAAGCGGCGCGGAGCAATGGTCCGCAGCTCGCCCGCCGCCGCCCGCCGCCGGTACTCCTCGTCCATCCGCAGCAGCAGCCCCAATTCCGGCTGCGCGCCCTTCG
>JBKGHK010000109.1:0-20115 GCA_046520375.1 Pyxidicoccus sp. 3LFB2
CAGCAGGGGGCGGGCCAGCACCACCACCAGCACCGAGGCGGCCATGGCCACCGTCGTCGCCACCCAGCGGCGCGGGGGCGGGCGCATGGACTCGCTCCGGCGCTGCCGCTGCACCGCGCGCTCCACGCCAGCCTCGAAGCGCTCGAAGGGGACGGCCGCCGTCGAAGCGGGCCTGCTCGTGTTGGATGCCACGAAGGGCCGTCGCGCAGGCCACGCACGAGGCCGCGTGGGCCTGGACCCGGTGGGCCTCGGCGGCGGCCAGCTCTCCGGCGCTCAGGCGGCGCAATGTCCACTCCGACTCGTGCGCGCTCATCGGACCCTCAGCTCCTCTCCGCCCAGCTCTGCGAAGCGCTCCAGCCGCTTGCGGATGGTGGGGACCGAGCGCCCCAGCACCGCCGCCACCTCTTCCAGCGTCATCCCGTCCACGTGGTAGTGGACCACCGCCGCCTGCGTCTCCACGTCCACCCGCGACAGCAACCGGCGCACCAGGTCCCGCGTCTCCATCTCGCCCTGGCCTCCGTGCCCTTCTGGCCGCGCCGCCGCGTCCCGCTCGAACCACCGCCGCCAGCCCGCCTGTTCGGAGCGGAGCTGGTTGAGGCAGTGGTTCGTCGCAATCTTCATCAGCCACGTCAGCGGCGAGGCCTCCGCGCGGAAGTCCTCGCCGTGGGTGAGGGCGCGGGCGAAGACGTCATGCATCGCGTCCTCCGCCTTCGTCGCGTCCTTCAACAGGTAGCGGCAGCGGCCCAGCACGCTGCCGCCGTACTTCGTATACAGCTCGCGCATGAGGGCGCGCCGGTCCGGGTGGGCTCCACCTGGAATCACCTTGAGGACCGGCTGGCTTGTTCCCGTCACGCGCCGCAGCCTACCGCGAGCGGCCTACAGCGTGGAGTAGACCGCCGTGGTGAAGTTGCCGCAGGCGCCAACCGTGCCGTACCCGACAGCGGGGTTGAAGCTCACCGCGAAGTAGCCGCTGAGGAAGTTGCTGTCCCAGCACTCGTTCACCGTGGCCTCACCGAACAGGTCCCCGCCCGACAGCTTGATGTCCGAGCGGCCAGCCCCCGTGGCCTCCCAGCGGCTCTTGATGGCGAGGTTCTCCACCAGCACGCGCGCGGGGTCCGTGTCGATGTTCTTCTTGATGACGAAGTCCAGCTCGCCCCCGGCGCCCGGGGCCTGCTTGAAGCGGTAGTTCGCGTCGAGGCGCGTGCCCGGGGCCTCTTCGTCGCGAATGGAGCGGAAGTCCGCCTCCACCGTGGCCACCGCCGCGGCGTCCATGCGCGAGTAGCGCATCTCCGCGGTGCCCATCTCGTCCTGGTTTTCGTTGGGCAGGGTGCGGATCTTCTCCCAGTCGATGAGGAACTCGCCGGCCCCGAAGCCCTTCACGCGCTCGCCGTCGTCATCCACCGCCACCGTGTGCGTGCCGGACAGCACCGCCACGAAGGCCGAGTCATTGGCCGTCTTCGCCTTGCCCTCCAGCACCCACGTATAGGAGTCATCGTCGGTGCGCGTGACGGTCAGCTTCCACGTGGTGGGGCTGAGCGCGTCCGTGTGCGGGCCCCACACGGCCACGTCCCCCTCGATGGTGGTCGGCGTGTGCTTGACGATTTCCTCGATGAGGTTGAGCACCCAGGCGGTGCCGCCGTTGACGGTCGCCGCCGCGCCCACGGTGAGCGCGAAGTACTCCGCCGTCTGGCCCTGGCCGTAGAACGCCGTCAGCCCCTGGCCGCCCTTCGACGGCGCCTTCATCTCCACCATCTCCTTGGAGGGCAGGCCGTCACGGAACGACGCCTCGTCGTTCTTCGTCGAGTCACAGCCAGCGAACACGAGGGCGGCGGCACACAGCAGGCTCTTGCGAAGCATGGTCCAGCTTCCTTTCCGCGGGCCCCTTGGGGCCGTGCGGCAGTGGGTTCGCCCCTATGGACACAGCCCCGCCGGAAAACAGAAAAGGCGCCTGCTTGGAGGAGGAAAGGTTCAGAATTTCAACGACTTGGCGGCCGGCTGTCTGCTCCCCAGGCATTTTCAGCGGGCCTTTACACGGGGGAATTCCGGCGTCCCTACCTTTCCCACATGGAAAAGAGACACCCCAACCATCCCGGGGACATGGGAACGGACGCGACGCTGGCCGAGCGCGGCCGGGCTTCGGATGAGCTCAACGCCCGCGCGAAGGCGATTGAGCTGCTCGCGGATGCGGGGGTGCCCTTCGTGGTGGGCGGGGCGTACGCGTATGCCACCTATACCGGCATCTACCGGGACACGAAGGACCTGGACCTCTTCCCGCGCAAGCGCGACGCGCTCCGGGCGCTCGAGGTGCTGGAGAAGGACGGCTGGCGCACCGAGCGCGCGGACGAGGTCTGGCTCTACAAGGCCTTCAAGGGCGAGTACTTCGTCGACTTCATCTTCTCGTCCGGCAACGGCGTGGCGGTGGTGGACGACGAATGGTTCACCCATGCGAAGACGGCCACCATCTTCGGCCACCAGTGTCTGGTGGCGCCCGCCGAGGAGATGATCTGGTCCAAGGCGTTCGTGAACGAGCGCGAGCGGTATGACGGCTCGGACGTCAACCACCTGATTCTCAAGGCGGGGGCGACCATGGACTGGGAGCGGCTGATGCGCCGCTTCGACCGGTACTGGGAAGTGCTGCTCAGCCACCTGATGATGTTCCGCTTCGCCTACCCCTCCGAGCGTCACGTCATCCCGGACTGGGTGATGGCGGAGATGATGAGCCGCACGCTGCACACCGTCCACGAAGGGCCCTGGGAGGACAAGCTGTGCCGCGGGAACCTAATCTCGCGGGTGAACTATCACGTGGACATCCACCACTGGGGCTTCCGCGACGGGCGGACCTGGGACGAGAACGAACGACAGCAGGGAGACGAGCGTGGCGCGCGATCCGAGTTCGAAGATTCGGTTGGCGGCAGTCGGTGACCTTCACTGCCGCGAGGACCAGCACGGACGCTTCCGACAGCTCGTCAAACAGGTGAACGCCACGGCGGACCTGCTCGTGCTGTGCGGGGACCTCACCGATAGAGGGATGATTGAAGAGGGCAAGGTGCTGGCGGAGGAGCTGTCCGCCCTGCGTGTGCCGTGTGCCGCCGTGCTGGGCAACCACGACTACGAGCACAACCAGGCCAAGGAGATCTGCAGCGAGCTGTCCAAGGCGGGCGTGCACCTGCTCGACGGGGACCACTACATCTTCGAGAAGGTGCTGGGCGTGGCGGGAGTGAAGGGCTTCGGCGGAGGCTTTGGCAATGCCACGCTGCAGGCGTTTGGCGAGGGCCAGACGAAGGCCTTCGTGCAGGAGGCCGTCACCGAGTCGCTCAAGCTGGAAGCGGCGCTGAGCCACCTGGATACGGAGAAGAAGGTGGTCATCATGCACTACTCCCCGGTTCCGGAGACGCTGGACGGGGAGAACATCGAGATTCGCCCGTTCCTCGGGACGAGCCGGCTGTCGATGCCGATTGACCACTATGGCGCGGAGGCCGTCTTCCACGGGCACGCGCACCATGGCGCGCGCAACGGGAAGACCAAGAGCGGCATCCCCGTCTTCAACGTGGCGATGCCCCTGCTGGCGAAGCACACCCCGGAGCAGCGGTACGTGCTGCTGGAAGTGTGAGGGGGATGCAATAGGGGGCAGGGGTGACCCGTACACGCGGGACCCATGCTGCACATCCGCGCCGTGTCGAAGACCTACCCGAACGGAGTGCGCGCGCTCCAGGGCATCGACCTGACGATTGAGCGGGGACTCTTCGGACTGCTCGGACCCAACGGGGCCGGGAAGTCCACGCTCATGCGCATCCTGGCCACGCTCCAGGAGCCGGACGCGGGGCAGCTCACCTTTGACGGGGCCAATGTGCTGGCGGACCCGCAGGCGCACCGCCGACGCCTGGGCTACCTGCCTCAGGACTTCGGCGTGTACCCCGGCGTGTCCGCCAGTGAGCTGCTGGACCACCTGGGCGTGCTGAAGGGGCTGACGGACCGGCCGCGTCGCCGCGAGCAGGTGGACGCGCTGCTGCACCAGACGAACCTCTACGCGCATCGCAAGAAGGCGGTCAGCGGCTTCTCGGGCGGCATGCGGCAGCGCTTCGGCATTGCGCAGGCGCTGCTGGGCGACCCGCGCATGCTCATCGTCGACGAGCCCACCGCGGGGTTGGACCCGGAGGAGCGGAACCGGTTCCACAATCTTCTCGGTGAGGTGGGGGAGAACGTCGTCGTCCTGCTGTCCACGCACATCGTCGAGGACGTGCGCCAGCTCTGCCCGAGGATGGCCATCCTGTCGGAGGGCCGGGTGCTGCGTGAGGGCGCGCCCGAGGCGCTCGTCTCGGAGCTGGCCGGACGCGTGTGGCGCAAGACGGTGGACAAACAGGAGGTCGCCGCACACCGCGCGTCCCGCGCCTTGCTGTCCACGCAGCTGTCCGGAGGAAAGACGGTGGTGCGCGTGCTGTCGGACGGAGCGCCGGGGCCGGGCTTCGAGCCGGTGCCTCCGGACCTGGAAGACGTCTACTTCTCCGCCCTCGCCGGGCGGGGCTCGGCCTGAGGGGGCACGATGCTCGGCGAAGTGCTGCGCTTCGAGTGGCGCTACCAGACGCGCCAGGTCGCCTTCTACGTCGCGGCGGCGGCCTTCCTGGGACTGGCCTTCCTGTTCGTGGGGACGGGTTACGGCCCGGACAACATCCACGTCAACTCGCCGTACTCCGTCATGCAGTCGATGGGGTTGCTGTCGCTGTTCTCCATCTTCGCGCTCAGCCTCTTCTGTGCGAATGCGGCGCTGCGGGACAGCGAGCACAAGATGGAGGAGCTGGTCTACGCCACGTCCATCGGCAAGCCCACGTACCTGTTCGCACGGTTCGCCGGGGCGCTGCTGGCGGCGCTCACGGTGTTCGCCATCACCGCGCTGGGGCTGATGCTGGCGCCACGCGTGCTGGCCGTGGACCCGGAGCGGCTCGGAGACACGGAGGTGCTGCGCTACGTGTGGGCGCTCGCGGTGATGGCGCTGCCCAACCTGCTCCTCGTGGCGTCGCTGCTGTTCGCCATCTCCGCGCTGACTCGCAGCGCGCTGGCGAGCTACATCGGGGCCGTCTTCCTGTATGCGCTGTACTTCGTCGGCTCCATGGTGGGGGACTCGCCGCTGATGGCGGGCGCCGCGCCGCAGACGCCCGAGGCGCTGGCTCGCGCCGCGCTGCTGGACCCGTTCGGCCTGTCCGCCTTCTTCGCGCAGACGCGGTACTGGACCGAGCAGGAGCGGAACACGCGCCTGCTCGCGCTGGAGGGCCCGTTCCTGCTGAACCGCATTCTGTGGCTGGGTGTTTCGGCGGGGGTGCTGGGGCTCGTCTATCGCTGCTTCGCCTTCCGGGTTGCGACTGGGACGAAGACGGGCAGGGCGGGCAGGGGGGCGCTACCCGAGGCCACGCCCGTTGCCGCAGTGCACCGCCCGGTGGCGCCCGCGAGCGGTGCTGTCACATCCAGTCCGGTGGCGGACGCGAGTGGTGCGGCTGCACCCGCTGGCGCAACGCACCAGCTGGCAGCGGTCGGGAGCGGCCCTGCCGCGCCCGCAGTCGCTGCGTACGGCCCGATGGCGGACCCGCGCTGTGCGGCCGCTCCCGTGGTTGTCACCTACTCCCCAGGGATGGCCACGCGCGGCGCTGCCACACCCGTGATTGTCACGTACGCCCCGGTAGCAAGCGCGAGCGGTGCGGCTGCGTTGTCCTGGGCCGCGCTGAAGTCAGCGGTGGGACTGGAGTCGCGCTACGTCCTGAAGAGCGGGGCCTTCCTGTCCCTGCTCGCACTGTGGGCCGTCGTGGTGGGCATGGACGTCGCCGCTGATGCCACGCGGACGGAGTACGGCACACACCTGCTGCCCACGACGGGGCTCCTGCTCCCGGGCCTCCAGCAGGCGCTGTCCCTCATCGGCACGCTCACCATGGTCTACTTCGGCGCCGAGCTGGTCTGGCGCGAGCGCGTCGTCCGGATGAGCGCGCTCCTCGACGCGACGCCGGTGTCCAGCGCGGTGTTCTACCTGTCGAAGCTCGGAGTGCTGGCCGTGCTCACCTGCGTGCTGGCCGCCACGGCGGTGGGCATCGCGGTGCTGTTCCAGCTCTCGCGCGGCTACCACCACCTGGAGCCAGGGCTGTACCTGTCGCTCCTGTTCTTCACGGGGCTGCCGCTGCTGCTGTTCGCGGTGGCGGTGCTGCTGCTCCAGACGCTGAGCCCCAACCGGTACGTGGGGATGTTCCTGGCCCTCTTCCTCGCGCTGGTCGTCCGCCAGGGCGAGCTGGTGGGCCTGGAGCATGGCCTCCTGCGCTTCGCGAGCGGGCCGCCCCTGCGGCACTCGGACCTGAATGGCTACGGGGCCGCCGTCGGCTCCTTCTGCGCGCTCATGGTGTACTGGAGCGCGCTGGCGGGCCTGCTGGGGCTCATCACCTGCGGCCTGTGGCGGCGCGGCGTCAGTCCCCCGCTTCGAGCACGCCTCGCGGCGCTGCCTCGGGTCTGGGGCCGGAGCGGCCAGGTGGCGGCCGTGGCCTGCCTGGCCATCTTCGCGGGGACGGGCGGTCTCATCTTCCACGGCACCCACGTGCTGAACCTCTACGAGACGCGCTCGGGGCTCGCCGACTGGAAGGCGGACTACGAGAAGGCGTACCAGCGCTACGAGACGCTGGCGCAGCCGAGCGTCGTGGCGGTGAAGTCCCACGTGGACCTCTTCCCCGGGGAGCGGCGCTACCAGCTGGCCGGCACCTATCAACTGGAGAACCGGACGTCGGAGGCCATCGAGACGGTCTGGGTCTCCGTGCGCCGCGACGTGAGCCCTGCGGGGCTGAAGCTGTCGGGCGCGCGGCTGCACTCCCACGATGCGCGCTTCGGGATGTACGCGTTCCGGCTGGAGCGCCCCCTGCCACCCGGTGCGCGGGCCGAGCTGACCTTCGCCATCGATGTGGTGCGGCGGGGCCTCCAGGCCTCCTCGGACATTGACACCTCCATCGTCGAGAACGGCTCGTTCATCGCCAACATCGAGGCGTTTCCCTCCATCGGCTACCGGAAGGGCTACGAGCTCAAGGACGCCCGCGAGCGACGCAAGCGCGGCCTTCCCGAGAGCCCCGCCGTCGAAGCCGTGGCCGAGGGAGACCTGGGGCTCGCGGAGGCCAGTGGCGGCCGGGCGTGGACCACCCTCGACACCACGCTGTCGACGTCGGAGGACCAGCTCGCGGTGGCGCCCGGCGTGCTGCGCAGGGAGTGGCGGGAGGGCAGCCGCCGCTACTTCCACTACGTCATGGACCGCCCCATGCTCAACTACTTCGCCTTCGTGTCCGCCCGCTACGCGGTGGAGAAGGCGCGGCACCGGGGCATCGACGTGGAGGTGTATTTCCACCCCGCGCATGTGCACAACGTGGCCCGGATGATGGCCGCGGCGACGCGCTCGCTGGACATCTTCAGCGAGCAATTTGGCCCCTATCCCCACCCGCAACTGCGCATCGTGGAGGTGCCGTCGTACTGGGGCTTTGGCGCGCTCGCGCTGTCGAACACCATCTACTTTCCGGAGCACCGGGGCTTCCTGGCGGACCCGAGCCATGGCGGTGTGGACCTCGTCACCCGGCGCATCGCGCACGAGGTGGCCCATCAGTGGTGGGGGCATCAGGTGGACCCGGCGAGCGGCCCGGGTGCCTCGACGTTGACCGAGTCGCTGGCGAAGTACTCCGAGCAGCTGGTGGTGAAGGCCCTCCACGGGGAACCACACCTGCGTCAGGTGCTGGCCTTCGACCTGGACCGGTACCTCCGCGGCCGCGCCGCCGAGGACGCCGAGGAGCCCCCGCTCACCGAGGTGAAGGACCAGCCGTACCTCTACTACGGCAAGGGCGCGGTGGTGATGAACGCCCTGGGAGACCTCCTGGGCGAAGCGGCGCTGAACCGGGCGCTGCGAAGGCTGGTGCTGGAGCGGGCCTGGCCGAACGCGCAGCCGACGACGCGTGATTTGCTGGCCGCGCTGCACGCGGAGGCCCCCGAAGCCCAGCGCCTGCTCATCGACCAGTGGCTGAAGGAGGTCGTGCTGTATGACTTGAAGGTGGAGTCCGCGACGTACGAGCCCCTGGCCGATGGGCGCTACCGCGTCACCGCCCGGATTGCCGCGTCGAAGACGGCCCGCCGAGGCGGAGAGCACGTGCCGCTGCCGCTGGACGAGGAGCTGGACGTGGGCGTGTTCTCCCAGCACCCGGAGGCCGGGGCCAAAGAGGCTGCACCGCTGTACGCGGCGAAGCACCGCTTCACGGGCGCGGCGGCGGACGTGTCCGTCATCGTGAACGCGCGGCCAGGCTACGTCGGTGTGGACCCGTTCCTCCGCCGCATCGAGCTGGAGCGGTCCGACAACGCCGTGAAGCCCGTTACTGCTTCAGCCCCAGCTCGGTGAAAAGGCATAGCGGTCGGACGGCCCCGAGTGGCCAGGGCCCGGTGGGTCTGTCCATGCCCGGAAGCAGGCAAGCCCACAGTCGCAGCCCTGGCCCCTTTGAGCACACGAGGTGGCCCGGTCCGGGCCCGCCCTGGTGAATCCATGCCGCACTGTGTCGATGGTGAGGGCACGGAGGCCCCTGTGACTCCTGTCGAAGCGATGGATGTCGCCGACCTCCGCGCCCGCCAAACCCCTTCGGTGCCTCCAGCGACCGTGCGAGTGGCGGCGGGGTGGAGTTCGCCATTGGCGTCCTCAATGGCGTGGTGGGGGACTACCTCCACCGGAGCGACAACGGACTGGCCACGCCGATGGAGCTCTTCCTCGACGGCTGCCCGCTCCGGCTCGAGCGTGAGTCGCTCCAGCGGGCGTATCCCCACTCGCGCGGCAGGTTGGTGCTCTGGGTCCACGGGCTCGCGGTGACGGAGGCCGTCTGGTCCTTTCCCACCGAGCCGACGACGACCTACGGCTCGCTGCTGGAGCGCGACCACGGCTTCACGCCGCTCTACCTCCGATACAACACCGGCCTGCACATCTCCGACAACGGAGAGTCCCTGGCACGGCTGCTGGAAGAGCTCGTCGCCGCGTTCCCGGTGCCCGTCGAGGAGCTCGTCCTGGTGGGCTACAGCATGGGCGGGCTCGTGGTGCGCAGCGCGTGTCACGTCGCCGCCGAGGCGGGCCACTCGTGGCTGTCCCGCGTGCGCCGGGCCTTCTACATCGGCGTGCCGCACCTGGGCAGCCCGCTGGAGCGGGTGGGCAACGCCGTCTCGCGCCTGCTGCGCAAGGTGCCCAACGCATACACGCAGCTCATCGCGGACGTGGTGGACCTGCGCAGCAATGGCGTGAAGGACCTGGGCGATGCCCGCCTGCTGAAGCGGGACTGGGACGGCGCGGACCTGGATGTGCCGCTCCAGAGTCGCGCGCATCCCGTGCCGTTGCTTCCTGGCATCTCCCACCACCTGCTCGTGGGCGCGCTGGCCGCCGGGGAGCGCCACCTGCTCTCGCTCCTGTTCGGAGACGGAGTCGTCCCCCTGACGAGCGCCACGGGCCGGAGTGGAATTGCCGCCCGCGACCTCCTCGTCCCGCCGGAGAACGTCAGCGTCGTGACTGGCACCCACCACGTCGCGCTGGCGCACGATGCCCAGGTCTACGCCCGGCTCCGGCCCTGGTTCGAGGAGGTGTCCTCATGAAGCGCTGGCGCGGGCTGAAGGCCCTGGTGCAGGACGTGGTGGACAAGGGCACGACGGCCGTGGAGGGCGTCCACCAGCGCACCGCCGCGGTGCCCTTCCGGCTGCTGCGGAGGATACGGCCGCTGGATGCCCCCGTGCGCCGCGTGCACGAGCTGCATGACCTGGCCCTGTCGACCTCGTACGCGATGGTCCGCCTGGTGAACCGGGTGGTGGGCAAGACTGTCGACGTCACGCTCGACGTGCTGGAGAAGCGCTCGGAACGGGCCCGCATCCGCGACGTGGAGCCTCCCGCCTCGCTGCCGCCCTGATCCTCGGCAAGAGGGCTGGAGGGAGGGCAGGCAGGCGGGCAGCGCTTCCCAGGTCGGGTGCTTCCAGTCCGCCCGGTCCAGCCCCAGCTTCCCTGCGAGGAGCGAGCGCCATGGATTCGGAGGACCCGTCCGACGAGTTGGGGGCCGCGAAAGTCCCGTTGGTCTCAGCCGAGCCGCAGCAGCAGGTCCGCCGCGCCCCCCGGGGCCGGAAACCCTCACTGCTCTCCCAGGGAGACTTCCGGAGCGTCGACGAGCGCATGGCCGCGGGCCGGGCCCTGCGCAAGCGCTGTCACCGGAGCTCCCATGCGCTGTGGCGGCCCTTTCGCGGGCGCGCGCCCCTGGAGCAGCTCCGCCGCTCGAACGCGACGCGGCTGCCGTGGCTCGTTCCCGTGCGCCATGAGCGCATGGCGGAGTCGAGCTTCGCCTTCCTGCGGGGCACTCCGTTCGTCATGGCCCGGGACCTGGCCCACACGCCGGTGAGCGGCCTGCGCAGTCAGATTTGCGGAGACGCGCACCTGGCCAACTTCGGCCTCTTCGCCACGCCGGAGCGCCGCCTCATCTTCGACCTCAACGACTTCGACGAGACGCTGCCCGGCCCCTTCGAGTGGGACGTGAAGCGGCTGGCCGCGAGCTGCGTGGTGGCGGCGCGGCAGAACGGGCTCGGCTGTGGGCGCAAGGCGGCCCGCCGCGCCGTGAGGGCCTACCGGCTGATGATGCGGGAGCTGGCCCCGCAGGGCCTGCTGGAGGTGTGGTCCCGAGGCGTGGACGCGAAGCAGTTGGTGCGCGACTGCCGTGGCGCGGACGGGCTGGCGGCGGAGGCGGTGGAGCGGGCGCGCCGCCACACCAGCGCCCACGCCGTGGAGAAGCTCACCGAGCAGAAGGATGGCCGCCGACACCTCGCGTTCCAGCCGCCGCTGCTCTTCCCCCTCAGCTCGGTGAAGATGGGCATCTCCTCGGCGGAGCTGCGCCGCCGGATGAAGCGGCTGGCCGTGGGGTACCTGTCCTCGCTGGACGGCGCCATGCGCGACCTCTGCCTGCGGTACCGGCAGCAGGAGTGGGGCTTCAAGGTGGTGGGCGTGGGCAGCGTGGGACTCCAGGCCTATGTGGTGTTGTGCGAGGGCAACGGCGGCGACGACCACCTGGTCCTCCAGGTGAAGGAGGCGCAGGCGTCCGTGCTGGAGCCCTACCTGGGCCCCAGCGGCTTCCGCAGCGCGGGCGAGCGCGTGGTGGTGGGGCAGCGGCGGATGCAGGCCTTCTCGGACCTCTTCCTGGGCTGGACGGAGGTGGAGGGGATGGGCGCCTTCTACGTCCGACAGCTGCGCGACATGAAGGGCGCGCTGGACGTGGAGAAGATGGAGCCGGACGTCTTCCTCGAGTACGCGGAGTCCTGTGGCGCCACGCTGGCCCGGGCCCACGCGCGCACGGGGGATGCCGCCGCCATTGCCGGCTACCTGGGGAGCGGCCCGTGCTTCGACGAGGCGGTGGCCGACTTCGCGTGTGCCTACGCGGACCAGGTGGACCAGGACTACGGGCGCTTCATCGACGAGCCGGCGCCCCCGGTGGACCGGGACACGCTGCACTGAGTGGACCTCTGGCGGAGGCGGACGCGAGGTATCCGACTACCCACCGGCCGGGGCGATTCTGGCGTGGCCTTCATCCTCGCGCCCTGCATAGATACCTTGTGCACGGAGACGCGGACCGGACGATGCCAGGGCATCGGAGCCCCGCGAGTCGAGGACAGACATCACCATGCTGCGTGTGAAGACGTACATCGCTCAGTCAGGCATCCACGGCATCGGTCTCTTCGCGGGCGCACCCATCTCGAAGGGCTCGGTGGTCTGGGGGTTCGACCCTCCGGTGGACCAGCGCTTCACGCCCGAGGACGTGAAGGGGATGCCTCAGGAGATGAAGACGTTCCTGTCTCGCTACGCGTACAGCGACCGGGGCACGCTGGTGCTGTGTGGGGACCATGCGCGGTTCATGAACCACTCGCCCCAGCCGAACTGCGGCAATGACCCTACGCGGCAGTACACGCTCGCGCTCCGGGACATCGCCGAGGGCGAGGAGCTCACCGACAACTACGTCACCATGGAAGACAGCTGGGACCCGTTCAAGGGCATCATCGAGCCCGAGCGGATGTGAGTCGCGGGGGCCCCGCTGCCGGGGCCTGAAGGCACCCGAGCCCGGAGCCCCGAGCCCCACGACTCACGGCGTGGGAGTGGCCGTCGCGTCGGGCCCACCGTCGGTGGCGGCGGGGGAGGGTGGGGCCTCCAGCAGGTCCTCCACCTTCGTGGGCAGCTCCACATACGTGGCGGACACCTCCAGCACGTCCGGCCCGGAGCCGCGCGCGTACACCGTGCCGGGCTTGTCCTTCACCTCATTGCCCAGCCACAGCCGCGCCAGCTCCTTCCCATCCGCCCCTTGCAGCACCACGCCCCTAGAGGCGTCGGTGAGGCCGTACTTCGCCCAGCTCTTCGGCTTCGCCTCGCCGAACCCGGACGCCTTGAAGGTGTCCAGCGAGCCCAGCACCGACACCACCCGGAAGTGCTGTGCCTTGCCGCGCTTCGGGGCCTCCACCTCCCACACCCCGGCGCCGCCGTCCGTGCCGGACACGCTCGCCACGGTGATGGGCTGCGCGCCCGCGCCCGGGTGGAACACCACGCGCTTCACGTCCTCGCGCCGGAAGGACAGCACCCGCTTGTCCTTCAACTCCGCCACGCCCACGTCCAGCAGTGTCAGCGCATGCTCGGGCACCTCGCCCAGCAGCGCATTCGGCCCCTGCTCGCGCAGCGCGTACACCCGCGTGGCCCCGTCCTCCGTCACCTGGGACAGCCGCAGCCGCACCGGCTCGCCGGACGCGGGCGTGAAGCGCGCGTCCACCACCGGCGCCTCCAGGCCCAGCTTCTGGCGCGCCTCCGCCGTGTCCGCCGGGAAGGACAGCGCCCGCTGCTCCTTCAGCCCGGAGAGCAGGTCCGCCACCTTCACCTCGTCCGCGCGCTCCGCCGCCGGCTTCACCAGCCGCCACCCGGGCATCCCCGTGTCGCGCTCCAGCAGGTACGCGTTCGCCTTCGCCTTCACCTCGATGCGCTTGAGCGAGGGCTCCTCCAGCGGCCCGAGGAACTCCTTCGAGCGCAGCGTGAAGGTGTCCTTGTCCAGCGAGTAGCGCACCGCGCCCGGCGCGGCGTACACCTTCGGGTCTCCCTCGCGCCGCACGTACACGGAGCCGTCGAACGGGTTCTCGATGCCGCCGTGCAGCGTCACCGTGCGCTCGCGCGACGGGTCGCCCACGTACGCCTTCGCCGTCACGCTGAAGGCCGGCGTCTTCAGCCCGTACTTCTCCAGGTCCGCGTCGGTGGGCGCCTCCTCCACGGTGGCGGCGAACTTCGACGACGCCAGCGTCTGCGTCATCGCCTCCACCACGGCTGCCTCCGCCTTCGCGGCCACGGGGGCCGTGACTTTCCAGGAGCCGTCCTTCTCGCGCACCAGCTCCGTGGTGCCACCGCTCGCCTTCACCGTGAGCTGCGTGAAGACGGGGGCCGGCGGAGCGCCACCGTCCGCGCCCTTCTCGCCGGCCTCGTGGGCGGCGAAGAGCTTCTCCGACACTTCCTTGTGTTCGACTTCGCGCTCCCCGGGCTCCTTCACGCCGTACCACGCGTAGAGGCCCAGGCCCGCCGCCGCGGCGGTGAGGGCGAGCAGCGTCACCAGGTTCTTCTGTGTCTGCTTCACTTGTTGCGCCTCGACAGCCAGATGGCCAGCCCCATGCCCAGCAGGGACAGGGGCAGCAGGTCCGTGGAGACGAAGCGGATGCCGTTCATCGACGCCTCGTCCAGCTCCAGCGTGGACACCTCGCGGTCCGGCGGGCGGATGGTGATTTTCTGCACCTGGTTGGACGCCCAGCCCAGCGAGTTCATCACCAGGTTGCGGTTGGGCTCGTGCCCCCAGTTCGGGTCCAGCAGGATTTCGGAGTCACCCACCACCACCAGCCGCGCCTGGTCGAAGCGCTTGTCCTGCGCGTCCTTCGTGTCGCGCGTGGCGGCCACCACCAGCGTGAGCTGGCCCGTCTTCTCGCCGTCGGACGGCATGGCGTTCTCGTCCGGCTTCGTCTCCACCCAGCCGAACTGCGAGGTGTGCACCACCGGCTCCACCTTCACGCC
The DNA here is from genome assembly GCA_046520375.1 of Pyxidicoccus sp. 3LFB2. Lineage (GTDB taxonomy): Bacteria > Myxococcota > Myxococcia > Myxococcales > Myxococcaceae > Myxococcus. The sequence continues at coordinate 14,078 of JBKGHK010000109.1, forward strand.
CGGCGCCAGGCCCCCCCGGAGCGCGGACAGGCTGCGCGCGGTGGGGAACTCGATGTTCAGCCCGCGCGCCCGCATGGGCTTGACGATGTCGTGCTCGCTGTAGAACGGCGACAGCACCACGTACGGGTTGCCGCTGTTGAACTGCGCGTCCGCGGCGATGCCGTCATCCACCTGCACGCCGTACTCGGCCAGCAGCGCGTCCAGGCCGTCCTCCAGCCCCGCGTCCGCGAAGTAGAGCATCCGTCCCCCCGTGGCGAGGTACTTCTGGAGCGCCTCCACCTCGGGCTTCGCGTACGGCGCGCGCGCCCCGGCGATGATGACCAGCGAGGCGTCCTTCGGCACGTCCGTCTTCCCGGCGAGGTTGAGCACCTCCGGGGTGTAGCCCTCCTGGCGCAGCTGGCGGATGAGCTCGGACAGGCTGGCGCCCGGGTCCGTTACCGACGCCTGGCCCTTCTCCAGCGGCCACTCGCCATGCCCGGTGACGAAGTAGACCTTCTGCGAGCCCACCGCGCCCAGCTTCACCAGGGCGTTGGTCAGCTCCTGCTCGGACAGGGTGTTGAGCGTGGTGTGCGACGCGGTGTCGCCCTCGCCGCGCACCAGCACCACCGTCGCCTGGCCCTCCTTGAGCTGGTACTTCGCGGCCAGGTCCGGGCTGCGGCGCGGGTCCTTGAAGGCGTACTCGAACTTCTCCGGCGCCTCCGCGTGGTAGCGCTGGAACAGCTCCTCCAGCAGGGCGTAGTAGGGGTGCGAGGGCGGGATGAAGCCGAAGGCCCGCACCTTGTCCGGCAGGGACGCCAGCGTGGCGGTGGTCTGCGGCGCCAGCGTGTAGATCTTCTCCTTCGTCAAATCCCAGCGCTTGTTCTTCTTGAAGGCGATGTAGTTCACCGCCACCAGCGCGCCGAGCACCACCACCGCGGTGAGCACCGTGGTGGCGAAGAAGAAGCTCGACTTGCGCGAGGCGAACTGGCCGAACTGCTTGAAGTTGGTGGCGAAGTACGCCCCGAGCAGCAGCAGGCCCAGCCCCGCCTTCACCGCGGCGGCGGTGAGGCTGCCCGCCGTGACGAAGAGGGTGAAGGGGCTCGACAGCAGGAGCAGGAGTCCGAAGGCTCCCAGCACCTTTCCCGTGTTGGACGCGTTCATGGCGGCCCTCAAGACCAGCGCTGCGCTTCCACCGTGCGGTGGGTGAGCAGCAGGGAGAAGACGATGACCGAGGCGAAGAACACCAGCGACTGCACCTCCATCACCCCCTTGAGCATGTTCTGCAGCTGCGCGTCGAAGGACAGGTAGGACAGCACCGAGCGCAGCGGCTCCTCCACGCCCTGGGCCACGCCGGACAGGAGCATCCACGGCAGCAGCACGGTGAAGGTGAGGAAGGCGGCCAGCATCTGGCTCTCCGTCAGCGCGGAGATGAACAGCCCCACCGCCATGCAGGTGGCGCCCCACACCAACAGCCCCGCGTAGCCCAGCAGCACCGTGGACCACTCCAGCGCGGTGCCGGACTCGGCCTTGCCGAACGCGGCCAGCAGCAGCGGGAAGACGATGGTGAGCCCCAGCGTGGCGGAGATGACGCCCAGGCCGCCCAGGTACTTGCCCAGCACGATTTCGATGGGGCGCACCGGCGCCGTCATCAGCAGCTCAAAGGTCTTGTTGCGCTTCTCCTCCGCGAACAGCCGCATGGAGAGGAACGGCGCCACGAAGAGGGTGACGATGAGGACGGTGCCCCACAGCTGCACCACCACGCCGTCGGTGAGGTTGCGGTACACGCTGAAGTCCGGGGGCATCTGCTCCCAGCCCATGACGCGGGCCATGTCCTGCACCTGCTTGAACTTCTGCAGCAGGTCCACGAAGAAGAAGGACGACAGCGCCACCATCGCCGTGAAGACCGCGTAGGCCCACGGGGTGGTGAAGTAGATGGACAGCTCCTTGCGGGCAATCGCCAGGGCGGTGCGCATGGAAGGTTTCCTTGGGCCGCTCAGGCGGCGGTCAGCTTGATGAAGATCTCTTCCAGCGACACGTTCTCCGCCTGGCCGTGGAGGCTGGCCAGCTTGCGGATCTCGTCGTAGGCGACAATCTTCCCCTGGTTGATGATGAGCACCTTCTCGCACGTCATCGTCACTTCCGGGAGGATGTGCGTGGAGAGGATGACGGTGTGCTTGCCGGCAAGCCCCTTGATGAGCGCGCGGACCTCGGCGCGCTGCGCGGGGTCCAGCCCTTCGGTGGGCTCGTCCAGGATGAGCACCGGCGGTGAGCCCAGCAGCGCCTGGGCAATGCCCACGCGCTGCTTGTAGCCCTTGGAGAGGTTCTGGATGACGCGCTCCAGGACATGCGTCACCCCGGTGAGGTCGGCCACCCGCTCCACCTCGGCCTTGAGGCCCCGGCCGGGCAGCCCCTTCAGGGACGCCACGAACTTGAGGTACCCGCGCACCGTCATCTCCGGGTACAGCGGCGGCGTCTCCGGCAGGTAGCCGATGCGCCGCTTCACCTCCAGCGGCTCCTCGAAGACGTCGAAGCCCCCCACCCGGGCCGTGCCCGCCGACGGCGGCAAAAACCCGGCGAGGATCTTCATGGTGGTGGACTTGCCCGCGCCATTGGGGCCGAGGAAGCCGAGAATCTCACCCTCTTCGACACTGAAGGTGAGGTCCTCCACGGCCACCCGGTCGCGGTAGCGCTTGGTGAGGTGCTGCACCTCGATCATCGGCATGGGAAGGCTCCCGTGAAGAAGCGATCTACCAAGGGCCGTCGGCCGTTGAGCGGGATCGCCTGACGGCCTCGGAAAAAGGCGCGCGAATATAAAAGCCGACTTTCGCCTGTCAAGGCGAGCCCCGCCACCCGAACGCGGGCCCCCTTGGCTGGCCGGACTCCTGCATAAATGGAGGGGGTGCGGTTTTCCGGCCACGCCGGACAGGGGTAGTGAGGCGTTTCATGCCAATCGTGGTGCAGAAGTACGGCGGCTCCTCGGTCGCCGACGTGGAGAAGATTCGCAAGGTGGCGCGGCGGGTGAAGGACAAGCGCGACTCGGGCTACCAGGTGGTGGTGGTGGTGAGCGCCATGGGCGACACCACCGACGAACTGCTGGCGCTGGCCAAGGGCGTTTCGGCGGACCCGCCGCGGCGCGAGCTGGACATGCTGCTGACGTGCGGCGAGCGCATCTCCATGGCGCTGTTGTCCATGGCGCTCCAGGAGATGGACGTGCCGGCCATCAGCTTCACCGGCAGTCAGAGCGGCATCATCACCACCGATGCGCACTCGCAGGCGCGCATCGTGGAGGTGCGGCCCTTTCGCATCCATGACGAGCTGGCGCGGGGGAAGGTGGTCATCGTCGCCGGCTACCAGGGCGTCTCCCACAAGAAGGAAGTCACGACGCTGGGGCGCGGCGGCTCGGACACGACGGCGGTGGCGCTGGCGGCCGCGCTGGACGCGGAGGCGTGTGAGATTCTCTCCGACGTGGACGGCGTCTTCAGCGCGGACCCGCGCGTGGTGCCGGACGCGCGCAAGCTGGAGTCCTTGAGCTACGACGAGATGCAGGAATTGGCGAGCGCGGGCGCCAAGGTGCTCAACGCGCAGGCGGTGGAGTGGGCCAAGGCGCGGGGCATCGCCATCCTCGCCCGCACCGCGCACGGGCAGGGCACGGGCACGGTGGTGCAGGAGCTGTCCGGCCCCACCGACAGCCGGGTGAAGGGCGTCACCGCCGAGCCGGAGATGGCGGTGCTGTCCGCCACCGAACAGGTGCCCCTGGCCGAGCTGCTGGAGTTCCTGGATGCGCGCGGCGTGCGAGGCCGGACGCTGGGCTTCGACGGGCCCGCCGAAGGTGCGAGGCACACCTCCATCGCCGTGCCGCTGGCGGACATCCACGGGGTGGACGCGCTCCGCAAGGATTTGGCCACCCGCTTCGGCGAGGCGGTGGCCTGGCGGGAAGATTTGGGCACCGTCACCTGCGTGGGCGTGGGGTTGAACGCGGACTGGGTGCCCCTGCGCCAGGCGCTGGACGCGGCGGAGGAGCTGGGGGCGCGGGTGTACGCCGTGCACACCTCGCCGCTGCAGCTCACGCTGCTGGTGGAGAAGGCCCACCTGAAGCCGCTGACGGCGCGGGTGCACCGGGAGCTCCTCGGCGGGTAGGCGGGTGCCCACGCGGGTGTCCCGGGGGGGCGGATTTGTTGATCCGCACTCCACGGGTGTGGCACGCCGCTTCCCTCCCTGGGGTTCGTGCCTACCCTGGCGTCCTGAACACCGTGAGGTGGAGGACGGGATGGTACGCGGAACCCGGTGGTGGATGGCGGCATGTGGGCTGGCCCTCCTGTTCGCGTGGGGCGGCTGCCAGGAGCAACCTGCGCCCGAGCGTCCGGACATGGGCGACCGCCATGACACGCCTCCGTTGAATGACGGACATGACGGAGGCGACGGCGGGTACCACCCCGGCATCATCGACGCGGGCACCGACGGCGGCGAGGGCGAGCCGGACGGGGGCTCCGAGCCGGATGCCGGCCCTCCGCCGGAGCTGCCGCCGCGCGACGCGGACGCGGTGCGCAAGGAGAACCAGCGCCCGGGGACGACGGCCTGGCGCATCAACAGGGAAGAGACGGGCGAGCGCGTCGCCAACAGCCGCGAGGTGGAGGGCTACGCGCTCGAGGCCACGCTGAAGCAGGGGGACCGGCTGCGCGTGGCGGTGTCCGTGTCCGAGCCGCAGCCCGACCGGGAGCCCAAGAGCTTCCGCTGGTACGTGTACCGGCTGGGACACTACGGCGGCGCGGGCGGGCGCGAAGTGGCGCGCGGCGGACCGGTGAAGGGCGTGCGGCAGGGGGACTGCCCCGCGAACCCGGCCACCGGCGTGATTGCCTGCGCCTGGGCCCCGTCCCTGGAGATTCCCATCAAGGATGACTGGGTGCGCGGCGTGTACGTGGTGAAGCTGGTGCGCGAGGACCGCTACGCGCGCTACGTGCCCTTCTTCGTGCGCGATGCGAACCCGCGCGCCGAGGTGGCGGTGCTGATGCCCACCGCGACATGGGCCGCCTACAACACGTGGGGCGGCACCAGCCTCTACGACGACAAGTACCAGGTGATGAAGCCGCACGGCGTCAGCCGCGCGTTCCAGTCGTCCTATGACCGGCCCTACTACCGGGGGCAGGGCACCGGACACCTCCTGTCGGACGACCTCAGCCTCGTGCAGTGGCTGGAGGCGCAGGGGCTGGACGTGGGCTACTTCACCGACGAGGACCTGGACGCGAGCTACGACTTCGTGGCCGGCGCGAAGGCGCTCTTCGTCTCCGGGCATGACGAGTACTGGTCCACGCGCAACAGAGACCATGCGGACCGGGCGCTGGCCGAGGGCCGCTCCATCCTCAACCTGGGCGCGAACAACGCGTACTGGCACGTGCGGATGGACCCGTCGGCGGACGGGCGGGCCCGCCGCATCATCACCTGCTTCAAGGGCCATCAGGACGACGCGCACCGCGACGCGCGGCGCACGGTGAAGTTCCGCGAGGGCCCGGTGGGCCGGCCGGAGAACGCGCTCTTCGGCGTGCAGTTCTCCAGCCGCTGGCACCAGTTCGGCTTCCCCACCGTCATCACCGCGCCTGACCACTGGGCGCTGGCCGGCACGGGGCTGAAGGCCGGTGACACGCTGTGGATGGCCAACGGGTACGAGCTGGACCAGATCATCGACAACGGCCGCTCACCGCCGGGCCTGGACGTGCTCGCCGAGTCCCCGGGCCTGTCGCTCCAGGGCGCCTTCGGCTTCGGGCACATGGTGGTGCGCAAGCAGGGCAGCGCGTATGTCTTCTCCGCGGGCGGCGTGGACTTCGTGCGCACGCTGGCCTCGGAGGACATGGCGGACCCGCGCGCCGCGCGCATCGTCGCCAACGTGCTCTACAAGGCGCTGGGCCGGCCGGTGCCCGAGAAGCTGGTGGAGTTCCACCGGAAGAACGTGGCGCGGGCGCAGGGGCCGTACTCCCCCGGCGTCCACACGGTGGCGGGCCAGCCCGGCCAGCGGCCGCGTGCGGGAGTCCGCGTGGCCGACGACTCCCTGGGCGCGCCGATGGCGG
>JBKGHK010000010.1:0-41438 GCA_046520375.1 Pyxidicoccus sp. 3LFB2
CGGCGCGAGGGCGGCTCCCCTGCCCTGCCCGCGGTTCCAGGAGACGGAGGCACCAGCCACCGCACCCGGGCCGCCTCGCCCAGCACCGCCTGCAGCCGCGCGGCGATGGCGCCCGCCTCCTCCACCTCCGAGGCCTGCCCGCAGCCCATCACCGCCACCACCGGCCGCGAATCCCCGACGGGCACGCCGAGCCGCAGCCGGGCCTCCGCGCGGGGCAGCAGCTCCTCGGGCTCCAGCAACAACCACGGCGCCGTCCGGACGGCGCGGGGATGCGCGGAGAAGGGCGCGTCCTCGCCGGGGAGGAGCAGCAGGTCGAAGGCCTCCACCGCGCTCGCCACGTCGAACCGCTTCACGTAGACAGGATTCAAGTCTCGGTGGACGAGCACCTTCCGGGCCTCAAGCCCGGGGAGCAGCGCCACCAGCTCTCCGCCCAGCCCGCGAGGAAACGTGTCCACGACGAGCACGTCCGGGCGCCCGTCAGCGAGCCACCCCGCCACGATGTCCCGCACCGTGCGCTTGTCCAGCGTCGCCTCCAGCTGCCGCACCTGGACGCCCGGCCCCAGCACGTCCTCCAGCGGCAGACCGGAAGCGAACGAGCTGTTGGTGAGCAGCGAGACGGCATGGCCCCCCTGCGCGGCACGCCGGGCGAGCGCGCTGGCGCGGGTGAGGTGCCCCATCCCACCGCCGAGCGCATAGATGAGCCAGTGAAGCGCGGCCATCAGCTTCCGCCCAGGTCCTCCTCGAAGGAGCCGTCGCCTTCCTGGCGAAGGCTCTCACCGTCGGCCTCGGTGAAGTCGTTCGGGTCCTTCGCACCGCTGCCGGCCCAACTGGAGCCGGGGCCGTAGTAGCCGTAGCCCTGGTAGTAGTAGCTCGGCGCGTCCTCGTCCGGCGCTGAGTCCGACTCCGAGCCCGCTTCCGAGCCCGCTTCCGAGCCCGATTCGGTTTCGTCCGCGTCGTCCTCCTGGTTTTCGGCGCAGGTCTCACAGACCAGCTCCGAGTCCATCGAGGTCAGGTGGTCGTCGCAGACGCGCTTCCCACACCGCCCGCACGCCGCCGCCGCGGGCAGGCCGCACTCGTGTGAGAAGAGAAAGCCGGTGCTCTCCTGGCACGTCCCCTCGGGCATGGGCACGGGGCTCATGGCTGGCGGGCCTCGCCGGGCGTGGACTGGAGGTGGAAGAGCAGGCCCATGCGCAGCGGCATGTCCAGCCGCTCGAAGGCAAGGCAGGCGGCGGCATCGGCGCGCACCAGCGACTTCGTGGCCAGCAGCGTGCGCCCCGTCGCGTCCCTCACGGACACCTTGCCCTCGCGCACCTTCACCCGGGCCACCTCGGCGCCGGTGGCGTCCTGGATGCTGGCGCCCTCGTCGTCGGGGGACACCGCGTAGAGCAGCGTGCCCTTCGAGTCGTTGAGCCGCCAGCCCGGGCCCTGGCGCGCGAAGGTGAAGAGAATCTGCCGCTGCTCGGCGTCGCGCACGGCGAGCGCTCCGCCCGCCGAGCCCACGACATGGCCGAGCACGGCATCGTCCGGGCCGGAGACCTTGAGCGACAGGCCCTTCCACTTGTAGCGCGCCAGCTCGCGGTCCTCGCCATCCACCAGCTTGGCGCCGTCTTCCTTCGGCTTGAGGGAGAAGCGCTCGCGGTCGTCGGCGTCCTTGAACTTGAGCTTGCCGGACGCGGCCTCTTCGCCCGGGACGGCGGCGGATGCTTGCGCGCGCGGGACCTGGGCCTCGGAGGACTCCTGGCGCGAGCACCCGACGGCGCCCACGAGCAGGCACACGGAGACAAGGAGGGGACGCGCCATCATGAAGCCATCCTCGCCGCCTCCCGCTTGCGCAGGGAGGAGGAGTAGTTGAGCACCTGGTAGAGACTGAGCAGCATCATCAGGTAGGCCCGGGACGCGTCCAGTGCCGGGTCACTCTTCCTCGTCGTCACGCACCAGTAGGACGTCGTGACGGCCCGCAGGGAGAGGCGGTCCGCCGCCACCTCCAGCTTCGACAGCTTCAGGGGCCTGGGCAGCCGCACCGCCGCCTTCGCCTGCGCGCCGAGCCGGGCCAGGTGCGGGTGACGCTCCGGCTTCACCCGCAGCTGGACGTGGAGCAGCGTCGAGCCCTTCTTCTTGAGCTTGGTCTTGGTTCTGCCCCGGGCGTTCCGCCTCGCGCGGCGCCGCACCTGGAGCCGCTCGTCCATGCCGAGCCGCAGGTGCGTGCCATCCATCAACCGCACCTGCAGGGAGAGCCACCGCTGCACGAAGGACTCGGTCTTCCACTCGACCAAGAGGCCCCGGTCCGTCAGGTTGCGCGTGGCGTCCGGAGAGTGGAAGTCCAATTCCAGCGTCACGGGCTCCTCCGGAGCGATGTCCTTGCGCAGCCGCTGGAGGAGCTTCATCACCAGCTCGTAGCGCCGGTCGTCGAGGTTCCGCCGACCGTAGCGCGAGGACACGCTGCTGCAGACGAGCAGGCCCACGAGGAAGACGGGGATGAGGAAGAGGCCTACGACTCCCAGCCCCAGGGGCGCGAGCAGGAAGAGCGAGACGAAGGACACAATCGCGGCGATGCCACTGAAGCGGGAGCGCTTTGCCCACACCGCCTTCAGCCGGTCCATCTCCTCATCGAAGCCACGCAGCGAGGCGAGGTCCTCCATCACCGTCTGGACCGGAGCGCTGCCGCGATAGACCTGCTCGAGGCGGAAGCGGTGGAAGTCGAAGGTCACGGAGAAGGGCTCCCCCTCGGAGCGACGAAAGAAGGGCAAGCGTACGGGCGCGCCGCCGCGAGGGTCAAACGCTCCTGTTTGCCCGCCAGGGGTGCGGCGGGGTAGCAACCCGGAGTGGCCTCCCCCACCCCGTCCGGCACCGGCATCGTCTACGCATCCTTCGACCGCTTCCCCGCGCCGAAGGGAGCCGCGGTGCACATCCGGGCCTTCGCGGAGGCGCTGGGCACGGCCTTCGGCGGCGTGGACCTGCTGGCGCTCCGGGACGGAGTCACCGCGAGCACGGGCCCGCTCACACTGTCGGAGGGTGTGACGTACCACCCGCTGGAGGCGCGGGGGCGGGACCTGGTGGAGCAGGCGCTGTCGTTCCGCTCGCACCTGGCGGCGTGGTGGCACGGAAGGCCAAGGGCGGCGGTGGTGCACGTGCGCTCCATCTTCGAGGGCTACCCGGTGGCCCGGCGGAAGGAGGCGCTGACGGACGCGCTGGTGTTCGAGGTGAACGGGCTGCCGTCGATTGAGCTGAAGTACCACCACCCGGACGTGGCCGACGACGCGGAGCTGCTGCACAAGCTGGTGGCGCAGGAGGACCTGTGCATTTCGCGCGCGGACCTGCTGGTGACTCCGAGCGAGGTGACGGCGGAGTACCTCGTGAAGCGAGGGGCGGACGCGGGCCGGGTGCGGGTGATTCCGAACGGGGTGGACCTGGAGGTGTTCCGGTACGCGCCGCCGCGAGCGCTGGAGCCGGGCCGACCGGTGCGGCTGCTGTACAGCGGGACGATGACGTCCTGGCAGGGCGTGCACCACGCCATCGAGGCCTGCCGGCTGCTGAGGCGCGAGGTGCCCACGGTGCTGACGCTGGTGGGCCCGCTGCGCAGGAACGGGCGCCGCGCGCTGATGGACCGCTGTGGAGATTTGCTGCTGGAGGGCGCGGTGGAGCTGCTGGAGCCACTGCCGCAGGCGGAGCTGGCGCGGCTGCACCACGCGTGCGACGTGGTGCTGGTGCCGCTGCCGGTGAATGACCGCAACTGCGTGCAGGGCTGCTGCCCGCTGAAGCTGCTGGAGGCGATGGCGACGGGGACACCGGTGGTGGCGAGCAACCTCCCCGTGGTGCGCACCCTGGCCGGGCCGGACGAGGTGATGCTCATCCGCCCGGGCTCGGCGAAGGCGATTGCGGAGGCGGTGAAGGCCCTGCGAGCGGATGCGGCCCTCGGGCCCGCGCTGAGCGCGAAGGCGAGGGCGCGGGTGGAGCGCGACTTCCCGTGGGGCCGGGCGCAGGACGCGCTGGTGGGCGCCTATGAGCAGGCGTTCGGGCTGACGCGGAAGGCGCCGCGCCAGGGCATTTCCTAAGTAGGTAGCCAGGAGTTCAGAGACAAATCCTGCGGCAACCCGCTTCTCTCAGCTGCTCCGCTCCTTCAACGCCGTAGGGCTGGACGCCTCACCTGGCACACTGTTCGAAAATGTCGGGACTTTTCCGTCACAAAACCCCCGACATATTCGAACAGTGACTGGCGGATGTCCCCGCCGGCGCGCGGCGGCACCGTGGACGCGACACTCAGGCCTCAGTCGCTCGGAATTCGCCTCGAAACTTCTGGCTACTGACTCAGGGAAGCGCACGCGTCAGCACGCGACGGAGCACCACGGCCTCCGCCTCCGCTTGGAACCCCGCTTCGATGCGCTGTCGCGCGGCGGTGCCGAGCGCCGCCCGATGCTCGGGAGGAAGCGAGAGTACGTCGAGACACGCCTGCCCCAGGTGATTGAGCAGCGCCTTGGGCACGATGAAGCCATTGCGCGCATGGTCCACCGCCTCGGGAATCCCTCCAGCGTCACTGGCGATGACGGGGCGTGCACACGCCATGGCCTCCAGCAGGGCATTGGGCATCCCCTCCCAGAGTGACGGCTGGAGATACACATCACAAACACGCAGGTGCGCGGCGATGGCCTCGGGCGTGTCGAGCGGCCCGGAGATGAGGATGCGCGCGGCATCCTCGGGGTGCTCGGCGCGGAAGGCGACGAGGTGCTCCGCGTCACGAGGCCGCACCTCGCCAATGACCAGCAGACACGCCGGCCGCACACCCCGCACCTCCGTGAGCGCGGAGAGCAGGAACGGCAGCCCCTTCTTGTGTCGCAGCTCGCCGGAGAAGCCGAGCACCACCTCCCCGTCCGCAATGCCCAGCCGGGCCCGCAGCGCCGGGTCCGCCGGCCCGGGAGAGAAGACGTCCGTGTCCACGGCATTGGGGATGACCTCCACGCCAGGGTCCTTCCCGAGCAGCATCGCCATCTTCCGCCCGAGGTCCGCGGACGCGGCGGTGAGCACGTCCGCGCGCTGGAGCGTCCACAGCAGCCGGGCAAAGTCCCCGGGAGGAAACATGAGCTGGTCCACGTCATTGCCTCGGGCACTGACGGTGGAGGCAATGCCCGCGAACTCGGCGAAGACGACGGCGAGGAACCCGGGCGGAGACAGGTAGTGCCCCCACACCAGGTCATACCGCCGCTTCGCATGCAGGTACCCGAGCACATCGAGCGTGTGCTGCATGGACAGGTCCGTGCTGCCGAACAGCCCCAGCCGGTGCAGCGTGACGCCGCGCGCGAAGGGGGTGACGCTCCCCGCATCCTCCACCGTCTGCAATGAGCCGGGCGCCGCGGTGCGCGTCCACGCGAGCACATCCACCTGCGCCCCGAGCTTCACCAGCGAGCCCGCCGTCCGCGCGCCACTGCGGGCCAGGCCGCCGATGTCCGGAGGGAAGCGCTCGGCGAGGAGGAGGACGCGAGGATGGGTGGCCATGGGCACGTGAACCTACCTTGGCGCACGCGAGCCGGGGGCCACCAGTCCCGAGGGGAGGACGCGGGGTGCGGAGAAGGCGCTCCTTTCCGTGAATAAACACCGCGCACGCCCGTCCAGAGGCACGGCGGAGCCACCGCAACACCCCCAAGGCCGGACCTCCCCTGGCTCCCCGAGGCAACACACATGCACGCTAGGCGCTGGTGGGCACTCACGCTCGCGGGAACCCTCATGGGCTGTGTCATCGAGCCGCCCGACGGTGACACGGATTGGGACCCCGACCCGCCTCCCACCTCCGAGTGGCCCGACCCCACGGACCCTCCTCCCCAGGGCAATGACACGCCAGACTTCCGGCTCGAGTCGCTGACCGGCCCAACGGACCTGGGAGCGGGCTCGCAGAAGGTCCAGGCGCGGGTCTGCAACACCGGCACCGAGTTCGGGACGGCGGAGGTGGCCTTCTTCCTCTCCACCGACCGTGTCATCAGCGGCAATGACCGGATGCTGTCCATGAGCTCGCGCGCCTCGCTGCTGGCGGGAGGCTGCCAGGACGTGAGCGCCTGGGTCACCGCGCCCTCCATCGACGAGGGCAGCTACCTGCTGGCCGCCCAGGTGGACCCGGAGGACCGGGTCCGCGAGACGAACGAGAGCAACAACGTGCGCACCGGTTCCTTCGTCCTCGTGGACCGCACCGCGCCGACGACGCCCGTGCCCGCGTGGGCCGAGCAGGGCTCGACGCAGGAGCACGGCCTCACCATCGAAGCGGAGCCCGGCGCCACGGTGCGGGTCTACAGCGGCCCGGGTTGCAGCGGCAGCGTGGTGGCGAGCACGGAGGTGGAGTCGGGCTCCTACTGCGAGGTGCCCATCCGCGTGCCGTCGACCTCCTCGGGCGGCACGTACTCCGTGCGCGCCTATGACGCCGCCGGCAATGGCTCGCAGTGCAGCCCGACGGTGGAGTACCCGTACGGCGGCGGCTCGGGTGGCACACTGCTGGCGCCGGTGCTGCTGGCCACGCGGCCCGGCTCGCCGGGGCTCAGCCAGCAGCCCTTCTTCGACGGCCGCGCCCGGCCGCGCGTCAGCGTGGAAATCTTCGAGCAGGCGGACTGTGAGGGCCCGGTGAAGACGGTGCTGACGGCGGACGCCGTGGGTGCCTTCACCTACCAGGCGAGCGTGGCGAAGGACGCGAAGGTGACGGTGTCCGCGCGAGCAAAGGACACCAGCGGCTATGGCGACACGTCCGCGTGCTCCAACCCGCTGGAGTACCAGAACGACAGCACGCCGCCTCCTCCGCCCGTCGTCACGGACACGAAGTGGCAGTACACGAGCAGCGGCCGGCAGCTGACGGTGACGGGCACGGCGGAGCCCGGCGCCACGGTGGGCATCTTCATCGACGTGGCGTGCACGGGGACGCCGGCGAAGACGGTGCAGGCGGATGCGGAGGGCCGCTTCAGCGCGACGATGCCGTTCAGCGCGGGCAACAGCCACCGCGTCTTCGTGGCGGCGAGGGACGCGCTGGGCAACGAGTCCACCTGCACGGAGGGCCCGGCGTATGAGATTCGCTGCCCCGCGGGCACGGCGGACTGTGACGGCAACTCCACCAACGGCTGCGAGGTGGACCTGACGACGGACGAGGACCACTGCGGCGCCTGCGGCACCACGTGCCAGGACAGCCCCTACGCGCAGGGCGTGTGCAGGGCGGCGACGTGTGGCAACACCTGCCAGCCGGGCTGGTACGACTGCGACGGCAACACGGCCAACGGCTGCGAGTCCTCGTATGCGTGCCAGTCGACGACGTGCACCATCGACCGCCCGAGCGAGCTGATGGTGACGGCGCTGTCGGTGGTGGAGGACCCGGTGCGCACGGCGCCCGGAGGCGCCTGGCACATCGGCACGCTGATGCGGGAGATGGCGGGCGGCCAGGACCCGTCGCCGATGATGCGGGCGTGGCTGAAGACGTGGCTGACGAAGCAGGTGGTGAACGGGATGAACCTGCCGGCGCGCCCGGAGATGCAGACGCTGGTGCTGGGGCCGTGGGAGGCGCGCAGTGGTGGCGCCAACAAGCCGCTGGACTTCAGCAAGGCGCCGTTCCGGCTGCTGGCCATCGTCAACCGCCTGGACCTGCGCCAGCCGGGAGCCCACGCGGGAGAGGGCCGCTTCGTCTTCGGCGTGTTGGATGCGAATGGTGCGCCGCTCGAGTTCACCATCATCCTGGAGTACGCGCTGCCGGGCGGCACGCCGGAGGCCATCCAGCGCTGGGCGACGGACTGGCATGAGCTGGGCAAGCTGCGAGTGGGTCACCGCGACTACAACGCGAAGCTCCAGGCGCTGACGGACAAGTTCGCGAAGGCGGGGGTGATGACGGGCCGGCAGGCGGGCAGTGCGCTGAACCAGATTCGCACGAATGAAATCGACCTGGCGGAGCCCTGGGAGATGCGCGAGTTCGTGCTGACGGCGCAGGGGCTGCTGCCGGAGACGGTGAAGCTGACGCCCGCGATGCACCTGGAGAACACGGCCACGCTGGCCAGCTACATCCAGCAGAACCAGGCGGACATCGTCGCGGAGCGGCACACGGTGCCGAACACCGTGGGAGGGACGCCGTTCCTGGGAGCGATGGCGAGGACGCCGCTGGACTTCTTCTGGCGGGCGCCGGGCGTGTCGACGCAGGCGCGGCACAAGTTCTCGCTCAACACGTGCAGCGGCTGCCACGCGGGAGAGACGCAGACGGAGTTCGTCCACGTGGCACCGCGAGCCGCGGGCCGGGTGGCGGCGCTGTCGCCCTACCTGAAGGGGACGACGGTGACGGACCCGGTGACGCGCACGACGCGAGTGTTCGACGACCTGGGCCGGCGCGCGGAGGACCTGAAGGCGCTGGTCTGCCCGTCGGGTACGCAGCTCAAGTCGGGTGAGCTGGCGCCGTCCAACCTCCCGCCCGCCCGCGTGCACTGAGCGGAGCGGAGGTGCCCGGGGAGCCAGTCGATGCTCCCCGGGTAGCACATCCGGGCCGCCGTGATTCCGGGCACTTGCAGATGAAGTGCCCGGGATGTCGATTCACCCCCGCCTCATTCGCCGCCACCTCAGGAGCAGGGCTACCGCTGGCCAATGCCGGTCCGCGGGCCCTGAGGCTGAGAGGAAGCGCGAGCCATGAGGAAGCTGCTCCTCAAGATGTCGTAGTCACTGGTGAAGCACGGGCTCATCGACGAGTACCGGCTCCTCATCCACCCCGTGGTGATTGGAAGCGGGCTCCGCCTGTTCCCCGAGCAGGCGCAGCCGCTGAACCTGCGACTGGTGAGCTCGACCCGGTTCGCCAAGGGCGCCGTCGCGAACGTCTACCGGCCTGAGTAACTCGGGAGCAGAGGCGCCTCGCGAGGGCGTGGAGGCACCCAAGCAGCCATACGCCCTCCCACCCGGGAAAGACCTGCGGCACTCCACTTGCGATTTTAGCGATTTGAGCCTATCCCTAAAGCTGTCGCCGCAATCGCCATGGATGGCACCCATGCTCCACCACGCCACTGACCCCGTCAGCCTTCCACCCGAGAAGCGCAGTGTCGCTCAGCGAATCAGCGAGCGCCTTGCTCCCGACGAAGCAGGGGCCGCGACCCGGCAGAAGCAGCCGCGACTGGTGCTTCCCAACGGCGAGCAACTAGAACTGCCCATCGAAGCGGCGGTGCTGCTGCGCGACCTGTTCGCCGCGCTTGCTGCCGGTCAGGCCGTCAGTGTCGTCCCTCTCCACAAGGAACTCACCACGCAGGAAGCGGCGGATCTGCTCAACATCTCCCGGCAGGGACTTGTAGACCTTCTCGAGGCAGGCAAGTTGCCGTACCACAAGCCCAACAAACATCGGCGCATTCGGGCGGCAGACTTGTTGCAATACAAGCAGCGGCGCGATGCGGAACGCGAGCAGACGCTGCGGGAGCTGACTCAACTCAGTGAAGAGACGGGCGACTACTACGGCGACGACTGACAGGAGCCGTAGGGCCGCGAGGGGGCGTGAAGGGTGTTTCCAGCAATCTTCCGCGTCTTCCTCGACGCCAACGTCCTTTTCCCCGCGGCGGTGCGTGACACCCTTCTGAGAGCCGCCGAGGCAGGGCTGATTCAAGTCTACTGGAGCGAGCAGGTCCTCGAGGAGATGCGGCGCAACCTCGTCCTACGCGGCCAGTGCACTGAAGACCGGGCAGCAGTTCTCGTGGCGACGCTGCGCCGAGCGTTCCCTACTTCGGTTTCCACGGGTTACGAGCATCTCGTGCCAGCGATGCGCAATGAACCTGGCGACCGGCACGTAGTCGCCGCCGCGCTGGCTGCGCGAGCAGAGGTCATTGTCACCAACAACCTCAAACACTTCCGCAAAGAAGACCTCCCGAAGGGAATGGAGGCTCAGCCAGCCGACGACTTCCTTCAGAATCTCTTCGACCTGGAACCCCGCTTGATGTTGGAGGTGCTGCGCAAGCAGGCTGCGGACAAGCGCAGGCCTCCAACATCCCTGGAGCAACTCCTCGAGGGATTGGCGAGGTCGGTGCCCCACTTCGTTGAGGACGTACGCGCCTATCAACTCAAGTCGTGGAACGAAGGCGACGTCGATGCCTGACACCGGTGCCACGCCAGAGCACCACCCTACCGCCCGAAGCCGCCCAGTGCCGTCCGGCTGAAGCTCGCGGCCCCCTGGCTCACCCGCACCGCGCTCTGGCTGAACACCTGGAACGCGGCGCGAATCTCCTGGGCATTCTGGCCCGGCGTCAGAATCCACTTGTCCTCGATGCCCATCTCCTGGAACACGCGGCGGAAGTTCGTGCTCCCGTCATCAATGCCCATCGCCGCGATGATGTGGTTCTCCGCCCGCTGCAGGTCCTTCACCAGCGCCGCCACGTCCCTCGCCTTCGCCTTCTGCGAGTGCATGTCCGCGCCATCCGTAATCAACAGCGTCACCGTCCGCACCGGCACGCCGTTGCCGCTGAACTCCTGCGACTTCGCCAGCACCGTGCCCAGCAGCACCACCGTCTGGTCGTACAGCGGAGTCCCCTGGTCCGCCCGGTAGTTCCCCGAGTGCATCCGCACCACGTCCTCCAGCGGCCGGAACGGGTTCAGCGCAGTCCCGTTCAGGTAGCGCGTGTGGAACAGCACCCCGTCCTTCTGCTTGCTCGCCAAGAGCGCGTCGAGCACCAGGTTGTGCCCGTCGCACACCGTCTTCTCCTGCTGCGCGCCGGAGATGCTCCCCGAGTCATCCGGCATCACCGTCACCAGCACCACCTCGCTGGCCTGCACGTCCTCCACGCACACGCCGAGCCCCGCCTGAATCTGCGCCCCCAGGTCCACCACCGTCAGCGCCTGCAACCCCGCCGGACTCAGCACGCCCTCCGCGTGCGCATCATCGAAGAGCTTCCGGATGCTCGTGCTCGTCCCACCGCTCGTCTTGCTGGTCATGTCCCTCACTCCTTCGCCCCCTCTTTCGAGGGCATGGCTCCGCCGTTCCCGCTCCCGTGAGGGAGCAGGTCCCGCCTTCACTCGACTGCCGTCAGGTTCCGCTCAGGCGATGCGCAGGTCCGGCCAGCTCGCCAGCGGGTCCGTGGACTTCACCAGGTGCATGCCCGCGTCCGCGAAGCGCTTCAGCGCCGCATCCGCCTGCGGCGTGAAGTCCGCAACGAAGCCGCCCTTCCCGTCCGGCACCGTCACCGCCGACATGCAGTCCGTCAGCAGGTACACCTTGCGAGCCAGCGCCGCGTCCTGCGCGACAATCTCGCCCAGCAGGTCGTCGATGGAGCTCTTCACGCAGTGGCTCGCGGCCTGGCCGGCAATCACCACCGCGTCTGCGGTCAGCAGCGTCTTGAGGAACTGCGTGTTCCGCTGCGCCAGCGGCTGCCCGTCATGCCGCGACAGCACCTCCGGCCGCATCACCGAGTAGTTCTCCGTCAGCGGGTTGCCGCCCTTCACCTCCGCCCACGACTGCATGCCGCGCGCGAAGGAGTGGAACAGCCGCGCCTCCTGCACCACGCCCGCCAGCGCGTGCCCGTCGCTGCCCAGCAGGCAGTGCGGCGGCCACAGGTAGAGTGTGTATTTCCCCGCCCGCTCCAGCTCCTCGCAGTAGTACTTCACCTGCTTCAGGAGCCACGGGTAGTTGCCTCCGCACAGCCACCTCGCCATCGCCGGGTTCGGCCGCGCCTGCCCGCGCTCAATCTGCTCGCGAGTCACCTCGCGGTACGCCGTCAGAGGCTTGTCGTCCTGGTCCACCCAGAAGGACGGGAAGAAGATTTGATACGCGAAGTGGGTGTCGAGCGTCGTCGTCACGTTCGTCAGTGCGCCGAGGTTCCGGTACATGAACTCGGCGATGCGCCGGCTGTCGTCCACGGCCCCACGCCCGCTGCGCCCCGCCACGTAGAGCGAGCCCTCGGGGAAGCAGAAGTCCTTTTGCACGTCGATGAGCAGCAGGTGCAGGTTGAACTTGTCCGTCGCCGCCACGGACAGGTCATTCGCCGCCCGCCAGTTGACCGCGGCCTCCTGGAGCTTCCCGGCGTTCGGCCCGTAGCCGTACTGCGCCGCGTGGTCGGCCTTGTAGAACCCCGGCAGCGGCAGCTCCTTGATTTGCGTCCTCATCGTCCTACCCCCTGTGTGGCGCGAGGGCCCCCGGCCCGCGCGCGTTGAAAGGAACGTTCATTCCGCTCACGACATCCGCAGCGCGGCGATGTCCTGCCGCCCCACCACTGCCAGCCCCTGCTTCACGAGAAACAGGTGGCTGCCCGAGTCCGCGAAAGGCTCGGCATCCGGAAACTCGCGCACCGCTTCCAGCCGCCCCTGGCGCAGCTCCACCCGGGTGAGCCCCGCGTCCGTGGCACAGAACAGCGCGTCCCCCGCGGCGCACCGGCCCCGCGTCCCGCTGCCCAGCCACGAGCCATCTCCCGCGTCCGCCACCGCGCTCGCCCGCACCGCTCCGTCCGAGCCCACCACCACGCAGTGGTGCACCGTGCGCCCACCGGCCTGATCCACCAGGAACAGCCATGCGTTCGGCCCGTCGAAGACACAGTCCACGTCCACCAGCTGTCCCGATGGCCACGGCAGCGCGAGCCCGTCCTTCACTCCCGAGCGCACCGCATCGAAGACAAACGCCCCGCGCAGCCCACCCGCCCGGTGGAAGCCCAGCCCGAAGCGAGGCCCCACGAAGAGTCGCGTCTGTCCTTCGAGCACCTCGCCAATGCGCTCCGGCCCGTACGTCCCGTCCCGCCACAGGCCGCCCCCCACGGCCCAGTAGCGGTGACGTGAGTTGGCGGCGAAGGCGGGCCGGCCCTCGGGCGCGTCCACCCCCACGCGCTCCGGTGTCCGCCCCTGCACCAACACCGCCACCTCTCCCCCTCGCCCCACCAGCGTCACGTCCCCCTGAAGCGCCCAGTGCAGCGACGGGTCCAGCGGCCCGCGCAGTACGACTCGCCCATCCTCGCGCCGGTACGCTCCGTCGGCGTGGTACAGCCAGCGCAGGACGCCGTCTTCGGCGCTGGCGTGCACCAGCACTCCGCGCGTGAAAAACAGCCGCGTCGCCGTCACCTGCCCGCGCGCCGACGAGACAGGCGTCACGGTGGCCACCGCGTGCGGCTGACACGTGGGGCACGCCCCGCGCGCATGCTCCACGCCGCACGAGGCGCACGCGGTGAAGCGCAGCCCGTCCAGCAGCGGGAGGGGAAAGGCTCCGCGCAGGTCCTCCACGAAGACACGGTGCAGGTGGTGCAGCACGTCGTCCGGCAGCGTGGCCAGCGGCAGCGCGGGCTTGGGGTACTGCACCTCCGGATGGAAGACGGTGACGCGCTGGAGCACCCGGCTCGCGGGCGTCGTCCGTCCCGCCGGAGTCTTCGGCCGGTGGACTCCGCCATGAGGCCCCACGCACAGCAGCCCCTGCATCACCGTCACCGCGAAGGCGTACCAGTCGCTCTCCACCGACGCGGGCCGCGCAGGCACCAGGCCCCCCGCTCCGCCGCTCGCGAGGCGCAGCGGGTCCAGGAACCGCTCGGTGAACACCGGGCACAGGTACGTCCCGAACTGGAAGCTGTCCGCGTCGATGAGGTACGCGTCCGAGACGCCGGCCACCAGCACGTTGAGGTCATTGAAGTCCCCCACCACCACGCTCGACGCATGCACCGCGTCGAGCGTCCGGTGCAGCCCACGCAGCACCTCCACCACGCGCGCGGACGTGGCACCGGCGCGGCGGAAGGACGGCTCACCGAAGCGCCGCAGCGGCTCCACCGCGTCCAGCTTGCGCATGGCGTAGCCCAGCACCGACTGGCCCTTCTTGTCGGTGGCGAGCACCTGCGGCACCACCACGCGTCCGGGCATTCCCGCCGGGAAGGCGCGCAGCTTGCGCTGGTGTTCGGCCAGGCGGGTGCGCGCGGCGTCCTGCTCCGCGGGCAGGCCCGTGTAGTCCGGGTGCTCGGGCGGCTTGAACAGCTTGAGGGCGCGGCCGTCGCCCAAATCATAGACATCCGCCTCGCCGCCCTTGCCCAGCGCTCGCGCGGGGTCCACCCGCACCTTCTTCCCTTCGAGCCAGACGTCCATGGCGTCACGCCCTCCCCATGCGGCGGCGAAGCACCACCACCGTCGTGTCGTCCGGCAACAGCCCCGGCGTGCGCACCACGCGGCGTGCGTCGAAGTCGGCGCGCACGGACTCGCGGTTGAGCAATGACAGACGGCGCCGCAGCGCATCCGGGTTGGCGAAGTAGCGGTCGTCCGTCCACAGCTGCGACAGCGGGCCCACCGGCTCGTCCTTGTCCGGGACCCGCGCCGAGGCGAGCCGCGCCAGGTCCGCCACCCCATCCGTGCCCAGCATCAGCGCATGCACGTCCTCGGTGGGCACCAGCGCCTGCGCCTTCAGCGACACGTCGTCCCCACCCACGAGCGCGTAGGCGAGGTACGGCGGCGCATTCCCGGGGAACGGCCCCAGCGGGTGCACCTCGCCATTGAGCGCCCACACTCCGTCCCCCGCGGAGAAGATGAGCGTCTTCGAGGGCGTCACCACCGCGCCCACCAGCGTGAAGAGGAAGTCCCCCATCGCGTCCCGGCCCAGCTCCCCCCGGAGCTCCCCCAGCAGGCACAGCACGTCCTCACGCAGGCCCGGCAGGAAGGTGGCCTCGTCCACGCGCTCGCCTTCCGCGAGCCGCTGCTGCGCCGCCTGCACCAACCTCCGTACGCCGAGCTGCGCCCCCAGCTCACTGCACGGCTGGCTGCCACACCCATCCGCGACGACGGCCACCAGCCCGTGCTCGCTGGCGCGCAGGCACAGCGCATCCTGGTTGTTACGCCCCGCCCGAGCGTGCTCCCGGCCCAGCACCGAGGCGGCGGCGATGTCGAAGGGCAGCGCGGACATGACTCTCCCGTGGCCCTTTCGCGGGCACGGACAGCGGAATGACGCACAGGGCGGCGCGCCTCGTCCGTGGACTCCCCCCGGACGGCGGCCTCCTCACGTCCCTGGAAGCAGGCACCACGAGCGCGCCTCTCCTCTCGTGGCGCGGCGGGCGGTGCCTTGCTTCAGGTTCGTGTTTCTACGACACCAACATAGTGTCCGAACGACACCATGTCAAATCAATCGGGGGCATCGGCACCGGAGGGCAGGGCCAGCGTGGGCCCGTTCACACTCCGGCACGGCACGGTGGGCAGCGGGGGCTCAGAGCTCGAAGTTGAAGCCGGCCTTCTCCAACTGCTTGTACTTCTTGTGGTCGAACCGGTAGAGGCGCGCGGCGCGGTGGGAGACGTCCTGCTCCACCTCGTCCAATTCCTCGAGCAGGTCCATGGCCAGAATCTTCTTGCGGAAGTTCCGCTTGTCGAGCGGCCGCTCGAGGATGATTTCGTACAGCCGCTGCAGCTGCGTCAGGGTGAACTTGGGCGGCAGCAGCTCGAAGCCGATGGGCTGGTAGCGGACCTTGCCCTTGAGCCGCTGCAGCGCGGTGGCGAGGATGTCCGCGTGGTCGAACGCCAGCTTCGGCGTATCCCAGACGGAGAACCACGCCGCCTCGCGCGCATCCGTGGCCGCGTGCAGCTTGTGGTCGCTGAGCTTCACCAGCGCGAAGTACGCCACCGTGACGACGCGCCCGCGCGGGTCCCTGCCCGGCTCGCCGAAGGTGAAGAGCTGCTCCATGTGCGCGGGGCGGATGCCGGCCTCTTCCTCCAGCTCGCGGCGGGCGGCGGCGTCCAGGGCCTCGTCCATGCGCACGAAGCCCCCGGGGAGCGCCCAGCGTCCGGCGTAGGGCTCCACGCCCCGCTGGATGAGCAGCACCTTCAGGTCCTCTTCATCCTGGCCGAAGACGACGCAGTCAACCGTCAACGCCGGCCTGGGGTACTCGTAGGTGTGGCTCACGGCTCCATCCGTTCGCGGGCTTGCTCCGGGCGCACGCATAGTGTCCTGCGCACACCCGGGTCAAGCCGGAGGACGGGCGCCGGGCCCCGCTACACCTTCAGCATGCGAGACAGCTGACGCCAGTCGACGAGGTTGACGCTCTCCTCGGCCAGGTCGAACTCCAGCGTGCGGCGCATGCCGATGACGTCGCCGCCCATCTGGAAGGGCACCTCGCGGTCGAACTCCATGCGCACGCGCTGGACGAACCAGTCGTGCATGCGGGGCATGGGGTGCTCGCCGCGCCACAGCTTGAACATGTTGCGCGTGGCCTCCAGCACGGTGGCGCCGTAGACCCGCACCGAGAGCCGGTGGGGCACCGCCTGCGCGAAGGGGAAGGCCTTGAAGCCGAAGCCCCACTCGGGCGTCGTGGCCGCGCCCGCCACCCCCGCCGGCCCGCGGTACAGCAGCGCGCCCTTGTCCCCATGAGTCACCGGCTGCACCGCGCCACGCGAGTCCACGGTGAGCGCGGTGTCCCCCATGTTGTAGACGGACACGTGCGGGTTGCCCTCGCCGAAGACGTGGCGGGGCACCGTGCGGGTGAACATGGCGCCCAGGTACCCGCGCAGGCCGGCCTGCGTGCTGGCCAGCGGCCCGGCGGAGGAGAGCTGGTTCTTGAAGTCCTGAATCATCTCCGCGTCCCAGCCCGTGCCGGCGAAGGGCGCCACCTTGCCCTCCACGCGCACCAGGGAGAAGGGACGCAGGGGCGGCAGGCCCTCGCCCACCGCGGCAATCTGCTTCAGCGCCACCGCGGCCCGGGGCGCGCCCGTGACGCGGGCCCAGGCGTTGCCGGTGCCCAGCGGCAGCACGCCGATGGCCGGCAGGGCCACACCCGCGGTGCGCAGCTCATTCAGGAGGCCGGTAATCGTGCCGTCCCCGCCACCGGCCAGCAGCAGCGAGGGGGGGTTGGGCCGGAGCGTGCCGGAAATCCACTCGCGCGCCTCGTCGAGAGAGCGGGTGAGCGCGACGCGGGCGCGAGGGAGGAAGCGCTCCACGAGGCCTCCCACTCCTTCGGTGCCTCGGCGGGCGCGCAGATTGACGAGGACGGCGATGTCGGTCATGGCGCGCTGACTTTCCCCAGGCTGTGTCATGGCCCCGTCACAGCCCTGCAACCGGGGGCGGGCGTGACGCGAAATCGACGGTTCAGCTGGCGAGCACGTGGGCCACACGCACTCCCAGTCTTCGTCCGGGCCCGCCCTTGCGGAAGGACACGGCCGCCGCGGCCAGTCCTCCGGCGAACAGCAGGCGGCGCAGCCACTGCTTGCCCGCCGAGTGGTAGCCCCCCGAGGTGCCAGTGCCCTCGGCCATGGGCCGGAAGAGGCTGCCGGAGGTGGGCCCCTGTCGCACCTTCTCGAAGTGCTGGGCCTGGGTGACGCCGCGGATGGTGCGCTCGAAGGTGGCGGGCATCAGGCCATGCATGGCGGCGAAGCCCCGGGCGGCGGGGCCGACGAGGACCTCGTGCTTGGGGCTGCGCAGGACGCGGAGGATGGCGCGCGCGACGCGCTCGGGGGTGTAGACGGGCTCCACGGGGCGGATGCGCCAGCCGGTGTAGTTGGCGGTGTGCTGCCACAGGGGCGTGTCGATGGCGGCGGGCAGCACGGTGCACACGTCGATGCCGGTGTTGAGCAATTCCTGGCGGACGGAGGCGGAGAAGCCTCGCACGGCGTGCTTGGAGGCGACGTAGGCGCTGACGTAGGGCGCGGCGACGGAGCCGAAGGTGGAGGAGACGTTGACGAGGGTGCCGTAGCCCTGGCGGCGGAACTGCGTCACGGCGACGCGGGTGCCGGTGACGGTGCCGAAGAAGTTGGTCTCCATGAGCTGGCGGAAGGCGTCGTCGGGCGTCTCCTCGAGGCGGCCCATGAGGTAGACGCCGGCGTTGTTGATCCACGCGTCGAAGTGGCCGAAGGCGGCGAGGGCCTCCTCCCCGAGGTGGCGCACGGCGGCGGTGTCGGAAACGTCGGTGGGGACGACGAGGGCGCGCACGCCGAGGGCCTCGCACTCGCGGGCCAGGTCATCCAGCGGCTCCTCGCGGCGGGCGGCCAGCACCACTTGGGCGCCCTTCTTCGCCAGGGCCAGCGCCGTGGCCCGACCGATGCCACTGGAGGCCCCGGTGATGACGATGACTCGGTCCTTCCACGCGTGCTTCATACGTCCCGCTCTCCTTGCCGGGTAGCGCCCGTCCCCCATGGCCTCAACCCCTCGCCAAGATGGGGATGGCACGCTCCGACGCACCCGGCCAACGCAAGCTCTCTTGGGGGGCAGGCAGCGGAGCAGCCCTATAAAGGAGGGGACGCGTTCCTTGGCGGGACGGGGAGTCCACCGTCGGGACGGGCTGCCGATGGCCGGGGTCGGTTCCAGTGGGAACGGACACGACTGTAGAGCCAGGTAAGGGGTGGAAAGGACTCAGGTTTCCGGGTGGGAGGGGGTCTGGAGGAAGGCGGGCGGGCTTGGTATGTGCGCCCGACCTGTCGGGTAGCTGACGGAACACTCCCTGCACCGGCTCCGAGCCATGAACTCCCCAAGACTCTTCGTCCTGCCGTACTGGGTGGCTGTCCTCCTGCTGTCTTCCCCGGCGTGCATCCAGGTGCCGGATATCGAGCCCGCGAAGGCGGAGGTGCGCATCACCTCGCCGGAGGGGGTGGCGTACACGAATGGCGTCCTGGAGGTCCGGCTGTCGGTGACAGGCCATGCGCCGGACCGGGTCGAGCTGCTTCAGGACGGGGAAGTGCTGGCGGAGGTGGAAGCGCCGTACACGTACGCGTGGGACACGGCGGCGGTGGCGGAGGGGACGCACGCGCTGGTGGCGCGGGCCGTGTTCGGGGACGTGGTGTTCGCCAGCGAAGCGCGGGAGGTGGTGGTGGACCGGACGCCGCCGCAGGTGGTGTCCCGGACGCCGGAGCCGGGGGCGCAGGATGTCTGGGTGAAGAGCCCCATCCAGGCCGTGTTTTCCGAACCGGTGAAGGTGGGTTCGCTGACCGAGGCTTCCGTGCGCCTGACCGTGGGCACCGTGGAAGTGGCGCGCACGGTGTCAGTGTCGGCGGATGGGAGGACGGTGACGGTGGTTCCGGGGGAGGACATCAAGCCTCCCAAAGAGGTGTCTATTGTCCTTTCTGATGTGGTGGCGGATCTGGCGGGGAATACCCTGGCCGAACCTTCGGCATGGTCCTGGTTCCATCCATACATGAGGCTGGCTCCACATGGCCCCAGCCTGCCTCAAGCAGCGGGGCGCAGTGTCTTGAGGATTTCCGCGTTGCTTCCGGATGGCAACGGCGGCGCCATCATCGCAAGAACAGAGCAGGACTCCACGGGCAAACACCTGCGCGTCTACAAGCAAACGGGTTCTGAGTGGCTCCCCTTGGGAGGCAGCCTTGTCTTCAGAGATGGCTACTCCGAGATCGACGATGTCACCCTGAAGCATGACCCCATCCACAATACTCCCATCATTACCTGGCATGAAGGCAATGGAAGCAATGAATCCGAGCGCATCTACGTGGCCCGGTGGACAGGCTCGGATTGGGACTATTTAGGTGGAACAGCAGGGGCCGCTCCAGACAATCCCTACTCAACCTTCCCATCCCTCACAACAAACGACTCCGGCGACATCTTCGTCGCATTCACTGACGACAGCCAACCAAGCGTATGCGTCCACCAATGGTCAGGCAGCGCCTGGTCATCGCTTGGGAGCGGATTGAATTCAGCTCTCGGACTGACCGCCTACAAGACTGTCTCCGTCGAAACCAATGCAGCTGGAAATCCCATTGTGGCAGTGATGGGCATGAAGGACGTAACCCTGAAACCCTATATCGCCGAATGGACAGGGAGTGAGTGGCGCCCGTTTGGTGGAGTGGCCGAAGCAACCAGTCCGCCAGCCGACTTCAACAGTCTACGCGACCCCCACTTCATGCTGGACCCGCAGGGCAAACCCGTCCTGGCATGGATCAGCGGCGGCACAGGGCAAGGCAGCCGAGCGCATGTGTACGCATGGGATGAAAACCAATGGAAGATTCGGTGCCAGCCGTTCCTCATCTCCGACACTTCACATCGCCAGGCAATATTCCAGATGGGCACCACGGGCACGGTGTGGCTCGCATGGAACGAGTCGGGTACTCCGACTTTCGGGCTGGCGCAGTGCAGCGGCGGCACATGGTCGTTCTTCGCCAGCAGTGCCACTCTGGGGACCTCGTTTGCTTCGGCATCAGTCCACGCATTTACGACGGCACACGTCGACCCATTCCTCGTCGCAGCCGCGCTGCCAGATGGCTCCGCTGTGCTCCTCCGCGCCAATGAAGATCCCTGACTCTCATCAGGACCGCGCGCAAGAAATCCCCATCCTGCGGAATCAAGATTCGAGGAACATGAGATGAGAGTCATTTTGCTTGTATTGGCATCCCTGCTACCCGCGTTGTCACTCGCGGCCCCACGCAGAATGGTGATGGCCAGCGGCGACTGTACGGACGCAGAACTGGGTGGCCAGACCAAGGCGTTCCTGGACACCCTCTCGTCCCGCCCCGAGCAGGACGTGCTGAGCGCCACCGAGTTCGGTGAGCGGCTCTTCCCGCAGTCCTCCAAGAGCTTCGAGGACCTGCAGCGGCAGCTCGAAGCCGCGCAGGACCACTTCTACGAGGGCCGGAACACCAAGGCCGCCCAGCTCATCGACGAGGCCCTTCAGCAAATCACCCGCCTCCCCGTGGGCGACCCACGTTGGAAGCTCTACGTGGACGCCCAGCTCCTCCACGGGCTGAACTACCGCGCCCTGGGCAAGCCGAAGGAAAGTGACACCGCGTTCCGCAACGTGCTCCGGCTACAGCCCGAGTACGAGCTCGACCCGGACCAGTTCGCGCCCTCCGTCCGGCAGGGCTTCGACAAGCTGCGGCGCGAGCTGGCCCAGGCACGCAAGGTCAGGCTGTCCGTGAAGTCCACGCAGCCCACGGCGGACGTGTACCTCGACGGGTTCAAGGTCGGCCAGACACCGCTGACGGTGGAGGTGGTGGCAGGCACCTACGACATCACCCTGGCGAAGGGCACCACCACCAGTTTCCCGCGCCAGGTCCAGGTGCAGGGCACGGACATGCCCCTGCTCATCGACGTGGCCTACGAAGGCTCCGTGTCCGCCAGTCCGTTTCCGTGCCTCGCCTCCCGGGAGGGGAATGACGAGCGGACGCTGAGCCATGCCGTCCGCCTCGGCGGAACCCTCGGAGTCGAGGAGGTCATCGTCGTGCGATTGGAGCGCACGAGCAGCGGGCCGAAGTGGTTTGCCGCCACGGTGCTCAATGTCGAAGGCGGTCAGAAGCTGCGAGAGGGCGGCTTCAAGACGCAGGGCCTGGATGCGCCGGCCGAGGCTCTGTCCGCCCTGGTGGACTTCGTCACCACCGGCCGCTCCCCGTCCCACCTCGTGGTGATGAACAGCGCCAACGGGAAGGCGCCCTGGGAACAGCCCGGCGGCACACAGGGAGGCATGGACCTCAGCGCGCCCAACCGCCTCTCGGACGGTGAGGAGGGCACAGCGGGCTCCCGCTCGACTTCAGGCCTGCGCGTGGCGTCGTATGTGGCCCTCGGCGTGGGCGCGGCGGCACTGGGCGGCGCGGGTGTTGTG
This sequence comes from Pyxidicoccus sp. 3LFB2, assembly GCA_046520375.1. Lineage (GTDB taxonomy): Bacteria > Myxococcota > Myxococcia > Myxococcales > Myxococcaceae > Myxococcus. The sequence goes on from JBKGHK010000010.1 coordinate 21,432, forward strand.
CGGCTGTTGGCCCAGAAAGACTTGAATGCATTGGAGTCGCGGCTCGACAACGGCCGAATCCTCTCCAGCGACAGAGAGGCCCTGGTGCTTCGGGACTCGCTGGCCCAGAAGGGCAATGTCCTGACAGGGCTGCTCGTTGGCGGAGGCGCCATGGCTGCTACCGGCGCGGTGCTCTTCCTCCTGTCCCCGTCGTCGGCCGCTCCGCCCCCTGTCTCCGTGGGTATTGCTACCGACGGCGACGGTGCGTCCGCCACCGTGTCCGGCGCGTTCTAAGGACGAGGCCAGGCCTCCGCCCACTCCCGAGACTCCTGCAGTGACGTGTCCTGGCGGGGTCGCCATTTCGCCAGGACACAGCGGGGCACGAGCCGTCCCACGGAAGGGCGCCGCAAGGCGCCACCGGGCCGCATAGAGTGCGCCCATGATGCGTGCCCTTCTCGTCCTGCTGCTGGCCACGAGCGCCTCCGCCGCGGCCCCTCGCACCTTCCGTGTCGACTACTTCCACACCGGCAACGCCACCGAGGAGCGCTTCAGCCTCGACCGGATGGTCATCGAGCCACTGCCCTGGCCCGGCCACCCCGCTCGCGCCGTGGATGAGACGAACCTGGGCAAGTACCTCTTCGAGGTGCGGGAGCGGGACACCAACCGCCTCGTGTTCTCGCGCGGCTTCGCCTCCATCTTCGGGGAGTGGGAAATCACGACCGAGGCGAAGAGCGTGCACCGCACCTTCCACGAGTCCCTGCGCTTCCCCGCCCCGGAGCGCCCCGTCCAGCTGCTCCTCAAGAAGCGCGACGCGCAGAATGCCTTCCGCGAGGTGTGGTCGCTGGTGGTGGACCCGAAGGACATGTTCGTGGACCCGTCCTCGCCGCCCTCACCCGGCACGCTGTTGAAGCTGCTGGAGAACGGGCCTCCGGAGCAGAAGGTGGACCTGCTCATCCTCGGCGACGGCTACACCGAGGCCGAGCGCCCCAAGTTCGAGAAGGACGCCCGCCGCATGGTGGACATCCTCTTCACCTTCTCGCCCTTCAAGGAGCGCAAGGCGGACTTCAACGTCTGGGGGCTCGTCCCCGCCTCCGCGCAGTCCGGCATCTCCCGGCCTTCCACCGGCGTCCATCGGCGCTCGCCCGTGGGCACCACGTATGACGCCTTCGGCAGCGAGCGCTACGTCCTCACGTTCGACAACAAGGCCTTCCGCGAGACGGCCGCCTTCGCGCCCTACGAGTTCGTGGAAATCCTGGCCAATGGAAACACCTATGGCGGCGGAGGCATCTTCGGTCTCTATGGCACCGTGGCCTCCGACAGCCTGTGGGCGCCGTACGTCTTCGTCCACGAGTTCGGCCACCACTTCGCGGGCCTGGCCGACGAGTACTACACCTCCGAGTCCGTCTATGAGCCCGCCGCCGGGCGCCTGGAGCCGTGGGAGAAGAACGTCACCGCGCTCCATGACCCGGAGCAGCTGAAGTGGAAGCACCTGGTGAAGCCGGGGACGCCTCTCCCCACCCCCTGGGACAAGAAGGGGTACGAGAAACACTCCACCACCGTGCAGACGCAGCGGCGCCAGATTCGCTCCCAGCGGAAGCCGGAGTCGGACATGGATGCCCTGTTCATCTCCCAGCGGGACTGGGAGGAGAAGTTCCTGTCCTCGCAGAAGTACTCGGGCCGGGTGGGGGCCTTCGAGGGCGCGATGTATGAGCCCAGTGGGTATTACCGACCCCAGCTCGACTGTGTGATGTTCACCAGAGACCGGGTGCCATTCTGCGCGGTGTGTCAGAGCGCGATTTCCGAGGTCATCGACCTGTACGCGGGTCCGGCGACACGGGTTCCTCGCGCGACTCCTTGAACACCTGACAATTCAAGCCATCCCCGAGTCAAATGCCCATGACTCGGGGGTAGCCCAATGGACCCCCTCCGGCTTCGGGTGTAAGGGAGGCCAGAACCTGAATCCCTTGGAGGGGACGCATGCTGAGACGGAATTGGCTTCCGGCTCTTTTGACTGCCGTTCTTGTGACGGTGGGCACGGGCTGTGGAGACGAGTGCGTAGACGCGTTCGACTGTCGCGCTGAAAACGGACAGCCGGACGAGGGCAAGGAATGGACCTGCAACGACGGCACGTGCGAGCAGCGCAACGTCACCACCCCTCCGCCTGCTGACGCCGGTACGGACGCGGGGACTGACGCCGGAACCGACGCGGGCACGGATGCCGGTACGGACGCGGGGACTGACGCCGGAACCGACGCGGGCACGGATGCCGGCACGGACGCGGGCGTGACGTGCACTGACACGGCCGAGGGTGGTGGCCAGGACCAGGGCTGCTCCGTGCAGGCCCCTGTCTGCGACACCACGAATGGCACGTGCAAGGTGTGCCTCCCCCCCGCGCAGGGCACCGGTACGGCGACGGGCTGCGAGGACTCCGCGCCTGTCTGTGACACGACCGCGGGCAACGGTCTCGGCGCCTGCAAGGTGTGCGTCGACTCGGCCCAGGGCAACGCCCAGGACCAGGGCTGCGCCTCCCCCACCAACATCTGCGACACCAGCGCGGCCAATGGCGCTGGCGAGTGCAGGGTCTGCACGACGACCAATGGCACCACGGTCGGCTGCCAGGGCAACCAGACCTGCAACGCGGCGGGCACGGCCTGCGAAGGCTGCGCGGACAACACCTCCTGCGCCGCCGAGACTCCGGTGTGCCGCACGGACACCCAGCCGACTGTCTGCGTCGAGTGCACCACCGACAGCGCGGCCCGGTGTGATGCGAGCAAGCCGTCGTGCAACGACAACTTCTGCGGCTGCACCTCGAACGCCCAGTGCGCGAGCGCCCCGGAAAGCAACCGTGACTTCTGTGACACCGTGGCCAACAACGGCCGCGGCGTGTGCGAGGTGTGCGTCACGGATGCCAACTGCGCTTCCGTGGATGCGACCCGGCCCATCTGCAACAACCGGACGGCCTGCGTTCAGTGCATCACCAGCGCGAACTGCAGCCTGACCCAGGTGTGCAATGCCGCGGGTACCTGCGAGGCCTCGCCGGTGTCCACGACGCCGGCGGAGACCAGCGCTCAGATTGGCGCCGTCCAGGCGGCTGCCGATGGAGCCGTCAATCTGCCCATCACGGGCGCGTTCGTTACCTTCCTCAAGCCTGCCGTGACGGGAAGCACCGAGCCCGCGGGCTTCTTCCTCCAGGCCGAGGCCGAAGGCCCCGCCATCTTCGTGACGGATGCGACGGCTGCTGGCCAGGTGGTGGTGGGTGACCGCGTGAGCCTCACCGTGACCACCAAGGTGACCACGGACGGGGTGCGGATCGCATCCGCGGTGTCCGGCTTCACCAGGATCAGCCAGGGCCATCCAGTGCAGAACCTCAACACCGCGACGCCCGCGGGCCTCAAGGTCAACCGGTCTGAGGATACCTCGACGACCCTCGTGACCAACATCGCGTCCGTGGAGTCCGAGCTCGTCTACCTGACGGGCGATATCGCCTCCGCGGGAGCGAGCCTGGGAGGGGGCTTCCTCGGCTTCCAGATCACCACGGAAGGAATCACGACGGGCGCCAACAACTTCCGTCTGCGTGTTCCCCAGGACCTGGCCAATACCCTGGATATCGCGCAGGGCTGCGAGTTCACGCTCAACTCGGGCGTCATGTGGCGGTTCACCACCAGCGCTCAGCCTTCGGCGTTCTCCGCTTCTGACCTGTCGGTCTCCGAGTGCCCGGCTCCCGAGCTGGTGACCGCTTCGGCCAGGTCGCTGACGGAAGTCGTGCTGACGTTTGACCGCAACATCTCCGCGGCGAGCGTCACCGCTGCGGCAAGCCAGTTCACCTTCACGGGGGGCCTCACGGCCTCGGCCGCGCAGGTCAATGGCCGGCAGGTCACCCTCACGACGAGTGAGCAGACGCCCGGGACCAGCTACACCGTCACGGTCGCTTCGAGCGTTACGGACAGGGCCGGCACGCCTGTCTCGGGTGCAGACAACACTGCCACCTTCACCGGCTACCGCACGCTCGCGGTGCTGCGCATCACCGAGGTCCAGCCCAGCATCGGAAGCGGCCGAGACCTGGTTGAGCTCCTGGTCCTCAGTGCCGGGACGACCGCGGGTCTCGTGCTGCAGCAGGACCTGAGCCCGCCGACGGCGCTCGCCACCCTCCCCGACGTGGGCGTGGCCGCAGGCGACATCATCGTCGTCCACCTCAATCCCGTCACCACGGGCACTGTCACGGTGAGAGCGGAAACCGCCTCCAAGAACGAGTTCCCCGCCAGCGCGTATGCCGACAATTACGATACGGCGTGGGACTTCGTGGGTGGAACCACGGGCATCACGCTCTCGAACCGGCTCCTGGTCATCCGGGATTCGTCGGGCGCCATCCAGGATGGTGCGGCGTTCGTCAAGACGGACGTCACCACGCCTCCGGGTGGGTTCCCAGCCAACCTCCAGGCGCTCCAGGCCGCTGGCCAGTGGCTGCCTGCTGACTGCAGCGGCATGCCCTGCACGTACACTTCGTCGCCTACGGCCCAGACGGTCTCCGCTGACTGGACCGCAGTCCCCATCAGCGGGTCCAAGACGACGAATACCATCCGCCGCGTCAGCGCCACCGACACCAACACCGCAGCCGACTGGGCGGTGGGGCCGCACTCGTGGGGCGTGGCCAATCCGTAGCCTGAAGCCTCTCCGTTGAAGCATCCGGGCCGCGGTTCCTCAGGGAGCCGCGGCCCTTTGTTTTCCAGGCAGGTCCGTGGCGACCCGTGCCCTGTGTTCACAGGGAGGCACTACAGTGTCGGGCTCTTCTTCCGTGGGCCCTGCACCGTGGGCCGGAGCCTTCATGCGGTCTTCCCGCGCCCTGTCGCTGCTGCTCGCGCTTCTGCTGACCGCGTGTCCTGGCTCCAGCCCCGTTGACCCGCCCGCTCCCTTCACGGACGCCGGTACGGGCACTCCGGACGGAGGGAGCACCTCCCTCACCATCTCCACCGAGGCGCTCCCGGCGGCCACCGTCTCCCAGCCCTACCGGGTGACGCTGGTCGCCTCCGGCGGCGCCCCTGCGTATTCGTGGCACCTCGTCCAGGGCGCCCTGCCCCCGGGCCTGACGCTGTCCGGTTCGAGCGAAATCACTGGCACCCCCTCCGCTCCGGGCGCTGTCTCATTCACCCTCGAGGTGCGTGACGCCGCCGGACGGTCCGCTCGCGGGATGTTTGCCATTGAGGTCCTCGGCACTGGCTTTGACCTCACCACCTCGGCGCTTCCGGATGCGTATCTCGGTAGCGAGTACTCCCTCCAGCTCGCCGCTTCCGGCGGCACGCTCCCCTATACCTGGGTGCTGGCGGGCGGCTCGCTGCCCTCAGGCCTGCGGCTTGGTGCGAATGGTCGCTTCTCCGGCACCCCTGTGGGCGCCGGCACCTTCGCTGTCACCCTCCGCGTCCAGGACGCCTCGGGCCTCTCCGCTCAGCGCGACTTCTCGCTCTCCGTCTTCGCGCCTCCGTCACTCTCCGTGACTTCGCTCGACCTCGCGGCCGTGGGCGTGCCCTACTCGGCGTCCCTGCAGGCCACCGGCGGACGGGCCCCGCTCTCCTTCCGCATCGCCTCGGGCTCGCTTCCTCCGGGACTCCGGCTGGAGGGCAGCTCCGTGCTCGGCACTCCCACCGCTGCGGGCACCGCGTCCTTCACCATCGAGGTCCAGGACATCAACGACCGCGCGGCCTCCGCGGCCTTCCAGCTGTCCGTCCGTGGCAACCTCACGGTGACTCCCGCCACGCTGCCAGATGCGTACACGGACACCGTCTACGGACGCGGGCTCTCCGCGGCGGGCGGGCAACCTCCCTACACCTGGACGCTCACCCAGGGCTCCCTGCCCTTGGGACTGCGGCTCCTCGACTCGGGCGCGCTCGACGGCACTTCATCCACGGCAGGCACCGTCTCCTTCACCGTCCGCGTCACCGATGCCGAGCGCAGCACCGACACCCGCCAGGTGTCCCTCACCACGTATGCGCCTCCTTCGCTCGCCTCCGTGCCCGCGCTGAGCGCCTACGTCGGTGACACTGTTTCTCGCGCCTTCTCCGCATCCGGTGGCAAGGCACCCTTCCGCTTCACCGCTTCGGGCCAGCTTCCTCCGGGACTCACTCTCTCCGAGGAAGGGCTGCTCCAGGGCAGGCCCACCCAGGCAGGCCTCTTCGCCTTCGACGTCACCGCCCGCGAGGCCAACAGTCGCTCCGCGTCGCGCCCTGTCTCCTTCACCATCCATGCGCCTCCCTCCATCACCACCACCTCGCTTCCGGAGGGCGAGCCAGGCCGGGCCTACAGCCTCCGCCTCTCCGTCTCGGGTGGCCGGAGCCCACTCAGCTGGACTGTCGCCTCCGGTTCCCTGCCCCCGGGCCTGTCCCTCGCCTCGGATGGCATGCTGAGCGGGACGCCCTCCGCGCTTGGCGACTCCTCCTTCACCGTTCGCGTCACCGATGGCGGTGGCCGCACCGACAGCCGCAGCCTGTCGGTCACCGTCTACAAGCCGCCCACCATCACCACCCAGTCCCTCTCCGACGCGCTCGTGGGCACCCCCTATGCCGGCAGCCTCACCGCCACCGGCGGACGCGCACCGCTGACCTGGAGCCACACCGGCTCGCTGCCCGCGGGGCTGTCGTTGTCCTCCTCGGGCGTCTTCTCCGGCACGCCCACCGTGACGGGCTCCTTGAGCTTCACCGTCACCGTCCGCGACGCCGCGGGCCGCCAGGACTCGCGCTCCCTGTCGCTCACCGTGCGCGGTGCCAGCGCTTCGCTCACCGTGGGCCACTGGAACCTCGAGTGGTTCGGCGCGCCCAACCAGGGGCCTCCGAACTCCTCATCCGACGGCGGCACCACCGATGACCTGCAGATTGCCCACGCGCGCGACATCCTCGGCGACGCGGGCGTCAACGTGTGGGGCCTCGTGGAGATGGTGGACTCCCAGGACTTCGCCACCCTCAAGGCCCAGCTTCCCGGCTACAGCGGCTTCCTCGCCAATGACGCGGCCTTCGTCCCCGGCGGCGACTACTGGTACAGCCCCGGAGAGCAGAAGCCCGGCATCCTCTACGACAGCACCCTCACCTTCCGCGGTGCCCAGCTCATCCTCACCGCCCAGGCCGCGGACTTCGGTGGCCGCCCGCCGCTCCGCGTGGACTTCACCCAGCGCATCCAGGGCACGGAGGTGTCCCTCGCCGTCATCGTCGTCCACATGAAGGCATTCGAGGACGAGGTCGCCTATGGCCAGCGGCAACGCTCGGGCGCCGCGCTCAAGCACTACCTCGACACCGGCATGGCCTCCGAGCGCGTGCTTGTCATTGGCGATTGGAACGATGACGTCGACCGCTCCATCAGCCGTGGCGATGACGGCACGTACCGGGTCAGCCCCTTCGAATCCTTCGTGCTCGACTCCTCGCAGTACACCTTCATCACCCGTCCGCTGTCGCTCGCGGGTGAGCGCACCACCGTCGTGTACCGCGAGGCCATCGACCACACGCTCGCCACCAACGAGATGGCCGCAGAGTACCTGTCCGGCACCGTCCGCGTGCTGCGCCCCGACAGCTGGATTCCCGACTACGGGAACATTGTCAGCGACCACTACCCCGTCGTCAGCCGCTACGCCTTGGGCGGTGGAGGCAGCCCCAATCCCTTGCCCGCGCCCGTCCTCCTCATCAACGAGGTCCTCGCCAATGAGCCCGCCTTCGATGGCGGCGTCGGGGACACCGACCACGAGTTCGTCGAAGTGGTCAACGCCGGCACCTCGTCCGCGGACCTGTCCGGCTGGAGCCTGTGGGACTCGGCCGTCGTGCGGCATGTCTTCCCCTCGGGAACGTCGCTGGCTCCGGGCCACGCGTTCGTCGTCTTCGGCGGCCCCCGAGGCTTTCCCGCCGGCGCGCCCAACACGCTCCCGGCGTCCACCGGACAGCTCGGCCTCAACAACGATGCGGATACGCCCAACCTCCGGGCTCCGGATGGCGGCGTCGTGGACTCGGTGAGCTACACCAGCACCGTGGACCGGGTGTCCCTCAACCGGATGCCCGATGCCGTGCCGGATGCCGGGTTCTTCGTGCACACCACGCTCAATCCGGGGCTCCTGTCATCGCCGGGCCGGCGCGCGGATGGCGGCACGTTCTGACGCGGGGTCTGTTTGAGACGCGTGGCTCAGCGGAGCGCGGGCAGGTGCTCATTGCCATGCCGGCGTGCGGAGGGCGGCACGTTCTGACCTGGAGGCCGATGGCTTGGAGCGTGGGCACGTATCGCCGGGCCGGCGCGCGGAGGGCGGCACGTTCTGACCTGGAGGCCGATGGCTTGGAGCGTGGGCACGTTAAAGGGCCTGGCTCCCGTGGAACGGGCTGGCAAGACAGTGCGCTTCAGCCCCGGACGCCTGACTTTCGTGACGAGTCAGCCAGGCCTCGGGGACAGCACGTGCTCAGCTGACGCGCCACGCTGCGGGGTGATGGCCCGCTGCGCGTGCGTCCTTCCGGCTCAGCGGAGCGGCGCGGTGGCTCCGCCCTGTGGAGCGGGGCCCTGACGGATGTTCTGCTCGGGCTGGGGTTTCGCCTCCTGCTCCTGCAGCACCTCCACGTGGTGCGCGACCCAGCCTCCCGGCCCCTGCTCGTAGCTCACGCGCACCTCGTCGCCCTGTTGCACCGCTCGCAGGCTCACGGAGTCGCCGTTGCGGATGAGCCGCGTGCTCGGGTTCACCTCGAGGTCCCGCTCCTCGCCTCCCGCGTCACGGAGGAGCAGCTCATTGTCGCCCACCCACGACACGTGGCCCTGCACGCTCTGGGTCTGCTCGGGCTGCCCCGAGCCTCCCTGCCCCGGCGGCCCTGGCGTCACCACCTCCGGCTCCGCTTCCGAGGGAGGTTTCAGCGCTTCCGGGTCCGGCGCCTTCTCCTTCGCCGCCATGAGCTCCCGGAGCACCTCGGAGCGCCCTTCCCGGTCACTCGCCGAGGGGCCCGCCGGAGCCTCTGCCTGCTCGCGACACCCCAGGCCCAGGCTTCCCATGACAAGTGCCAGGAACGTCCATGCGCGTGCGCCAGTCATCGACTCGTGCCCTCCGCCGTGGAGAAGAAGTGTTCCTTCCTCACCAAGATGCGGACGACGCAGGCGACCGAAAACCCGGCGCCCCCGGACCACAGGGAGGACAGGCAGGCAACGGAGGGCCAGCCTTCATGCCTCCGCGCCACCCGGGTTCTCGGGAGCGCCAGGGGCCGGCCACGGTCCTCTCCACGTCTTCTCACAGCCGTGACGCGAGCCGTTCCGGCGGATGCAACGGCCTCGCATCCCTGCCTGCGCGTTCTTCACTGAAACGCGGTGACTGCAGCCCGGTTCGTGCCCCTTGTGGCGCCTCACCGACAGACGCGAAGGGTGACCTGCAGTCCGGTGGGTTCCCCTCCGTGCGCCTCAGCGGAAGACACGGAGGGGTGGACCCGCGGCGGACTACCGCGCGGACTCGATGATGTAGATGAGCGTCACCTTCGCCTGCACGGTCTGCTCCTCGGGCTGGATGGGCGTCGTCGCCGCGCGGGCATCCGACGCCATCTCCGCCATGGCGAAGTTCGCCGGGTAGAGCCTCGGCGGCTCCGTCACCGTGCTCGCGTCCAGCACCGTGCCGAGCTTCACGTTCAGCGCCGCCGCCAGCACCTCGGCCGACTTGCGCGCTCGCGCCACCGCCTGCCGCAGCGCCTCACCCTGCACCGCGTCCTGCCGGCTCAGCCCGAAGCGCACCTGGTCCACGCGGTTCGCTCCCGCCGCCAACGCCTGGTCGAGCAGGCTGCCCACGCGCGACAGCTCCGTCACGTGGACACTCACCGTGTTCGTCACCCGGTAGCCTCGCAGCTTCGGCTCCGTCTCGTTGGGCCCCGGCGGCGCGTAGTCCGGATACACGGCGTAGTTGCGCGTCTGGATTTCCCGACGCGCAATCCCCGCGGTCGTCAGCGCCGCAATCACCTTCTCCATCCGCTTCGCGTTCTGCTCGCTCGCCGCCTTCGCGTTCGGCGCCAGCGTCTCCACCGCCAGGTCGATGAAGGCCTCGTCCGGCTGCGCCTTCACCTCGCCCGTGCCCTCCACGCGAATCGTCCGCGCCGCCGGGTCCACCAGCGGACGCTGCGCGGACACGGGCGGGGGCGCGGGCTGCGCGGAAGCCACCATGCCGGTGAGCAACAACGCGGTCAGAATCCAGGGACGAACAGGGCGGGGGTGGAGCATGGCGCCTCCTCGGGCGGGTCCAGTGCTGCGGGGTCGGAGTGTGACGTCCTTACCCCTCAAGACGGCAGGGCCCCTACAGCATTCATTCCGCCTCCAGGGCCTTGGCGCCCATTCTCGGAGGACGCTCCTCGCGCGAACGCCGCGAGCCGGTGTCCCGGACTCGCGGCGAGCAGGCGCTTCCCGGCGCTCCGAAGCAACCCCGTTACAGCGCCAGGCCACGCGCCGTGCAAAATTCTGTCATGGGCACGTCGCGTGGGTGCCCGAGCGCTCCGCGTGCGCGCTCCGGCGTGCCCTGTCCTGGGCACGCCAGCGTGGGCGCTCAAGTACTTGAATCAGCGCGTGTCACGGGCTCGCCGCGTCGCCGCCCGCCTCGTACGCCGGAGCGTCCTGCCTCGTGCTCGGGCCGAACCCGGCCACCGAGCGCACCTTGGTCGTCGCCTTCCGGCGCGCGGCCCGCAGGGCATCCCGGCCAATGTCCATCACCGCCGACATCGCGCCCGCCACCAGATTGCCAGGAGGCGTGTCCGGCGCCGCCGGGTGCGGCCGCGTCGGCGCCGCCTTCTTCGACATCTCCAGCACGTCCGCCATCGTCCGCAGCTCCTGCGGCTTGAAGGCCTTCTTCACCGCCGGAAAGAGCTCGCTCTCCTCCTCCAGCACGTGAGAGCGCACGGTCTCCATCAGCACGTGCACCTTCGCGTCGAAGCGCTCCGCCTCCGGCGGCATCCCGTCCAGCTCCGCCAGCACCCACTTCACCACGTGGTGCTCCTCGAGCGCGTTGAGCACGTCGCCGCCCAGCTCCTCGGCGCGCGCGCGCACCGCCGGGTACAAGACCTGCTCCTCGATGACCGCGTGCACCGACAGCTCACGCACCATCTGGTCCACCAGCTTGCGCTTCAGCTTGTGGGCATTGGGGCCCGCCTTCTCGTACTTGCGGAAGAGCTGCTCCACCGTCTTGTGGTCCGCCTTCAGCAACGCGATGGCATCCATGGATTCACCTCCCTGAGGTCGTGGTGCCACACCCCTCGCCTCCCCCGAGCCCCTGGCTCCTGGCGCAGCGCGGCACGCACTCCATGGTGGGGATGGCCCTACACGGATGCCGGGGTGGCGCGGGGATGGCCCGTCTGACTGCCTGCTCGACAGGCTGACGTGCGCTCCGGCGTCACTCGCGCCCCTCGGCCTGAAGTGCCATGCGCCCTCCCCAGCGGGAGGGGGCCTTGTCTTGGACCCGGGACACAGCCACCCCGGAGTTCCGGAGGAGGCGGGGTTTTCACCCTGCTTCACGCGGCGTCAGGGAGTTGCACTGCCCCGAAGGCAGCATGCGTCCTACCCTAGGGAGCAATCACCCCACGGAGGGCGACTGTCCAATGTCCGGGCCACCCTGTCCGGGTGGCAGCAACCTGCCGGCGGCGAGCAAGGGGAAGGGGAAACACCGTGGTGAATGACACCCTGCGGGTTCGGGTCGCGAGCATCGTCCGCGAAGCCGAGGACATCCTGTCGTACGAACTGGTCTCCGAGGGTGGCGGGGCCCTGCCCTCGTTCGAAGCCGGTGCCCACCTGCAGGTGCGCGTGCCGGGGCCGGGGGACTTCGTGCGCGCGTACTCGCTCTGCAATGACCCGGACGAGACACACCGCTACGTCATCGCCGTGCACCGAGATGGCAACGGCCGCGGCGGCTCACGCGCCATGCACGAGCGCGTGCACGTGGGCGACGTGCTGGAGGTCAGTGCGCCCAACAACACCTTCCCCCTGCTGTTCGCGCGCAGCTACGTGCTGGTGGCGGGTGGCATCGGCATCACCCCCATGCTGGCCATGGTGCGGATGCTCGAGCGCACGGGCGCGAACTACATGCTGCACTACTGCTCGCGCACGCCCGAGCGCACCGCCTACCGCGAGCTGCTCTCCGCCGCGCCCTTCGCGGACCGCGTGCGCTTCTACTTCGACGGCGGAGACCCGACGAAGGGCCTGGACGTGAAGGCGCTGCTGGCCACGCGCGGCCCCGGGGCCCGGCTGTACTGCTGCGGCCCCACCGGGCTGATGAAGGCGGTGCGCGACGCCGCCACCCACCACAAGTGGCCCTGGGAGAAGGTGCACTTCGAGTCCTTCACCGCCGAGGGCACCCGCGCCGCCACCGGCCTGGTGGACCACGATTTCGAGGTCACCATCCGCAGCACCGGCCAGGTGCTCAAGGTGCCCGCCGGCCAGTCCGTGCTCAACGTGCTCCGCCGCAACGGGGTGCGCGTGGAGAGTGACTGCGAGGCCGGCTCGTGCGGCACCTGCATCACCCGCGTCTGCGACGGCCAGCCCGAGCACCGGGACACGTTCTTCCAGCAGGAGCCCGCGGGCGACAAGCGCATGCTCGTCTGCGTTTCCCGCTCCCGCTCCAAGCGGCTCGTGCTCGATTTGTAGGGCGCGGGCCTCCTGATTCCCGGGAGGCTGGCGTCGTGCCCCGGTGGGTGAGAGCCCGGGGCTTCCGGTGACTACGCGGCCCGCTCGGAGGCCTCACGGCGCACGCGGGCCACCTCGGCGCGGATCAGCTTGCGCAGCGACTCCGGGTCGAAGGGCTTCTCCACCCGGGGGTTCTCCACCCGGTCCAGGAACGAGCGCGCCGCCGGGGTGAAGGCCCCTCCGGTGATGAAGACCACCCGCTCCGTCACCCTCGGGGCCGCCTTGAGGAGCGCGTCGAACAGGTCCATGCCGGTCATCTCCGGCATCATCAGGTCGCAGAGCACCACGTCGTAGCGCAGCTCCGGCCCGGTCAACTGCGCCAGCGCCTGCCGCGCGCTCACCAGGACCTCGACGTCGTTCTCGCGCGACAGCGTGCGGCGGATGGCCCCACTCACCAGCGCGTCGTCGTCCACCACCAGCACCCGGCCACGGACAGGCACCGTGCTCTCGCCACGCGCCTCGGCCTCTGCTCCGGATTCCGGGGGCACTCCAGGGGTGCGCGGCTCGCGCGCAGGAGGACGGAGCTCCGGCTCGGGTGCCCGGGCGGCGGTCGAGTACGTCTTGTACGTCGCCCGCGCGGAGGAGAGGGCATCCGCGCTGGGGGTCGTTCCCGGCGCCCCCGGGGTCCATGCGGCGACTCCCGGCATGGGAAGGCCCGGAGCGTTGGGCCTCGCTTCCGGGGGCCCGTGTGATGGGCCCGGCTGGGAGGCGGTCGCGGGCCTGGCCGTGGATTCCATGTTCTGGGGCTGCGCGCTCGACGGGGCAGCCGTGGTCTCGGGAGGTGGGAAATCCGTGCGGCTTGCGGACGCTGGCGGGAACTGCGGGTCTCGCGAGGCAGCCTGAGCGCCCGGGCTGGCCGGTGGAATGAACGTTCCTTCCGGGCCACTCGGGCCGGCCCTGCCCGTCGGGCTGGCCGGTGGAATGAACGTTCCTTCCGGACCGCTCGGGCCGGCCCTGCCCGTCGGGCTGGCTGGTGGAACGAACGTTCCTTCCGGACGACTCCGGGCCTCCGCGCCGGTCGGTGGAACGAACGTTCCTTCCGGACCGCTCCAGGCTCCCCGGGCCTCGGTACCGCTCGGTGGAACGAACGTTCCTTCCGCGCTTCTCGGGGCGGGGCCGGCTTCCGTGCCGTTCGCCGGATACGGCTTGCCCGGCATGACGAACTGCGTCGCATCCGCCTTCGAACGGGATGCCGCGCCCGGAGGGACTGCCTCCGCGTGGAAGTCCATGCCGGAATCCCGCGACGTATCCGTCCCCAGCGGCATCGAGCCTCCTCGCTCATTCACCGGCATGGTCGGCGTCGGCGTGGCGCCCTGCCCCGCGGACGTCGATAGCGGATCACGTATGGCACCCTGCGGTTGCACGGTCGGCGTCGACATGGACGCGCGGCCGGTGCCCTCCGACGGCACCGTAGGCGTCGACATGGACGCGCGGCTGGTGCCCTCCGACGGCACCGTAGGCGTCGACATGGATATCCGACCACTGCCCTGCGGCTGCATGGTCGGCATCGACAACGAGTCGCGACCGACGCCCGACGGCTGCACTGTTGGCATCGACCGCGAGTCACGACCGACGCCCGACGGCTGCACTGTTGGCATCGACCGCGAGTCACGAGCAGCGCCCGACTGATGCACCGTCGAGTCACGCACAGCGCCTGGCTGCTGCACCGTCGTCGAGTCACGCACAGCGCCCGGCTGCTGCACCGTCGTCGTCGAGTCACGACCGACGCCCTGCGGCTGCACGGTCGGCGTCGACAGCGAGTCACGCGCACTGCCCTGCGACTGCACCGTCGGCATCGAGCGCGAGTCACGCGCGGCGCCCGGCGACTGAACGGTCGGCGTCGACACGGACACACGCCCGGAGCCTGTCGGCTGCACGGTGGGCATCGACCTCGAATCACGTGCGGCGCCTACCGTCGGCGTCGACATCGACACACGCGTTGCGCCCTGCTCGTGCCCGGACGCCCCTGGCAGCGGGAACTCCCGCCCCGGGCCCTGCTCCTTCACCGATGTCGGCCGGGCCTCACGCGCCGACGTGCTCCACTCGTGCACCGTGGGCACCGACTTCGACTCCCTCGTGCCCACCGGCGCCTGCACCGACTCACGCGCGCCGCGCCACTCGTGCACGTCCAGCGCGGGCGGGGCTTCCGCCTCGCGCGTCGCGCGCTTCAGCGTCACGCGGAACACCGCGCCCTGCCCCGGCTCGCTCTCCACGGAGATGTTGCCGCCCATCGCCGTCACGTACGCATGGCACAACGACAGCCCCAGCCCCGTGCCCACGCCCAGCGGCTTCGTCGTGTAGAACGGGTCGAAGATGCGCGCGAGCGACTCCGGCGCGATGCCGATGCCCGTGTCGCGCACCTCCGCCACCACCATGCCATCCGGCGCCACCCGCGTGACGAGCCGGACCTCGTTCTGCTCCGCCCGGCCCTCCGGCAGCGCCTGCGCCGCGTTGATGAGCAGGTTGAGGAACACCTGCGCCAGCCGCGCCTCGTTGCCCTCCACCCTCGGCACGTCGCCGTAGTCCTTCACCAGCTTCGCGCGCGGCCGCAGCTCGGCCATCGCAATCTTCACCGCCGAGTCCAGCACCGCGTGCAGCTCCACCGGCCCCTGCTTCTCGTCGTCCGGCCGCGAGAAGGTCTTCAAGTCCCGGACGATGCGCCGCACCCGGTCCGCCCCGTGCAACGCCTCACGCAGCGCCTGGCTCACCTCGCGCAGCCTCGGCCCCGCGCCGCGCACGTCCATCAGCTCGCGCGCGAGCAGGTCCGCCTCCTCGCTCGCGTGCTCCAGGTTGGACACGATGTACGCCAGCGGGTTGTTGATTCATGCCCCACCCCCGCCGCCAGCTGCCCCACCCGCCGCCATCCGCCCCGCCTGGACGAGCTGCGCCTGCGTCTGCCGCAGCGTGCGCATGTGCGACTCCAGCTCCTCGTTCGCCCGCGCCAGCGCCCGCGTCCGGTCCTGCACCCGCTCCGCCAGCCACCGCTCGCGCGCCTTCAACTGCCCCACGCGCAGCAGGTACACGCTCACCCCGAGCAGCCCCAGCCCCAGCACGAACAGCAGCCACACGCCCGTGCGCTGCCAGAGCTTCGGCTCCAGCACCACCTCCAGCGACACCGGCGGCGACCACGAGCCGTCGCGGGCCTCCGCCTGCACCCGGAAGGTGTAGGTGCCCGGACGCAGCCCCGTGTACGTGGCCATCCGCACTTCCGTGTTCACCCAGCCGTCGTCATGCCCGTCCAGCTGGTAGCGGAAGGGCAGCCGCGCGGCGTCCACCGGCGTGAAGGCCGTGAAGCGAATCTCCAGCCGGGAGCCTCCCGGCGGCAGCTCCACCCGGCCCGCCACCGGCACCGGCTGCCCCTGCACCCGGATTTCCTCAATCCGCACCTCGGGCGGCTGGCGGCTGGCGCGCACGCGCACCGGGTCCACCACAATCGCGCCACTGAAGTTGGCGAACCACAACCGCCCGTCCTTCGCCCGCCAGCCGGAAGGCTGTGTGTTGCCGTTGCACTCCGCGCTGCGCATGCCGTCGCGCTGGTCGAAGTGCACGGGCGCCACGCGCGGGTGCTTGGGGTCGCCCCGGGCCACGGCGTCCAGCTCGCGCCGGGACACCCGGGACACGCCCTTGTTGCTGCTCATCCACAGGTGCCCGTCGCCGTCCGGCAACAGGCTGAAGACCGCGTCGTCGTGCAGCCCCTGCTGCACCGTGAAGCGCGCCCACGTGTCCTCGCGCCACCGGCCCAGCCCCGTCTCCGTGCCCACCCACAGCGTGCCGTCCTCGTCCGCCAGCAGCGCCAGCACCAGGTCTCCGGGCAGCCCGTCCTTCTGCGTGAAGTGGCGCAGGCCCTTCTTGTCCGCCTCCCAGCGCAGCAGCCCCGCCTCCGAGCCGAACCACACCCGGCCCGCCGCGTCCTCCGCCATGACGATGATGGGTTTCGTGGCGCCCTGCTTCGGGCCGTACACCGTGGTGTTGCCCTCGTGCAGGTAGAGCAGCCCCGACTGCGTCCCAACCCACAGGCCGCCGCGCGAGTCCCCCAGCAGGGCCGTCACCACCTCCTGGGGCCCGCCCTGCTCCCGCGACAGCCGGGTGAAGCGCGTGCCGTCATGCCGATAGAGGCCATTGGTGGTGCCCACCCACAGCGTCCCGTCGGGGGCCTCGTGCATCGCGGGGATGACCTTCTCCGGCAGGCCGTCTTCCGCGCCCACGTGGCGGTAGATGCCATTCTCCAGCCGGTACAGCCCGGCCCCCACCGTGCCCACCCACATCGTGCCGCGCCGGTCCTCCAGCACCGCGCTGACCGTGCCCTCCTTGCCCAGGCCCTCCGGGAGCCCGTAGGTGGAGAAGGGCCCGTCGCGCAGGCGGAACAGCCCCGAGTACGTGCCCACCCAGAGGTGCCCGTCGCGGTCCTCCAGCATGGACAGGACTTCGGCCTCCAACAGCCCCGTGCCGGGCACCTGCGGACTGAAGCCCTCCGCGTTGTGCCGCACCAGGCCGGCGCGACGCGTGCCCACCCAGAGGTTGCCCTGGGTGTCCGTGTACAGCGCGGTGACGATGGTCGCCGGCAGCCCGTCCTCCAGCGTGAAGCGCCGGGCGAGCGTCCCATCCCAGGAGACGAGCCCCGCGGACGTCGCGACCCACAGCACACCCGCGGCGTCCCGGCTCAGCGCCACCACCTCGGGCCGGGGCTTCGCGCCCGGAATGGGGAAGGGGACGGCCTCCACCTCTCCGTCCATCACCCGCGCCAGGCCCTGCTTCGTGCCCACCCACAGCGAGCCGCCCTCGCCATGCGCCAGCGCGGTGACGTACGAGTTCGGCAGGCCGCTCTCCACGGTGTACTGGCGCGTCACCCCGCCGGCGACCAGCGGCACCTGCCACAGGCCGACGGAGGAGCCCACCCACAGCACGCCCTCGCCCACCAGGAGCCGCTCCACCTTCGGCCCCTCCAGCGGCGCCGCCGCGCCCGGAGCGCGCTCGAAGCGGCCGTCGCGGTACGCCACCAGGCCGCTCTCGGTGCCCACCCACAGCGTGCCCGACGCGTCCTCCGCGAGCGCCCGGATGGTGTGGTTGCGCAGCTCCGGCGTGTTGCGCTTGTCGAAGACCTGGAAGCGCGCGCCGTCGAAGCGCACCAGTCCTTCCCAGGTGCCCAGCCACAGGTAGCCGTCGCGCGTCTGGGCCATCGACAGCAGGCTGTTCTGCGGCAGCCCGTCGTCACTGCGCCAGGAGTCCTGGCTGAACTGCGAGACACGGCGCGACGGGTCCAGGGCCATGCCCGGCCTCGCCAGGAAGAGTCCCGCGAGGAAGAAAAGCCCGACGAGCCGGCGCCACCCGGCCCGGCTCCTGTACCCCGGCTTGTGCATGCCCCCCCAGTGTCCGGCAGAACCGGTCGGGAGGCCAAACACCGCATGTTTCACCCAGGGTGGAACGTTGAGTGGTGCAGCCTTGGCGGCAGCGGCGGGGGAGCGACCTCCATCCCCGGTACGACCCTCCCACCTCCCCCGCCGCTGCCACCTCGTCCGCCACCCCCGCTACGCCGGGAGCCTCCCCCGACGTCACGCGTCCAGACGCGAGGCCCTGGTGGTGGGAGGGGCCTCGCCGCTTCGCGCAGGCTGAAGATGAGAGCCGTGCCCGCCTGACGCCACTGCGGGAAGGCGACACGAGCCATGTCCCGAGGTCGAACCAGGCAGGTCACGAGGCGCCCGTCGGCCTGCCGACTCATGGGGGCCGTGCCGGAGCCCCGTGGCCCGGGGAGGGCGGGAGGGTGGTGATTCGCGCCCCTTGCGGCATCGGCCCCGGGGGCGAGGGCCGAGAATGTCCGTCCCCCCTGGTTGTGCCGGTCTATGCTTGACGCTCCCGAAAAGAGGGTGGATGAGCGACGGGGCGTTGTTCTCGACGGACTCGGTGCCTGCCGAGTCCCGGTACCAGTGGCACCTCTGGCTGGCGGACCTGCTGGACCTGGCGACGGCGGCCCTGGTGGGCTGGGCCGCGCTGCGAGCGCTGGAGGTGGAGCGCACGCCGGGGAAGCTGCTGCTCGCCATGGCGCTGGCGTGGCTCGTCGCATCCGCCGTGGGCGCGCTCACCGGACGCACCCTGTGGCGACAGGTGGCCGGCGTGCGGCTGGTGCGGGGCGAGCGCGCGCCCGGGCTGCCGCTCGGACTGGCCCGGGCCTTCACCGCGCCGGTGGAGCTGTTCGTGATGGCGGTGCTGCTGCGCCGGCCCCTGGACCACAAGCTGGGCGTACACGCCGAGCCGGTGACGCCGGGCGTGGGGCCGAGGCTGAAGGGTGTGGCCATGCAGCTGCCGTGGCTGGCGGTGCTGGCCGGCGCCGTGTGGCTGCTCATCACGCCCACCCAGGCGGAGACGCTGAAGTACCTGGGGAAGACGCTGACCGGCTGGCACTGCTGCCACGCCACGCGGGACATGACGTGGGAGTGCCAGCGCTCCCTGGACCGCGCGGTGCGCAGCGCGCGCGGTGGGGATTCGGAGCTGCGGACGCTGGTGGCCGACTGCCCCGAGGCCGCGAAGCACCTGGGCGAGTGAGGCGCGGGCCCGGGCGGGTGGCGTTCTGCCTTCGAGGCCGCGATGCACCTGGGCGGATAGGGCCCAGGGAAGACGGGGCGGGGCGCCGCGCTACTTCAGCACGGTGACGTATTTACCCTCGGTGCAGAAGATGCCCACCTCGTTGGACCCCACGTTGTAGTTCGCGTTCGGCTTGAAGCGCTTGTTGTGCACCGTGCGCTCCTCGTTGGACGGGACGCTCCCGAGCCAGGCCGTGTAGCGCCCGTTCTTCACCACCCGGCACTCCGTCCACGGCGTGGTGCCCAGGTTGCGAACCTTGATGCCCGGGTCGGTGATGCTCGCAATGCCCGTCTGCCTCGACGCGGCGGCATTCAGTACGGGCTTCTCGGGCTCGGCGGCCTGTGCCTCCTCCGTCTCCGTCTCCGTCTCCGGGCCATCCACCTCGGCCCTGCCGCCCCCGGTCACCGGCACGAAGAGGTCCCCCGAGGAAGCGAGGGCCGCGTCATCGAGCTCGAGGTACGCCTTGCCGAGACGCTTCTTCAGCCCCTTGGCGGGCGCCTCCACCCGGGCGAGCCCGAGCACGGCCCGCTGGCCATTCTTCGCCGGCCCCAACACCTGAATCTCCATGCCCGGCTTCAGTCCCGAGGCCCAGCCGCGCTCGACGTAGTGCTTCCCGCCCTCCTCCCCCAGCACCTTCAGCACCGCCGCGGGAGAGACGTACCGGACCGTCGGCGCGGGCGCGGGCGTGACGGGCTTCTTCTTCCCCGGCGGCTTCGCCGGAGTCGGACGCCGGTCCTCGGTCGCCTCCGGCTTGTCGGGCGTCACGCTGCCCGCGACGACGCTCGCCGAGGACGGCACGGCCGCCACCAC
>JBKGHK010001100.1:0-2534 GCA_046520375.1 Pyxidicoccus sp. 3LFB2
AGCGCGCAACCCGCGCATCCGCGTGGTGATGCGTGAGCGCCGTGACGGCACCGCCGGGGGCGCTGCGCGCCGGTCTCGACGTCGCGCGCGGCGAGTGGGTGGGCTTCCTGGAAGCAGGGGACACGCTGGCCCCGCATGCCCTGGCCGAGGTGGTGCTCGCGGCGGGGCCTTCGGTGGACGTCCTCTACAGCGACGAGGACCGGCTGGACGGAGCGGGGCGCCGCACCGAGCCGTCCTTCAAGCCGGACTGGTCCCCAGACCTGCTGCGCTCGGGGAACTACATCCGCCACTTCCTCGTCGCGCGGCGCACCGTGCTGGAGACCGTGGGCGGCGTGCGCGAGGGCTTCGAGGGCGCCGAGGACTATGACCTCATCCTCCGGCTGAGCGAGGCCACGCGCGGCCTCGGCCATGTGCCGAAGGTGCTGTACCACTCGCGCTCGGACACGCTGCCCACGGATGGGGGCTGCGCGCCCTGCGCGAGCACCTGGCCCGCACCGGCGAGGCCGCCGAGGTGACGAGCCCGGCGCCCGGCCGGTACCGGGTCCGCTACCCGGTGCGCGGCACGCCGCCGCCGAAGGTCTCCATCATCGTCCCGTTCAAGGACCGGCCGGACCTGCTGGAGCTGCTGCTGCCGGGCCTGCTATCGCGCACCACGTATCCGAACTTCGAGGTGCTGCTCGTCTCCAACAACAGCACCAAGCCGGAGACCTTCGCGCTGCTGGAGCGGCTGACGGACCCGCGGCTGGTGAAGCTGACGTGGGACTTCCCCTTCAACTACCCGGCCATCAACAACTGGGCCGCGAAGCAGGCCACGGGCGAGCTGCTCCTCTTCCTCAACAACGACATGGAGGTGGTGGACCCCGGCTGGCTGGACGAGCTGGTGTCCCAGGCCCAGCGGCCCGAGGTGGGCGCGGTGGGCTGCAAGCTCCTCTTCCCTGAGGGCACCGTGCAGCACGCGGGCGTCGTCGTGGGCTTCACCGGCATGGCGGGCCACCCCTTCTGGCGCCTGCCCGACGGCCCCATCCGCACCCCCTTCGGCGACACCGAGTCGACGCGCAACTGGCTGTCCGTCACCAGCGCGTGCGTCATCCTCCGACGCCCCGTCTTCGAGGAGCTGGGCGGCTTCGACGAGCGCTTCCAGGTGTGCGGCAGCGACGTGGACCTCGGCCTGCGGCTGAACCAGCGCGGCCTGCGCGTGGTGTACACGCCCCACGCGCGCCTCATCCACCACGAGTCCGCCAGCCGCCGCGCGGACGCGATTCCCGAGGCCGACTACTGGTGGTCCTACGTGGCCTATCGCCCGTGGCTGGGCGCTCGCGGGGACCCCTTCTACAACCCGAACCTCACGCTGCTGGGCACCGACTGCGTGCTGCGCCAGCACGCCGAGGACGGCGAGACGCTGGCCGTGCGCACGCTGTCCCGTGACGTGCCCAGCGCGGTAGACCCGGCCCTGGAGGAGCGCGCCCGCGCGCAGCGCCACACCGTGGAGCACCTGGGCGAGCTGGACTTCACGCCGGAGCAGGCGAAGGCGTCACGCGAGTCAGCACCGGCGGCGCTGGCGACCCTGCGCTCACGCGGGAAGGTGGAGACGGCCACGTGGTTCGTGCCGGCCTTCGGCCATGTCTTCGCGGGCGTGCACACCATCTTCCGCTTCGCGGACCTGATGCACCGGCGCCACGGCGTGCGCAGCGACTTCGTCGTCTACGACAAGCCCGGCGCCAGCCCCGGTGACTTCGAGTCCCGCGCGGCCACGGTGTTCCCCGGCGCCTCGGGCGCCTTCCGCGTGCTGTCCGGGCCGGCGGCGCTGGCGGAGCTGCCCGCGTGCGACCTGGCCATCGCCACGTATTGGACGTCGGTGTACCAGGTGCTGCGGCACCCGCGCGCGACGGTGCGCGGATACTTCGTGCAGGACTACGAGCCCATGTTCTTCGCCGCCGGCACCCAGTGGGCGCTGGCGGAACAGACGTACTCGCTGGGCTTCCAGGGCATCTTCAACACGCCGGGCCTGCGCGACTACGTGAAGGCGCAGCACGGCATGGACGGCTTCGCCTTCGAGCCCGCCGTGGACGGGGCGCTGTTCCACGCGCGCCGGCCCGAGAGGAAGGGGCCCGTGCGCGTCTTCTTCTACGGCCGCCCGGGCAATGAGCGGAACGGCTTCGAGCTGGGCTTGGCCGCGCTGGCCCGGCTGAAGCGCGAGCTGGGCCCCGCGGTGGAGGTCATCACCGCTGGCGCCGAGTGGCACCCCGAGTCCTACGGCGTGCGCGGGCTGGTGACGAACCTGGGCGTACTGCCCGCCGAGCGCACCGCCGCGCTCTACCGCGAGTGCGACGTGGGGCTGTGCTTCATGTTCACCAAGCACCCCTCGTACCTGCCGCTGGAGATGATGGCGAGCGGGATGACGGTGGTGACCAACGACAACCCGGCCAACCACTGGCTGCTCCATGACGGGGAGAACTGCCTGCTCACCGCGCCGACGCCGGGCTCCGTGCTGGCCCAGCTCCGCCGCGCGGTGGGTGACGCGGCCCTGCGCCAGC
>JBKGHK010001101.1:0-2533 GCA_046520375.1 Pyxidicoccus sp. 3LFB2
CTGGAGCGGGCCGAGCGCGCCGTCGAGGGCGCCCCCCTGTGGCGCCCGCGGCTGGAGTCCCTGAGGGCATCCCTGTGCGCGCTGTAGCGCGAGACGTCACAACCCGCCGCGCCTGTGACCTTCCGCGCTACACGCGGGTGGGGCGCAGGGCCGTTCTTCTGGCGAGCCGGGGTTTTCCTGCCGCTGGCTCGGCACGTGCTTCCTTCCAGGCATCCCCCGTCCATGTCCCAGACTCCGCTGGAGGAAAGCTCCATGGCCATCCGTTCGTGTTGCTCCCTGTCCGTCACGCTGTCACTGCTGGTCCTCGCCACCTCCGGCTGTGGAACCGCGATTCACGGCGAGGATGAGTCCCCGGCCACCTCCACGCAGGAGGGGGAAATCCGCATCGCGAACTCGCTGACGACCCAGGCGCTGGTCCTCAACGCCATCTCCGCCAACCTCGACTCGAACCGGAAGTTGTCCCAGCAGTCGCTCCAGTCGCTCTTCGACCCGGCGGGCGGTGACGCCAACACCCGCCGGCGGCTGGGGGACCCGAAAGCCCAGCAGCTCATGTCGTACCTGGTGGGCTGTGCGCTGAACCAGGGCGACAGCGTCAACTGGTTCGACCCGCTGACCTTCACCGCGCGCAGGTGGTACGGCCAGGCGGGGCTCTGCCCGTCGTGGGGCACGGCGGCGCCGACCGCGGACTGCCTGGAGCGCGTCTCCTCGTGTCTCCTCGCGCGCAACAACGCCCTGGGCCGCCGCGTGGAGCTGTCCATGCGGGGCGAGCACCAGCTGTGGCCGGCCGGACCCAACATCTACACGCTGGAGCCGCAGACGCGCCCCGCCGACCACCATCCGACCACGAGCCAGCCGCTGGCCAGCTTCCTGCCGTGCAGCCCCACGACGCAGCAGGGGCCGGGGCGTGATTGCGGCTGGAAGGCGGACGGCATCGGCTACTGCGCGGCGAGCGGCCCGGTGCAGGTGGGCGCGGGGGGCCTCACGTCCTGCCCGGGGCCCGCGCCCGCGCTGGGCTCCAGCAACATGCAGACGGTGCTTCGCGTGTGCTCGGGCGTCAACGGGTGTGACCATGCCGATGCGCGCAACCTCGGCGAAGCGACGGGGAGCTGTGCCGGCATCTCCCCGGTGCCGGTGGTGTCCTTCACGTGCACCGCGGGGCAGTTCTTCAGCGTGATGGCGGCGCCGTTCTCCGCGAGCACGACCAGCGCGCTGCTTCCGAACGTGGCCGCGTCGCCGAGCAACGTGGTGAGCTACGGCCTGTCGGAGACGGAGGTGTACACCGAGCGGGAAGGCGCCTTCTACGGCAACGTGTTCGACTACAAGGCGCTGGCCCGTGGGGTGAATGTGGACGTCGTGCAGTACGGCCAGGGCCGCGAGGCGCGCTACGTGGTGGTGGGCGCCGACGTCGAAATCAAGGGCTCCGTCTACACGCGGATGTTCTCCTGCTACGACCCGACATGGGCGAACGGGCCGGCCTACTCCAGCCACCGGCTCTGCGCGCTGCCGGGCTCCGGCGCCAACTGCGCGGCGACGGTGACGGGGGCGTGCTTCACCTCGCTCAACCCGCCCGTCCCCGGCAAGTGCGCCATCGAC
Organism: Pyxidicoccus sp. 3LFB2; assembly: GCA_046520375.1. GTDB lineage: Bacteria > Myxococcota > Myxococcia > Myxococcales > Myxococcaceae > Myxococcus. The sequence continues at coordinate 1,594 of JBKGHK010001101.1, forward strand.
GAGGGCTCGATGACGGAGGGGGACCGGGACTACGAGGAGTGTGAGGACCCGCTGGGCAACGTATGGTGGCACCCGGTGACGACGTTCCTCCATTCCGCGTGCGACGCGGTGCCGCCGCCGCGGCAGGGCCTGCTCACCTGCGGGCAGAAGTAGCGGCGCACGCCTCGGGAGCCCAGGGTGCCAGGCGGAGAAGAGCCACTCTACGGTGACGAGCTGGGGGCGGGGGCCCTGGTGGGGCAATGGGTGGTGGCGCACGTCCACTACCGGGGGCCTGCCTCCACGCTCTACCGCGCGAAGGACACCCGCACGGGCGTGTCCGCGGCGCTGAAGGTGCTGCACCCGCAGGCGGCCCTGGGGCCCACCGCGCTGCGCCGCTTCCGGCGCGAGGCGGCCACGCTCCAGCGGCTGAGCCACCCGCACATCGTCGAGGTGCTCGGCCATGGAGAGCTGCCGGACGGAAGGGCCTTCATCGCCATGGAGTGGCTGGAGGGGCGCGACCTGGCCGCGGAGCTGGCCGCGCGCGGGCCGCTGTCTCCCGACGAGGCGCTGGAGGTGCTGGAGCAGGTGGGCGCCGCGCTCCGGGCCGCGCATGGCGCGGGCGTGGTGCACCGGGACTTGAAGGCCCAGAACGTGGTGCGCCTGTCGGGGCGGGGCGAGGCGCTCCTCGTGAAGCTGGTGGACTTCGGCGTGGCCAAGGGGCTGACGCCGGACTCGCCCGGGGCCTCCACGCTCACGCACACCGGGGTGGCGCTGGGCACGCCGCTGTCCATGGCCCCCGAGCAGATTCGCGGCGAGCCACCGGACGCGCGCACGGACCTGTACGCGGTGGGCGTGCTCCTCTTCCAGCTCGTCACCGGACAGCCGCCCTTCCAGGGCACCACGCGGCACGAGGTGGAGGAGCAGCACCTGCACGCGCCGCCCCCGCGCCCGACGGAGCGCG
>JBKGHK010001102.1:0-2533 GCA_046520375.1 Pyxidicoccus sp. 3LFB2
CGCTGCCGTCCTCGCTGGAGCGCACCCACCCGGGCATCGCGCGACTGCTGTCGGTGGCGGAGCGGCTGGGTGGGCCGCCGGTGCTCACGGATGCTCGCGCCGCCGGGCCGCTGGAGGCGATGGGGCTGAAGTCGCTGGCGCCCTCCGCGCTGGAGGGGGCGAGCCCGGGACGTCCCGCCTCGGTGGAGCCGGGGGCACCCGCCATCCTCTCCTTCACGTCGGGCAGCACCGGGCGTCCCAAGGGCGTGGTGCTGACGCACGACAACCTCATGGCCATGGGCGAGGGCATGGTGGCCGACGGCTGGTACCTCCCCGAGGACGTCGGCGTGAGCTGGATGCCGCTGGACCACGTGGCGGGGACGGCGTACCCGCACCTGCTCGCGCTGCGCACGCGGACTCCGCATGTGCTGGTGGCGCGTGACTACGTGCTGGCGGACGTGACGCGCTGGTTGGACCTGCTCACCGAGTTCGGCGGGACGATGAGCTGGGCGCCCAACTTCGCCTTCGGGCTGGTGGCGGATCGGCTGGAGAAGGGCGTGCAGCGCGCGTGGGACTTGTCGCGCGTCCGGGTGCTGTCCTGTGCGGGCGAGCCCGTCCTTCCCGGCACCCACGAGCGCTTCGTCAGGCCCTTGCGAGCGTTCGGGCTGCGCGAGGATGCAATCTGCCCGGGCTGGGGCATGGCGGAGACGTCATCCTTCTTCACCGTGACTCGGGGCGTGCGTGCCCACCCCACCGAGGGCGCCGCGGAGCTGGGGCCTCCTCCCCGGGGCGCCGCGCTGCGCGTGGTGGATGACGCGGACGTGGTGGTGCCCGAGGGCACCGTGGGACACCTGCAGGCGCGCGGTGCGCAGGTGCTGGCCGGTTACCTGGATGACCCGGAGCTGAATGAACGTTCCTTCACCGCGGACGGGTGGCTGCGCACCGGAGACCTGGCCGTCTTCCGGGGAGACCAGCTGTGCATCGCCGGACGCCAGAAGGAGGTCCTCATCCTTCATGGCAACAACGTCTACCCCCAGGACATCGAGGCCGTGGTGGAGGAGGTGCCCGGGGTGCTGCCCTCGTACACCGTGGCCTGCCCGACGCGCGGCGCGGGGGCGCAGACGGATGAGCTGGTCGTCCTCTTCGTGCCAGCTCCGGATGCGCCGCCCCTGGCGGAGCTGCTGCGCTCCATTCGCGAGCGGGTGGGGCGGGTGCTGGGCCTCCAGGCCGCGTACCTCGTGCCCCTGGAGCGTCATCAGGTGCCGCGCACCGAGCTGGGCAAGCGCGGGCGCACCGAGCTGAGGCGCCGCTTCGATGCCGGAGAGCTGGCCACCGAGCGGCGCCGGGCTGAGCGTGTACTGGGCGGGCCGGCGACGCTGCCCCGGTGTCTGGCCGTGGCGCGGTGGGTGCCCCGGACATTGCCAGAGGGGCACCGTGGTGCGCGGGGGCCCGTGCTGGTCGTGGCGGAGGAGGCGTTTGCCTCGGCCCTGCGCGCGCGGGTGGACGGGCGCGAGGTGGTGCGGGTGGCGCCGGAGGACGCGAATTCGCTGGGGGCGACGCTGGAGGCCCTGTGGGCTCGGGGTTCGCGCTGCGAGGACGTGGTGGTGGCTTCGGGGAGCTTGGGGCGGGTTTCGCTGTCGGCGGCGGTGAGGTCGGTGCTGCAGACGGTGCAGGCGCTGGCTCCGTGGGTGACCACGGCTCCCGTGCGATTGCTGGCGGTGCTTCCGGAGGCTGGTGAGGGTTCGGCTTCCGCCAATGGGCCGACCTCCATTGAAGGCGGAGTGGGGCACCTCATGGTGCCCGGGCTCGCGTGGGCCGCGGCGGCGGAGGTGCCCGGCCTGGAGGCTCGTGTGGTGTGGACTCCCTCCGACGCGGAGTCCTCCGCCCGGTGTGCCGCGGACGAGCTGGCCAGCCTGGACGCCGCGCGCGAGGTGGCGTGGCGCAACGGTCAGCGATGGGAGCGGACGTTCTCCCCGTGGACGCCTGCACCCCTCTCGGAGCCTCGCCAGTTGAAGCCGGGTGGGCTCTACGTGGTGACGGGCGCGCTGGGTGGGCTGGGCCGGGAGTGGGCGCGATACCTGCGCCGCGCGCTGGGGGCCCGGCTGCTGCTGGTGGGACGGCGCCCTCGCGGTCCCGAGGTCGAGGCGCTGGAGCACGAAGTCCGCGATGCGCTCTACGCCCAGGTGGACGTGACGGACGCCGCCGCGCTGCACGAGGCGGTGCGCCGGGCCGAGGCCCACTTCAACCAGCCGTGTGACGGAGCCTTCCACTTCGCCGGCATGCTGTGTCCCGCCGCACTGGCGGACGAGTCACCCATCAGCCTGTCCCGCGGCGCCGGGGCACACGTGCTGGGTGCGCTGGCCGTGGCCGAAGCGCTGCAAGCGCGGCCCCGTGCGTTGCTCGTCTTCGCCGCCTCGCTGATGGGCACGCTGGGGGCAGGGCGGCACGCGGGCTACTGCGCCGCCACCGGTTTCCTCGAGCGGTTGGCGGAGCGGCTCGTCCAGGAGGGCCGGCCCGCCGTGACCGTCTCGCTCAGCCAGGTGCGTGACACCGG
>JBKGHK010001103.1:0-2531 GCA_046520375.1 Pyxidicoccus sp. 3LFB2
CAAGCGGAGCGGAGGGGCGCGGGGTGGGCGCATGAGCCGCTTAGTAGTCCAGCGCCAGTCCGAACATCCAGCGCCGGGACGACAGGTTGAGCCCGCCCGCGCCGAAATTGTTCACATCCGCGTAGGTGTACTCGGCGAAGAGGTAGCTGTGGTTCACCCCCAGGTCCGAGTCGAAGTCGCGTGCGAAACGCGGCTCCAGCACGTCGAGCATGAACGCCACGCCGCCGGTGGCGCCCCAGCCCCACTTGCCGCCAGCGCCCCGGTTGCCGCCCACCGACTCGGTACCGCTGCCCTTCGTAATCCACCACGGCGTGTAGATGAGGCCCAGCTTGCCGTACGGCACCAGCGGGATTCCCCACTCGAACGCGGCGTAGTCGAACTTGTAGAAGGCGTTGACGCCCAGCGGGATGACCTTGAGGGCCGTCTGCTCCGACGCGCTGCCGCCATCAGCCAGCTGCGCGGGCGCGAACTTCTCCCCGTAGCCGGCGGACAGGCCGATGCCCGCGGTGCCGATGCCCTGGTAGAAGTAGCGCTGCAGCTCCGCCTCGAACAAGAGCAGCGACTCGTCGCCGAAGATGTTCTTGTACGGCGTGCCGGTCAGCCCCTCTTCCTCGTCGATGAGGGGCTTGTAGCCCCCCAGCCGGAACACGACGCCGCCCGAGCGGGGGGACTGCAGCGACACCTTCTCCTCCACCACCACCGTATCCTGTCCCCATGCGGGAAGCGCGGCCAGTAGCGCCGCGAAACCGAGGGCCGTTGCCCGACTCATGACTGCTTCCTCCTCGACAGCCAGAACCCGAGGGCGGCCAGCACCGCGCCACCCGCGATGCCACCACCCGCCGCGCCACACCCGCCCGTCTCCTTGCCACCCGCTTCCAGATACTCGCCCAGGAAGCCGTTGCTCGCGATGGGCGTCCCCTCGCTCGGGTCCGACTGCTCGCTGGCGTTGCCGGCCGTGTCCGTCGCCACCGCGATGACCTGGTAGGTCACCCCGTTCTCCAGGCCCTCCAGCTGCGCGGTGCCCTCGATGGACGTCGTCTCGTCGCTCGCCGCCTCGCCGCCGACACCCCCGTCGCCATCGAGCCGATAGGCGACCACCCTCACCGTGGAGTCATCCTCCGCCGTCACCGTGACGCCCAGCGCCGAGTCGCGCGGAGCCACCCCGGAGATGGTGGGCTTGGGAGGCGCCCGCGTGTCGAAGCGCAGCTGGGGCGCGGTGCTCACCCGCACGGCCGTGTCGCAGGCGGTGGGGTTGAGCGGGTTGGCCACGAAGGTGACGCCGCAGACGCGCATCGTCTGCTCCACGTCGGCGGTCTCGCACGTGCCCGCGCCGCCGTCCGCCCCCGTGAAGATGGGCAGGCGGCTCACGTCGATGGAGCGCGTCACGGTGCCCGGGACGCTGACATTCCCCTCGGGCACGGACTCCAGCGGGAAGTCACCCGTGGCGGGCGCGTCCCTGCAGGAGCCGGACGTGGTGACCCAGAGATCGAGCGGCTCACAGGCAGCCCCGTTGAAGGCCCAATCGAGGTCCAAATCTCGGGCGCAGTCCAAGCGGTTGAGGCCGATGGGCCGGGTGTTGTCGGTGGTGTTGTTGACCGTCAGGGTCAGGGTCTGCCCCAGGGCGGTCGACGCGAAGAGCAGGAGACCAACGAGTAGGAAACGCATGGGTACGCGCACGCTAGCAAGCGGGAGGCCACCCACAACCCCTTCCCCGCCGGCCTATTCCCCCTCGGAGGGACGCCCTGTCCCGCCAAACAGGCAGGGCGGCTCCAGGGGAATTGCCAATTTGTCAGGCGGGGCGCTCGGCGAGCTTGAAGCCGGCCTCCACCAGGTTGAGGCCCGCGCCCCGGCTGGCGTTGTCCACGGCGGCGAAGAGCGTCACCCACTCGGGGGCCTGGGGGAAGGCGCGCACCCGGCCCACATGCACGGCGGGGTCGGACATGACGAGCATGGGCATGGGGTAGATGCGCTCGCCGGGGGCGTCCAGCACCTTCAGGGACGGCGACGTCTTGAGGGCGGCGCGCACCTGCTCCACCGGGCCGGCCTTCTTGAGCTGCACGTTCACGGTGATGCCGTGGCCGTGGAAGGTGGGCACCTGCACCGCGGTGCCGGCGATGACGGGCACCTCGCCCCGGGCGGAGAACAGGCGCGCGGCCTCCAGCGTCCAGCCGCCCTCCTCCTCCGTCCACGGCGAGTTCACCATGAAGCCGCCCACCTGGGGCACCAGGTTGAAGCCCACGCGGTGGGGGAAGGCCTGGGGCTCCGGCTCGCGGCCGGAGAGCAAGTCCGCCGTCTGCTTCTCCAGCTCCGCCACGCCGCGCACGCCCGCGCTGGAGACGCTCATCAGCGCCGTCACCTCGCGCGCGCACCACGCCGAAGGCCCGGCGCAGCGGCTCCACCACGTGCACCACGGCCGAGGTGACGCGCCCGGCAGGCACACCACGCGGCCCTTGAAGCTGAAGCCCGGCCCCAGCGCCTCGGTGTTGAAGCCCGGCAGCACCAGGGGCACGTTGCCGTCGCTCCGGAAGGCC
>JBKGHK010001104.1:0-2530 GCA_046520375.1 Pyxidicoccus sp. 3LFB2
CGAGCGCGTGCTGCGCATGAGCGAGCGCTTCATCAACACGCCCTACGTGCTGTCCCCGCTGGGCGAGGGCCAGGGCGTGGACCCGGACCCGACCTTCCGCCTGGACGCGGTGGACTGCCTCACCTTCGTGGAGCAGTCGCTGGCCATGGGACTGGCGCGCAGCGAGGCCGACGTGGGCCCGCTGCTCGACACCCTGCGCTACGCCAGCGCGCCCACCTACGAGGACCGCAACCACCTCATGGAGGCGCAGTGGCTGCCCAACAACATCCGCAAGGGCTTCCTGGTGGACGTGACGCGGCGCTACGCCGGTGAGGACGCGGTGCCCGTCACCAAGACGCTCACCCCGCTCACCTGGCAGTCGCGCTCCTCGCTGGCGCTGGGGCTGCCCAAGGAGCGGCGGCCGGTGGGCACGTACCCGCTCAACATGCTGCCCCTGGAGCGGGTGCTGGCGCACGCGCGTTCCATCCCCTCGGGCACCATCCTCGTGGTGCTGCGCGAGGATTTGCCGCTGAAGGCCACCCGGGTGACGCACCTGGGCTTCGTCGTGCAGCGCAAGAAGCGCACGTACCTTCGCCACGCCTCGCGCGGCGGGTACAACCGCGTCGTGGACGAGGACCTGGAGACGTTCCTCGCCCGCAACGCGCGCTATGCGAAGTGGCGGGTGACGGGTGTCAGCCTCTTCGAGGTGCGCCGCCCGGCCAAAGCCGGCAGCGACGCGGTGGTGCGCTCACCCTGAGCCGGGCGGGCGCGCCTGGCCGCCTGCTCAGAGCGCGGGCGGTGGAGCGGACGTCAGCTCGCTCTCCCGCTCCTCCTCCTCGGCGGCCATGACGGCCTCGTCGTTAGTGGCCAGCTCCTGCACCCGCTCCTGCTCCAGCAGGGGGATGGCGCGGGCGGCCAGGTCCTCGGGGACGAGGATTTCCCACCAGGGGAGGAGGTTGCCGGTGGTCAGCTTGTCCACGACCCCGGAGCGGCCGGCACGCACCAGCACGGGGATGTTGGCTTCCTGCAGCACTTCGACGAAGGCCTCCGCGGTGAACGGGTCCTCCGCGGTGGCCGCGCGCACGAAGATGCGCTTGTCCATTTCATGAGGCATTGGCAGCCCTCGCGCGCGCATCTCCGCTTCACTGACGAGAAGCGGATTGCCGGGGCAGTCCGCGCAGTCCTGCACGCTGTCCTGGTACTCCGAGCCGCACCTGGCGCAGTATTTCATGACGGTCCCTCCTGCCCGTGTGGTGTCTGGAGGGACATGGTAGGTCCGGCCCTCGCGAGCCGCACCCCCGTCCAGACGCTTCGTTCATTGGCGGGCGTCTTCACCACCCACCAACCACTGGCGGGCCTCCTGGCCCAGCCTGCCCACCGCGGCGCTCAGCCGGTCCACGTCGATGGGCTTGCGCAGCACCACGTCACAGTGGTCGGCCCCCTGTACCTGGGTATAGCCGGAGACGAGGATGACGCGGGCCCGGGGGTCTCTCTCCTTCACCCGGTGCGCCAGCTCCGTGCCGAGCATCCCCGGCAGTGACTCGTCGGTCACCACGACGTCGGGACGCTCGAGTTCGAAGGCCCGGAGGCCCGCGATGCCGTCGGGCGCGGTCCGGACGTCGAACTCGGCCTCCAACAGCTCCGCCAGCAGCTCCCGGCTGTCGCCGTCATCTTCCACCAGCAGGACCTTGATTCGCTCGGCACCCATGTGCCTGGGAAACCCACGTGTCGGAGTGAAACGTCCTTTGCCTCCATGTCCGCCTCCATGCCCTCCCGGCAGGAGGGCAGCCAGGCAGCGGAGCAGCGGGGCCCCCTCTCACCGCTGGATGCCGGACTGTCCATCTTTGGGCCCGGAGGTGATGCCAATGAAGGTGTTGCTGCGTGGAGTGCACCTGGACCTGTCGGATGCTCTCAAGGCGTATGTCGATGAACACCTGGTGAGCCACATCGAACGGTTCGCGGATGATGAGGCGGCGGAGATCGACATCTCTCTCGTGGATACCAATGGCCCCAAGGGAGGCGTGGACAAGGAGTGCCGTGTGACGGTGCGCCTGCCCGGCCTGGCCGCGATACACGTGACGGAGACGGCGGACTCGCTGTATCCGGCCATCGACGCATCGCGTGATCGGTTGGAGAAGACCATCAAACGCACGCTGGAGAAGCGGCGCGAGTCACATACCGCCGGCCTGCCGCAGGACACGGCGGCCGACGTGCCCACCTACTAGCCAGTCGGGATGGGAAGCAGCAGGGGCCCGGTCTCCCAGGTCGTTGACCTGGCGGCCGGGCCTGTCGCGTCCATTGCCCGAATCTTGCTGGTTCCGAATGGTGAACGCTATAAGCGGAACCCTTCACCCTCGGGCTAAAGGATGGCGATGGTCCGCCTCAAGTTCCTCGTCTTCGCATTCCTGGTCATCGGACTGGGCGTTGCTCATCTGCCGATGCTGTCGGGACCGCTGCGTGAGCGCGCCGTGGCGGGCGCCTCTTCGCAGGCCGCCCATGGCGCCGCCGAGGTGGCGCGTCGCGTGGACGCCCGCCGCGCCGAAGTGCAGTC
>JBKGHK010001105.1:0-2525 GCA_046520375.1 Pyxidicoccus sp. 3LFB2
AGGTGGGCGAAGCCGAGGTGAACGCCTCGGTGAGGGCCCTCTGGCGCGCACTGGGTCGTCCCAAAGACTCCGGGCCGAAAGGCACCCGCACGCCTCCTCCTGGCGAAGACTCCGGGCCGAAAAGCACTGGCATGCCTCCCCCTGGTGACGACTCCGGGTCCAAAGGTCCTGGCACACCTTCAGATGAGGGCTCCGATTCGCGAGGCACCGGCTCCCAAGGCAGTGGCACGGCTTCCTCTGCTGGGGGCTCCGACTCCCGAAGTGCCGGCATGTCCCCCTCCGGCGAAGGCGATGCTTCCGCCGACTCAGGAGATGGGCGGCGAGGCCCGGCATGCGTAGCGCTCAGCCAGGGCCGAGCACACGAGCAATTGGAGCTGGTGGTAGAACATCAGCGGCAGGACGATGAGCCCCAGTCCCGGGTGCGCGCCGAAGAGGAGTCGCGCCATGGGCACGCCGGAGGCCAGCGTCTTCTTCGAGCCACAGAAGACCGCGGCAATCTCGTCCTCCTTCACGAAGCCGGCCCGGCGAGTCACCAGGGTGCTCAGCACGAGCACCACGGTGAGGAACAGCGCAGCGCCTCCGAGCGTCACCGCCAGGATGCCACCGCCATAGTTCGTGAAGAGCCCGGCCTTCACCGAGTCACAGAACGAGGCGTAGACCAGCACCAGGATGAACAGCCGGTCGAAGCTGTTGGTGTAGCGCCGGTAGCGCGCGAACCAGGCGCCCAGCAGCGGCCGGAGCACCTGACCAATGACCAGGGGCAGCAGGAGCAGCGTCGCCAGCTTGCGGATGGCCTCGCCCAGTGGAATCGACTGGCCCGTTGTCGAAGCGAGCAGGCTGACGATGAGCGGGGTGAGCACGACGCCGAGCAGGCTCGACAGGCTCGCGTTGAAGATGGCCGCCGCCACGTTGCCGCGAGCCAGCCCCGTCATCGCGACCGAGGAGGAGATGGTCGACGGGACGGCGCACAGGTAGAGGAACCCCAACAGCAGGTCGGGTGGCAGCCAGCGCCCCGCGACGAGGTCGAGCAGCAGCCAGAGGAGGGGAAACACTCCAAAGGTGAAGCTCTGCACCACGACGTGCAGCCGCCACTGCAGGACGCCCGCCTTCAGGTTCGCCAGCGGCAAGCCGAGGCCGTACAGGAGGAACACCGCGAAGATGCCGGCGTTGGCGACGACGTCCGCGTGCATCGCCCCGCCAGTGCTCCCGAAGTCAGGGAAGAGCACGGCGAGCACGACGGCGAGAATCATCCCCGCCAGGAACCAGTCCCGTGCGAGCCGTTTCACGAGGCGAAGAGACATGCGGAGGGGATGAATACTCCGTGCGAAGCGAGACCTCCACCCCTGCCTTCAACTCAGGCCCTGGCGCTGGCTCCATCGCCTCGGTGTGAGCCGCACTTCGTGCCCTCAGTCCTGGCCGTGGCAACGGAGCCGAGGTGGCTCCGTAAGTCGGACTTCGTTCCCTCTGTCCAGGCCGTGGCAACGGAGCCGATGGGTCTGATCGAACAGCACTTCGTGCCCTCAGTCCGGGCCGTGGCAACGGGCCCGTTGTGTCTCCGTGAGCAGCACTTCCTGCATTCAACCCGGGCGGTGGCGCCGGCCCCGGCGTGTCTCCGTGAGCCGCACTTCGTGACTTCAGCCCAGGCGGTGACACCGGGCCCGTTGTGTCTCCGTGAGCAGCACTCGTGGCGTGCTACCGTCCGACACCCCATGACCGTGACTGTCCAGGAGCTGGGGCCGGAGATGCTCGACCAGGTAGGCCCCCTCTGCGCCCGCGCCTTCGACGACTACCCCTTCCTCGCGGAGCTGTTTCCCGGGGAACCGGAGCGGCGCGCCAGGGTGTCCTCCCGCTTCTACATCGCCACCGTCGTCGACTGTCTGGAGCACGGCGTCGTCCACGCCACGGTGGAGGCGGGGCGGCTGACCGGCGTCGCGGCCTGGCTGCGGCCAGGGGCCTTTCCCCAGTCGCTCCGGCGCCAGGCGGGGTTTCTTCCGACCGTCTGGGCCGCGCTGCGGTACTTCCCCGGACGGACCCGGTTGGCGCTCCAGGCGCTCGCGAGGCTGGAGCGCTACCACCCCCACACGCCACCGCATTGGTACCTCGCGGTCATCGCCGTCGAGCCGTCACTCCAGGGCCGGGGACTGGGCGCGAGGCTGATGAAGCGCGGCCTGGAACTGGCGGCGGCGAAGGGCGAGCCCTGCTTCCTGGAGACGGCAAAGACGTCCAACCGCGACTGGTATCGCGGCTTCGGCTTCGACACCCAGCGCGAGGAGCCCTGCTTCGACGGCGGGCCGCCACAATGGTTCATGTGGCGGCCGCCGGAGGCGCTGGCCGCTGGCGCCGGGCAGGTGGTGGAGACACCCTCCACGCGGGCTCCCGGCGCGGCGTAGGCCCAAGGCTGATGCGAGAGGAGGTACTCTCAACGCGGGCTCCCGGCGCGGCATGGGTCCGTGGCCGGCAGGGGAGGAGGAGCCCTCCATGCGGGCTCCCGGCACGGCGTCGGTTCGGGCTGATGGGGGAGGAGG
>JBKGHK010001106.1:0-2521 GCA_046520375.1 Pyxidicoccus sp. 3LFB2
CACGGTCAGCGCATCCACGCCACTGCGAAGCCCCTCCGCCGCGCCGCTCGCTCGCGAGACGACCGCCGACCGCCCACAGGCCAGCGCCTCGGCGATGGTCAGGCCGAAGGGCTCGCGCCGCGTGCTGGCATGAACGAACACGTCCAGCGCGCGGTACACGGCGGCCGGCTCCGGCTGGAACGGCACCAGCCCCACGCGGCCACGCAGTCCCCGCGCCTCAATCAGCCCCCGCAGCTCCTCCTCGGAGAACTGCGAGCCCGGCGTCCGGTACAGCGGCGCGCCGACCAGGTAGAAGCGCGCGGGCAGGGCAGGGTGCGAGCGCACCAACTCCGCCGCCGCCTCCAGGAAGACGTCATGCCCCTTCCAGCGTGCGTACGTGGCCACCAGCCCCACACGCAGCGTCCCCTCGGGCGCGGGCGGCAGGCCCGCCAGTGAATCCAGCCGGGCACCGTCCCCGGGCCCCGGTGAGAAGCGCTCCACGTCCACGCCGTTGTGCACGACGTGCACGGGCACGCGGCCCAGCACCGTCGCGCGTGTCCTCGCCCACCGCGCCCGAGTTGGCGATGGCCGCGGACGCCAGCGGCGCCAGCGTCCGCAACGCCCGCCGCACCAGCGGCCGCTCGCCCAGGAAGTCGTGGATGTGCCACACCCGCTTCAACGGCAGCCCCGCGGTGATGGGGCTGAGCAGGTGCGTCTTGATGCCGTTGGAGTGCAGCAGGTCCGGACGCAGCCCCGCCACCTCGCGCCGCAGCGAGCGGCCATAACCGGCCAGCAGGAACGGCGCGGGCGCCAGGCCCCCGGCGAAGCGCAGGGCCTCCACCGGACCCCGCCCGCGCAGCGCACTGTCTCCCAGTGCGGACAGCCGCTCGGGCAGTGCGAGCAGGCGGGCGTCCACGCCCAATGCACGGGCCGCGTCCAGCAGCGGCCCCGGCGTGCCCGCGAGCAGGTGGAGCGACAGCCCCGCGTCCAACTGCTTCAGGCACGCCAGCAAATCCAGCAGCGCACGCTCGGCGCCGCCCAGGATGCCCACCGGGTTGAGGAAGAGGATGCGCACGTCGGTGCCGACCGAAGCAGACGCCTCCAGGTCGGTCAAGGCAGGGCTCCCTCCCAATCCCAACCCGCGCGAGCTGCGTGAACCACGAAAGTCAGGCTGGCCTTGTGAGCCTGCCTGCCGCTTCGACGATTTATTGCGACATCTCGCGCGGGATATCGTTCCCCCTCAAGCGTGTGAGCTCGTCCAGAGGGGGAAGGGGTCAAGTCAGACCCTTTCAGGCTGGGATGGCCATGACGTATGGGGACGGGCGAAGATGAGTGAAGCAATGAACAATTTTCGCAAGTGTCCCCGGTGCGGGTCGGCCCACCCCGCGGGTGCCACCGTCTGCCCGCCCAGCACGCCCGAGCCCGTGGCGCCCAGCCCCTATGGGGACGACGAAGACGACGCCACCGTCAAGCGCAAGCCGAGCGCGGCTTCCATGTCCGCGCGTCCGCTCGTGGTGGGCGCGCCCTCGGCCTTCCTGGCGGAGGAAGAGGAGTGGGAGAAGTCCGTCTCGCGCGATGTGATGGTGGGCAAGCAGCTCGGTGACTACGTCGTGAAGCGCCAGATTGGCGCCGGCGGCATGGGCATCGTCTACGAGGGCGAGCACCCCGTCATCGGCCGCAAGGTGGCCATCAAGATTCTCCGCCCGGACTTCGCCGAGGGCGGCCGCGCCAGGGACCTGGCTTCCGAGGCGCGCGCGGCGGCGGCCATCCGCCACCGCGGCATCATCGACATCTTCGGCTTCGGCACCATCCCCGGCGTCGGCCAGTACCTGGTGATGGAGTACCTGGACGGCTCGCCCCTGGACGAGGTCATCAACCAGCACGCGCCCATGCTGGAGGTGCAGGCCGTCACGGTGCTGGATGACCTGCTCGGCGCGCTGGGCGCCGCGCACGCCGCGGGCGTCATCCACCGCGACCTCAAGCCGGGCAACGTCTTCGTGGTGCGTGACGGCGCCGGCAACGAGTACGTGAAGGTGCTGGACTTCGGCCTCGCCAAGCGCAGCGAGGCGCCCAACGGCTCCACGCCCCAGACGCGCGCCAGCATGATGGTGGGCACCCCCGAGTACATGGCGCCGGAGCAGGCCTGTGGCCAGGAGGTGGGCCCGCACACGGACCTGTACGCGGTGGGCGTCATCGCCTTCGAGATGCTCACGCGGCGGCTGCCCTTCGAGGGGCCCACGCCCATGGCCATCGCCGTGCACCACGTGCGCACGCCGCCGCCGTCTCCCTCCACCTATGTGGAGCTGCACCCCGCGCTGGAGGCGCTGGTGATGCAGCTGCTGTCCAAGGCGCCCGAGGACCGCCCCGCCTCCGCCGAGGCCGTGCGCCGCGAGCTGAAGGTCATCCTCAAGCAGCTCTCCAGCGACGCCACGCAGCTGTCGGCGCCGCCCCGCGTGCCTTCCCGTCCACCATCTCCCAGGAGGCCGTGGCCGTCCCGCCTCCGCCGCGCCGTGCGCACCGAGCGCTACGGCCAGCAGGGCCG
>JBKGHK010001107.1:0-2508 GCA_046520375.1 Pyxidicoccus sp. 3LFB2
CAATCAACAGCGCGGCGGAAAGCATCCGGTCTCCAGGGCTACGGCGTCGGCGGACAAGGGAAGCCGGGGAGCTGGGTACCGCTCCCGGAGCCGACGCGGGCCCCTTCCTGCTCCAAAGAGGGGCCGTGCGGCAATCCCCCCTGTGCTTAATTCCCGCCGCGCCCCCACGTGCCGAGGAGGCCCGCGCCCATGACGCCCGCCCGACTCCTGCTGCTGTCCGCCCTGCTGCTGCCCGCGCTGGCCACCGCCGCCCGGCCCGTCACCGTCCCGGTGGACGTAGGTGTGGGCCCCACCGCCCTCCTCTTCTTCGGGCCCGTCTTCGAGGACCAGCCCATCCACACCGGGCTGAAAATCTCGGTGGACGCGGTGCTGGACCGCGAGTGGCTGAAGAAGAACCAGCGCCTCATCCCCAAGCGGTACCGGAAGCAGGCGCAGCGCGTGGACGAGATTCGCATCTCCCCGTCCATCCTCATCCCGGACACGCTCATCATCTCCCCCAAGGTGCGCAACACCGGCATGTATGGCGTCACCTGGAAGCCGCTGGGGCTGGGACTGCCGCTGTCCTCCAGCCCGGTGCGGCTGTCCGTGGGCGGCGGGCTGCTGCTGACGTACGCTTACCTGCACTCGGACACGCTGGCGGACACGCACTTCCTGCGGCCCGGCGCGGAGCTGGGCGTGGACCTGGAGCTGCAGTTCTCCAAGCGCTTCCTCGTCAGCGTGGGCTGGGAGTCCGCCCTCTACGTGCCGCAGGAGCTGGGCGGACTGGGCCTGCCCGAGCGGCTGCGCGACGGCATCTTCCACGTGGGGCAGGCCTACCTCCAGCTCCACTTCCGCTTCCCCTACACCACCCGGCTGTGAGCTGGACGGCGGCGGCGCTCCCGCCTGCTGCACCGGGAGGCGGGCGCGGCTAGCCTGCGCCGCCATGCACCTGGTCCTTGCCACCGAAGCGCAGAAGGCAGACAGAGACCGCGTCACCCATGCCGCCTGGGGCTCGCCGCTGACGGTGGAGCAGTTCCACCAGCGCGAGCTGCGGCTGCGCGCCCACCCCTGGTGCGCCACGGGCATGAACACGTGGCTGCTGTGCGAGGACGGCGGCCGCGTGCTGGCCTCGTGCGAGACGTTCCACAACGACAGCCACCTGCGCGGGCCGGATGGCCGGTACACGCCCGGCGACAGCTTCTCCATCGCCAGCGTCTTCACCGAGGCGCACCTGCGGGGCCATGGCCACGCCACGCGGCTGATGGACCTCGTCGCCGCGGAGCTGGAGCGCGCCTCGCCCCAGGGCCACGCCGCCGTCCTCTTCTCCGACGTGGGCGCGCCCCTCTACCGGCGCTCCGGCTACGAGGAGGTGCCCGCCTGGGACTGGAACCTGCCGAGCCACGAGGCCACGTCCTCGCAGCGCGGGACTTCACTGCTGAAGGACGCAGACGTGGCGGCGGCGCTCGGCCGGATGCGGCGCCCCGACGCGCCCTTCTACCTGTGGCCAGGCCCCGCGCAGGTGGACTGGCACCTGGAGCGCGAGCGCATCTACGCGGAGCTGCTGCAACGGCCCCGGCCCGAGGCCTGTGGCGCTGCCGTGGGTGACTCCACCGCCCTGTGGGCGATGATGGCCCGCTATGGCGAGCTGGTGGTGCTGATGCTGGACGCGCGCTCCGACGCGGACGCCGTCACGCTGCTGGAGACGGCCCGCGCCGTGGCGCACCGGGCGGGGCTGGCGAAGGTGGTGGTGTGGGAGCAGCCCGAGAGCGCCTCCCTGCTGGCGCGCGTTCCGGGCGCCACCCGCGTGCCCAGAGACGGCTCGCTGCCCATGGTGCGGCCCCTGCGCCCGGGACTGCCCCCCGCGGCGGCCATCCCCTTCCCTCGCGCGCTCTGGGTGTGAGCGCCGGGTAGGATGGGGCCATGGCCAAGCGCACCCGCATCATCGAAGGGACCTGGAACTGCACTTCGTGTGACACGAAGGGCATTCCCGCGCGCCTGAAGGTCTGCCCCAACTGCAACAACCCCCGCGAGGTGACGGGCAAGGAGTCGGAGTTCGACTTCGGCGGGGTGGACGCGAGGACGGGCAAGTCCCTGCGCGAAGGCGTCACCGACGACGAGACGCTGGAGCTGGCCGCCGCGGGCGAGGACTGGTTCTGCGCGTACTGCGGCGCCGCCAACCGGGGCGACGTGTCCCACTGCAAGCAGTGCAGCGCGGAGCGCACGGCCGACGCGAAGGCCGCCGTCAGCCGGGAGCTGCCCTCCCCCAATGCCCCGCCTCCCCAGCCCGTGGCCCCGCCGAAGAAGCCCCGGGACTTGAAGCGCCTGCTGATACTGGGGGCCCTCTTCTCCTGCTGCTTCGGCGGCGCCGTGTTCCGCCACTGGGCCGGCAGCACCCACGAGTACCCCGGCGAGGTGACGGGCACCGCATGGAAGCGCGCCGTGGTGCAGGAGCGCTTCCTGCCCGTGGCGAAGACGGGCTGGCGCGACGAGCTGCGTGGCACCGCGCCGCGCATGCCCGTCAACGGCGTG
>JBKGHK010001108.1:0-2505 GCA_046520375.1 Pyxidicoccus sp. 3LFB2
CCTTCACGCGGGCGATGCGCATGTTGTCGTACGCGGTGGTCTGGTGGCGCATCCAGGCGATGACGGCGGCCTCGGCGCGCCGTTCAATGGGGATGCGCTCCGTGCGGGCCACGGTGCCGCTGCCCACGGGGGTGGCGTGGGCGGCCACCAGGACGGCCATCCGCTTCGCGTGGGCCAGCCATGCCGGGGAGAAGGCCAGGAAGCGCAGTACGGCGTTGGCGAAGTCCACCTCGTACTGCTCCTGCTCGCGGGCGCGGCGCTCGCGGCCGGCGGCCAGCTTCTTCTCGTAGGCGGGGGTGGCGCGCTCGGAGTCGAGCACGGCGCGGGCCCGGACGATGTGGGCCTCGGGCGCCCATACCCCGCGCGAGAAGAGCTTGCGGCCCACCTTCTCCTGCACCGTCCAGGTGGGGCCGGCGGCCTTCACGCGGCGGGTGAGGCCGGCGTCGCCGGGGGGCAGCAGGGCCCAGCCCTCGGGGACGGAGAGGACGCGGCCGTCCGGGGCGCGCACGCGGCGGGGGTCGCTGGTGGGGCCGACAATCAGGGAGTCAGGCATGGGAGTGTCAGGGGGGCGGCCTCATAGCCCAGGGAGCGTCAGTCAGGGAAGCGCGGGGGCGTCCAACCCTGGTAAATGACCGCCTCGCGCCCCGGAGTCCGGAGTCTGGCGCGGGAGGTCCTCTTCGCGTGGGAAGCGCCGGCATGTCCCTCCTCAGGCTCACCTTCCTTGGCACGTCCGCCGCGCAGCCCACGCTGCACCGCAACCTGTCCGGACTGGCGGTGAAGGCGGACGCGGACCTGCTGCTCTTCGACTGCGGCGAGGGCAGCCAGCGGCAGATGGTGCGCTTTGGCACCGGCTTCACCGTGGACGCGGTGTTCTTCACGCACTTCCACGCCGACCACTACCTGGGAATCATCGGCTTCCTGCGCACGCTGGGGATGATGGGCCGCAGCGAGCCCATGCGCCTGTACGGGCCGCCTCCCGCCAAGCGCCTGTTGCACCAGGCGGTGCACCTGGGGCTGGAGTCCATGGCCTTCCCCATCGAAATCACCGAGGTGAAGGACGGGGACGTGGTGCGGCGGGGTGGCTACTCCGTGCACGCGGTGGGCGTGGACCACCGCATCAACGCGCTGGCGTACGCGCTGGTGGAGGATGACCGGCCGGGGCGCTTCCACCTGGAGAAGGCGCGCGAGCTGGGCGTGCCGGAGGGGCCCAGCTTCGGCAAGCTGCAGAAGGGCGAGGCGGTGACGCTGCCGGACGGGCGCGTGGTGCGGCCCGAGGACGTGCTGGGCGAGACGCGCTCGGGACGGCGGCTGGTCATCTCCGGGGACACGCGCCCCTGCGCCTCGGTGGTGAAGGCGGCGAAGGACGCGGACCTGTTGGTCCACGAGTCCACCTTCTCCGATGACGAGCAGGAGCGGGCGCTGGAGACGCGTCACTCCACGGCGCGCGAGGCGGCACGGGTGGCGCGGGAGGCGGGGGTGCGCCGGCTGGTGCTCACCCACCTGTCCAGCCGGCACGACACCGACCCCGGCAAGCTCCTCGCGCAGGCGCGCGAGGAGTTCAAGGGGCCGGCGGAGGTGGCCTTCGACGGGCTCACCATCGAACTGCCGATGCGGGACTAGCTACTCAATCTTCTCGGCCTGGGCCTTCAGCGCGGTGGCGGACTCGGTGTCCACGCGCTGGATGAGCTCCCACTCCAGCTCCTCGTCGCGGTTGAAGTTGCCCGAGTCCGTGCGCGGGCCCGCCTCGTTGAGGTCCGGGGCGCGGCCGGTGTCGGCGCCGCGCGACTCGGTGGAGATGCGCTTCCAGTACTCGAGCGAGCACTGGCCGGGCCCCTTCTGCACGCCGCGCACGAGGTACGCCACGTAGGTGGTGCCCAGCGAGGAGGGCGCGCCCTCCATCTTGAACTCCGTGGAGGCCTCGAAGCCCTCCTTGCCGGCGCGGAAGGAGTAGCCCTTCTCCTTCAGCAGCGCGAGGGCCTGGGGCCACACCTCGGCGATGGGCTTGCGGTAGACGTGCTCGCGCGCCTTGTCATGGAGGAAGGCCTCCTTGCGGCGGCCGGCACAGCCAGCGGTGGTGAAGGAGACAGCGGCCAGCAGGAGCAGCGCCGTGGCGCCACGACGGGACAACGACAGGGTCATTTTCATGACTCCGTGGGAGTGTGAGGTGCCGAACCATCCCCCAACCCCCGCCCCGGCGCCAAGTGCCCCAAAGAATGGTTGCCCAGGGCAAGTGTCCACACCTCACGCCGGGTGTGTGGACTCAGCCCCGGGCGGGCCCCAGATGCTCCAGTAACAGCGTGGCCACCTGGTCCGGGGCCTCCAGGGGCGCGAAGTGACCCACCCCGGGGAGGTAGCGGACGTCGGGCGGGTGGGTGAAGTATGGCTCCAGGCCCACCGTCAGCTCCCGGCCCAGCGCGACATCCTCCTCGGCCCAGATGAGGCGGAAGGGGGCGCGGATGCGGGGTGGGGGCTGGAGAGCCCGCCGGGCGCCCCGGGGGCGTGAAG
>JBKGHK010001109.1:0-2501 GCA_046520375.1 Pyxidicoccus sp. 3LFB2
GGCGCGGAGGGCGTGCGCCGCGTCCTGGAGGGCCTGCGCGAGGACACCGCCCACGCGTTCGCCCTCGCCGGGGTGCCGGACGTCTCCACCGTGGGGCCGGACCTCGTGGCGCGTGGGCCCCAGGTCCACCGGGAGTGACATGAACCCCCCAACCCGCGTCCCTCCGGGTTGCTCCACTCCACAGTTGCCCGTCCAGAGCCCCGCCGGCCACGGATTGGAGGCCTCCACGTCCGGAAGCTGGGGGACAATGCCGCCCCCATGGTGACTCCCGTCGTGACGACGCCCGGGCCCTCGCACGAGGCCTCCGCGTCGAAGGTGCTCTCGGTCTCCACCTTGAGAAAGGCCTATGGCGACACCGTCGCCGTGGATGGCGTCTCGTTCGACGTGGGCCGCAACGAGATTGTCGGGCTGCTCGGGCCCAATGGCGCCGGCAAGACGACGACCATCAACATGCTCCTCGGCGTGCTGGAGCCCACCTCCGGCACCATCCGCATCGAGGGCGTGGACCTGGCGAAGCAGCGCTCCCAGGCGCTCGAGCGCACCAACTTCGCCGCCGTCTACTCACCCCTGCCAGGCAACCTCACCGTGTACCAGAACCTGCGCGTCTTCGGCCTCATCTACGGCGTGAAGGCCCTGGCCGCGCGAATCACCGAGCTGCTGGAGGAGTTCGACCTCGTGCGCTTCCGCGACACGCGCTGCGGCGTGCTCTCCTCGGGCGAGCAGACGCGCGTGGCGCTGGCCAAGGCGATGCTCAACCAGCCGCGCCTGCTGCTGCTCGACGAGCCCACCGCGTCACTGGACCCGTCCACCGCGAAGGACATCCGCGCCCGCATCCGGGGCTTCGCCGCGAAGGGCACCGGCGGCGTGCTGTGGACGTCCCACAACATGTACGAGGTGGAGGAGGTCTGCCACCGCGTGCTCTTCCTGTCCCGCGGCAAGGTGCTTCTCGAAGGCGACCCGAGGGCCCTGCCCCGGGAGCATGGCAAGGCGTCGCTCGAGGAGCTCTTCATCGCCGTGGCGCGCGAGCCGCTCGCGCTGGAGAGGGCCTGAGCCATGCGCCCCTCCCGCGTCTGGGCCATCTCGCTGCGCTACTTCTACCTGCTGCGCGGCAGCGTCGCCCGCTTCCTGCCGCTCTTCGCGTGGGTGGCCATCGACATGGTGCTGTGGGGCTTCATGAGCCGCTACCTCAACAGCGTGTCCGGCTCCGCCGGCTCCGGTATCGACTTCGTCCACACGCTGCTGGGCGCCGTGCTCCTCTGGGACTTCTTCACCCGCGTCATGCAGGGCGTGACGATGGTGTTCTTCGAGGACGTCTGGTCCCGCAACTTCCTCAACGTCTTCGCCACGCCGCTGTCCATCTCCGAGTACGTCGGCGGGCTCGTGTTCTCCAGCATCGTCACCAGCGCGGTGGGCCTCGTGGTGATGCTCGTGCTCGCCAGCGCGGTGTTCGGCCTGTCCTTCGCCACCTTCGGGGTGATGTTCGTGCCCTTCCTCCTCGTGCTGTTCCTCTTCGGCATCGCCATTGGCATCTTCGGCTGCGCGGTGGTGCTGCGGCTGGGCCCGGCCTCGGAGTGGTTCGTCTGGCCCATCCCCGCGCTCATCTCCCCGTTCGCCGGCGTCTTCTACCCGCTGGCCACGCTGCCCGAGTGGATGCGCGCGGTGGCCTGGCTGCTGCCCCCTTCGTACGTCTTCGAGGGCATGCGCACGCTCGTCGCGGGCGGCCCCTTCTCCGGCACGGCGCTGCTGTGGGGAGGAGGGCTCGCGGTGGTGCAGATACTGCTCGCGAGTGCGTTCTTCTCGCGCGTGCACCGACATGCCGTCCGCACCGGCCTCATCGCCCGCTACAGCGCCGAGAGCCTGAGCTAAGGGTTCATTTTTCCAGCAGGTCTGTTCGCGTCATGAAGGCGGCGGGGCTGTGGCCGGCGCCGGGGTGGGGGGGTCTTCTGCGAGTGGTGGCTGTACTGGCGGGGGGCTGGCACCTGGAAGGACCGCTCAAGCGGCTCCAGACGCGACGCTCGAACCGCTGCCCCCCGGGGCATCCGGCACGTGTGCTCACGGCTGGAGCGCCAGGCGGAGGGTGTCCTCGCCGCGATGCAACACCCTGACATCTGTCACTGGAGAACGCTCATGCGACGCCTCAACATCGTTTCCTCGTCCGCGCTGATGGTGGCCCTGTGCACGCTGCTCGCGTGCGGTGGCCAGCCCCAGACGGGGGATGAGTCCACCCCGAACGACCCGCAGACCGGCGGGCTGGAGGGCTCTCCCGCCGAGCAGCCCGCGGACTCCGCGGACCCCACGGTGCAGGAGGGTGAGAACCCCGGCAACCCGATGGGCATTGGCAAGGTCACCATCTGCCACATCCCCCCGGGCAACCCGGCCAACGCCCACACCATCACCGTGGGCCTGCCCGCGCTGAAGGCGCACACCAAGCACGGCGACACGCTGGGCGCCTGCGGCTCCGGCGGCGAGGTGGACGCGGGCACCGGCGGTGGCGACGTGGA
>JBKGHK010000110.1:0-20102 GCA_046520375.1 Pyxidicoccus sp. 3LFB2
GAATGGGAATGGGGCTGGGAATGGGCGCCGGGGCGGCTCAGCTCAACGACAGCGACCGGGAACCCGAGGCCTGAGCGGCTGTCGGTGACCACCCCATGGAAGTGACGTGCTCCCATGGGGCGTCGCCGGGCCTGCGCCTGTCACGGTGCTGCTCTGGCTTTCGAGCTCAGCAGCTCGAATCGCAGATGCTGCCGCAGTAGCCATTCGCCCGATAACAGTACATCTCGCAGGTCACATCCTCACCACAGCCCGCAACGCATCGCTCTGTGTCCACCTCGCAATACGAGCAGCACACCGCGGCAGCCGCCTCCTCGCTGCCCACCGTCGCGGTTCCCATCGCCACAGCAACTCCGAGCACCAGACCGATGAGTCCACTCTTCAAGGTCTTCATCTTGTTGTCTCCTGTTGCGCTGTCTGCTCTGCAGGGACCGGCCTCGGGGTGAGGGCGCATCCCGCTTGTCATTCTAGCTCAGAGCGCCACACGACAGGAATGCAGCACGGCGCTCGTGGAAGATTGCGCTGCCATTGCGAGCGGAGCACCCAGGTCGAAAGTCTGCGAATCAATGGCAAGGACAATCTCCGGGGGGTGATGGAATCTTTCCGCCGGAAAGTAAGCTATTGACCAGTTGGTGTCTCCTATTGTTGTCTGGATTGGCCGGGGCCCCTGAGAGGGTTTCCTGGCGCATCAACCCATCGAAACGACAACGGAGACCCCCATGAAGCGCGCTTTGTGGCTGTGCCTGTCCCTGAGCATCCTCGTCGTCGGAACCGCCCAGGCCACGGACTTCGGGACGCCGCCCCCGCAGGAGACCGCCGCCAGCCTGCAGACGCCGGCCCAGGACGTCTGTGATGCCGAGAAGGCTGTCGCCGCGTCGGACTCTTCCGCGATGCCGGCCTGTGGTCCGTGCTCGGGCTGCGTCGTCAAGTACAACCGGTGCATTGCCACCTGCCCCGCCGACCCCGACCCCGCTTCCTGCCGGGTGAACTGCGAGAGCGACCTCGACACCTGCCTGACCTGTTGCTACTGAAGTCCCGTCGCAAGTGAGGGCATCGCGCCCCTCGGCGCGATGCCAGTCCTTGACGTGCTGAGAGGGCCCGGAGGGTCCGCCAAAGGGTCCTCCGCGCCCGCTAGTGGGAAGCCACTACCACCGGAATTTCCTGTGCCTGGTCAACACTGCCGTGTGTTGCCGTTCGCGTGGTGTGGCGGCGCTGGCTAGTCTGGCATTGCGTCACAACCAGGGCGCATGCGAGGAACTCTCGGAGCCGTGCGACCTGGTGCCCAGACCCCGTGAGGTCCCCTCCAGCACAGGAGCACGTATGAAGACGCTGTCGCTGCCCACCCTGGCGTTTGCCGTTCTGGGAATCTCCCCGCAGGCCTCGGCCCTCAACCTCTGCTGGACGGATGCCCTGCTCACCAGCGACCAGGCGTGGGGGCGCCAGCAGTGGGCGAGGCGGTGCGCCCAGGAGAACCCCTATGGCAATCCGACGGGGCGCGACTCGCGGTTCTGGCCCCAGGTATTCACAGCCCAGGCCGACGAGTACGCTTCCTACGGCGTCTACATCTACCCCGTGTACTGGGATACGACGACCCAGCAGCCCTGGCTGGGGCCTGGCGCGGCCGGCTCACCCACGGGGGGCTACACCGGTGCGCAGATCGCCAGTCTGCCCTGCACCCTCAAGCCGGTGTTTGTCCTCGCTGACGGCATCTGCGAGCCCTGAGCCGGCTCATTCAGTTTTTACAGGACTTCTAACTAGGCAGATTTTTCTGTAATAACCCCCTCCAGAGGGGGTTGTTACATGAAGATGATGCATCCGCGCCCGTGGCTGGGTCTTGCCCTGGGCCTTGTCACACTGCTGTGTCCGCGCCTGGGGGAGGCGCAGCTGGCGCCCACGGGTGGGCACTACGCCGGTCGCGCTTCCGACACCGGCACCGCGCTGGGCTCGGTGGGGGCCGCGGGCCATTTCTCGGCCTCCGTGCCGCTGGACCTGCCGGAAGCGCGCGGCGGTCTTCCCATCCCGGTGTCCATCGGCTCGGGAGGGCAGGGCATGGGCGCGGTGGGCCTGGGCTGGGACATTCCGCTCTCGTACATCCGGCGCGACTCCACCTTCGCGCATCGCCGGCCGGCCTTCGGCAGTGACATCGTCCCGCAGGCCCGCACGCAGGTCGTGCTGTCGCTCCAGGGCCAGACAATGGACCTGGTGCCCAAGGGGCCCTCGGTCAACGGCGTGCAGGAGTGGGTGGTGCGGTTCGACGCCCCGGAGCTCCTGCTGCGTGAGCAGAACGGCGCCTGGGTGATGTTCGACGGCCAGGGCCACACCTGGACCTTCAGCTCCCAGGGCATCCCGGGCGCGGACCTGTGGCTGCTCGACAACATCTCCGGTCCGGGCCGCACGTCCGTGAAGCTCGATTACGCCGTGGGCTTTCCCGTGGAGTACGGAGGCTATGGCTTCTCCATCGACCTGCTCCGCATCAGCTACAACAAGCACCCCCAGGCGGGCTGCTACAAGCACGAGCTGTTCTTCTATTACGACGACACCCCTCGCCCCGAGCCCCTGTCGCTGACCGTCGTGGGCGACTTCGTGCTCGTGCGCAAGCGCATGCTGTCCGTCATCGACGTCAACAGCCGCGCGGACTGCGCGAGCGCGTACACCCGGCTGCGGCGCTATGACTTCACCTACCTGCCGGACGCGGACACGCAGCAGCCGCGGCTGAGCTCGGTGCGGCTGTTCGGCCGCCAGGGCACTCCGGAGCAGCACGTCCCGCTCCCGGTCGCTTCGTTCGGCTATGGGAGCGCCACCACCGGCGGCAGCTTCAAGTACCAGAAGACCCAGTCCATCCAGCAGCCGGCCGGTACGAATGCCAACCAGATCTCCGGCACGGGCTTCGACTCGACCATCCCCCTGCCGGTGGCCGAGCTGCCCCTCACCACCTCGCAGAACCTGACCGACGTGACGGGCGACGGACGGGCCGACCTCGTCTACACGAAAGGCGGCAAGCTCTGGGTGGCCGTCAATCGCCCGGGGACCGGAAGCGCCACCACGCTGGGCAACGGCGCGTACAACGTCCAGCTCTCGGACGCCACCTTCACGACCGGGCCCTACGGGGTCTGGAGCTCGCTTCGCGCGCGGTTCGAGGCCACCGGCAGTGTGACCAACGTCGACCAGGTATGGAGGCAGGCCATCGACATGAATGGCGACGGCCGCGTCGACTTCGTCGATGCCGCGGAGGCCGCGGGCAAGTGGGTCGTCTACCTGAACACTCCCGGCACCAGCGTCTCGGGAGTCAGGTGGGTGCGGCGCGAGTACTCCATCACCGCGCTCTACGGCCGCCTGCTGGCGCGGGGGCACACCCTGTCCGGCAACTACCTGCCCCTCTCGAAGCGGTACACCGGCCGCGACCACACCTTCAACCGGTGCTGGCGCTACTCGAATGGCGGGTGGACCGAAGCTTCGGAGGGCTGGAACCACAGCGACAGCCCCTGCAGGGGAGTTCCCAACGAGCTCA
The DNA here is from genome assembly GCA_046520375.1 of Pyxidicoccus sp. 3LFB2. GTDB lineage: Bacteria > Myxococcota > Myxococcia > Myxococcales > Myxococcaceae > Myxococcus. The sequence continues at coordinate 3,506 of JBKGHK010000110.1, forward strand.
TCTACGAAGGCGACGAGAAGACCTACACCGAGTGGGAGGTGAAGGACGTCAACGGCGATGGCTTCCCCGACCTGGTCTTCAACTCGTCGAAGGTCAGCACCTTCTCGGAGGGGCCTCCCACCGCGCCCTCCGGTGGGTTCTATCGCATGGACGGGGAGCGCTTCAGGGTGCGGCCCGAGCAGGGGTCCGGCAACAGGATTGAAGCGGTGCTCAACCTCCAGGGCCTGCTGGTCTCCGATGGCGTCAATGTCTTCTCGAGCCCCATCACGCTCAAGAGCAACACGGAGTGCGGCGTCGGCCAGTGGGTCTCCACCGTCGCGTTCCGGAACCGTCAGGGGGTGGCCTGCTCCCTGGCCGACGTCAACGGAGACCACCTGCTCGACTATGTCCTTGGCAGGACGGCCTACCTGGGAACGGGACGCGGCTTCACCCAGGTGACGCTGTCGCTGCCGGACGTCGTCATCTCCGTCCAGCGGAGCAATCAGCACGCGACCTGTGTCGCGCCCACGCCCCGCCCGCCCGGCAACACGCTGTTCCATGCGGCGCAGCACGTGGGCATGAGAGACCTCACGGGCGACGGCATCCCCGACTACATCGTCTTCGACGACCAGCGGGCCACGTGGGCGGTCCACGTCGGGACGGGCACCGGGTTCGCGCCTCCCGTCCCCTTGGAGACGGGCTCCGGCTTCACCTTCTCCAACCAGGAGGAGGAATGTGGGGGGAAGGTGTCCCGCACCCTGGGCGGGCTCTACGACCTCGACGGCGACGGCCGCCCTGAAGTCATCCACGTCAACGGTGGGAACCTGGACGTGTACCAGCTCGCCGGCGGCAGCCTCCCCGGCAAGCCGGAGGCCGGCCGCATCGTCCAGGTGGACAACGGCTACGGCGCCAGGACGCATGTCGGCTACCGCTCCGCCAAGGAGGACATCACCACGAAGCACCAGGTGCCCTTCCCGGAAAACGTCGTCACCTCGGTGACCACCCAGGGACTCCAGGGGCTCGGAGGCTCCCTGCACACCATGCGCTACGCGTACGGCGGCGCGGAGCTCCACTACGACACCGCGCTCCAGCGCTTCACCATGCCGGGCTACCAGCGGACCGTCGCCCTGCGCACCCCGTCCATCCAGGGCCAGTACGAGGGGTTCGCGGTCATCACCGACAGACACCCGCTTCCCGCCTTCACTCCGACGACGCAGGTCGACCGCTTCAGCCGCTACCTGCTGGCAGGCAGGGTCCGCGACGTCACCGCCATCAAGGACGTGGGCATCGACCCGTGGGCCATTCTCACGCTCAACACCCAGGGCCGGGTGCGTGGCACGCACATCGACCATGCGGCGAAGCTCTTCGTGGAGCCCGCCATCCCCGGCACCCGCGAGACGGACTGCATGGAGCTGATGCACCCGTACGACTTCGCCGCCTCCAAAGCCGTGAATGAGGGCGGGTCCTCCGACTACGACATGTGCTCGGCGCACGGCTTCATGTACGCGAAGGCCCGCACGGCCTGGCGAGGCACGGCCGCGCCGCCGTCCACCACCCACGTGGCGACCGGCATGGAGGTGCGCTCCATCGACGACTACGGGCGGGTGCTCAACGTCTTCTACATGAACGACCTCCTGCGCTCCGATGACGACCTCTGCGTGGAGACGCAGTACGCCACGCCGGTGGGAACGAACGAGCGGATGCTCCATGCGGCCCGCTCCCGCAGGTCCTGGGCCTGCGACAAGAGCCCCTTCCTCACCTTCGCCGCCGAGTCCTTCACCTATGACGGGCTGCCGGCGGGAAGCGTCTCCGCGGGCCGCCTCACCTCGCACACCCGGGAGCGCTACAACACGACGACGGGGGCGTTCCTCGGGTCGCTGCGCGCCTATACCGCCGGCCACGACCCCGTGACGGGCAACCTCGTCTCCGTCTCCACCGAGCGCGAGGACGGTGCCCTTCGCGTGATGAGCCTCGCGTATGACCCCTTCGGCCTCGTCCCGGTGGTGCAGCAGGTGGATGCCACGGCGGTTCCGTCACTCATCACCCGGACCACGCCCGACCCCATCAGCCTGGCCACGCTGAGCACGGTGGACCCCAACCAGACCCGCTACGGCACGGAGTACGACGGCCATGGCCGGCCCGTGCGCTCCACCGTGACGCCGCCCGGAGGCAGCACCGGAGTGCTCACCCTGACGCGCTACCTGGGCGACTCCGGCACGGACCCGCTCGGCCGGCGCATCGTCGGCAAGGGCTTCAAGAACCCCGTCCCCCCGGGGACCGAGGCCAGCGCGCCGGGACGCACCGGCACCGTGTACCTGGACGAGCTGGGCCGCGAGCGCCGCACCGAGTTCGAGCTGGGCGCCGACTACGCCCACGCGCTCATGATTACCGGCGCGCGCACCTATGACGGCTTCGGCCGGGTGAGCTTCCTGGCGGACCCGTACCCGTCCACCCAGAACGGGGCGACGGCCTATGGCACCTCGTCCTCCTTCAATTCGGACGGCACCCTCAAGTGCACCGTCCGGGGCCACGGGCCCCAGGCGCAGACCTCCGTGGTGGACGAGGCCAACGAGCGCTACCCCACGTGCTACTCGCGCTCGTACGTGGCCAACCAGGAGGTGCTGAGCGTCAGCGGCGCGGACTCGCTGCTGACGGGCTCGCCGCAGGCGGGCGTCACCTCGTCCGCCACGCTGTCGGCGACGGGCCGGGTGCTCTCCCGCTCGACGCTGCAGGGCACCACCCGGCTGGAGCACGCCACCTTCGGCCACAACCGCATGGGGCAGCTCACCTCCATGGTGCGCTACCAGGACCCGGTCGCACTCACCGGCCCCGTGAAGTGGAACTGGAGCTATGACTCCCTCGGCCGGCGCCTCCAGTGGCTGGAGCCGGACCATGTCGAGCAGACCGCCACGTACAGCAACTGGGGCGAGTTGCTGGAGCTGAGCTGGACGGACACCTACGTGCCGTCGGCCCCGTTCTACCGCCTCATTGGCACCTACGACGCCCTGGGCCGCGTCAAGCACCAGGAGCAGCTGGAAGACGGCCTGGTGGTGCCGGGCACGGCGCACGACTTCTTCTACGACGTCGGCCAGAGCCCCACGTCCATGGTCACCCCCACCCATGTGCTGGGGCGCCTGTCCCGGACGAAGTCCCAGACGGGGCACGTCTACTACAGCTACGACGCGCTGGGCCGGGCCAACGCGCGCAGCTTCATCGACAGCACGGGCAACACCTACGTGGAGAAGTCCCTGCAGCATGCGGACGGCTCGCTCGCGGCGCTCGGGTTCTACCTGCCCGACACGGACTATGCCTACGAGGAGGTCCAGTACACCTATGACAGCTTCAACCGCATGCGCCGGGTGCAGGTGACGGGCGGCGAGACGCTCTATGAGGCGCTGGAGATAGACGCGTTCGGCCGCGTGCGCAGGGCGAAGCATGGCTCGAGCACCGAGTACACGGCGAGCTACGCGGACCTGGGACGCCGGCTGATGGCCGAGACGACCCTCACGTCCTCCTACGGGAGCCGGCGCCTGACGGGCATGCGGTATGACCCGCTGGGCCGGGAGAAGTCGCGGCAGGAGTTCAGTGTCGGCACGGGCGCCATCACCACGTCCAACTACGATGCGCTCGGCAGGCTGGCCTCCTCCAGGGAGGTGCGCGGCACCAAGCTCCTGGGGGACTGGCGCTTCACCTATGACCCGCTGGGCAACCTGCTGAGGCAGAACGACCTGCTGGGCGCCGACGACTCGCTGCGCAGCTACACGTCAATGGACCGGGACCGGGTGTGCGCCGTCGGCTACGGCGACAACGCCGTCCTGTCGGGCTGCAACGTCGTCCATGACGGCCTGGGCAACATGCTGGAGCATCCGACGCGCACGGGCCAGCGCCAGCTGAGCTACTTCCCGTCCGGGGACATCCGCTCCATCACCGAGGTCTACGGCACGGCGTCGTTCCTCAGCGACGCGCTCGGCACCCTGGCGGAGGTGGACCTGCAGGGACTGGGCGCTGTCGACGCGAGGCGGGAGTGGCGCGTGGGCGGGCTCTTCGAGCGACGCGAGCAGGTGGTGAATGGCCAGCCCGTGTCGGTCATCACCCGGAACATCCCGGGGCCGGACGGCATCATCGCCAGCCGGCGGGGGCCGGGCGAGGAGTGGGTCTTCCCCTACGGCGAGCAGCGGGGCGCGCGGTTCTTCACCGACCGGAAGGGCGACTTCATCCAGTCCGTGAGCTACCAGCCGTTCGGCGAGGCGACGTCCTCCGGGGCGGCGCAGCCGGGCACGGTCCTCTACTCCACCACGCAGTGGAACGACGGCAACGCACTGGCGGCCTTCAACCTCGTCCAGCTGGGCGCGCGCATCTACGACCCCGTCATGGGGCGCTTCCTGAGCCGCGACTCCCTCTTCGCGCCACGCACGGCGGCCACGACCCACCCCTACGCGTTCGCGATGAATGACCCGCTGAACCTGTCGGACCCCAGCGGCCTGGACGTGGGCTGCTCCGGTTCGGAGTGCACAGGGGGAGGGGGCGGCGGAGGAGACCCCCACGGCGGCGGCGGCGGGCCGAGCGACACCAACTTGCCCGAGCTCTACATCACGAAGACCTACGAGCCCGAGGGTGAGCCCATCCAGAGGGCCGTCAAGCCCCAGGCGCACAACCTGTTCGCCGCGCCCGGGGAGCCCCAGACGGTTGAAGGCGGCGTCATGAAGCTGTCCGTGCAGGCACTGACAGGCATCGTCATGGGGAGCGGCTTCAACTACGACACCTTCGCCCGGGCCAACTCCCTCGAGTCGGCGGTCAGCACCATCGTCAACTCGCCCGAGGGCAACGCGGCCATCGTCGATGCGTACAACCTGCCCCTGGACCGGATGTCGAGCTTCTCGCAGGGCGTCGGTGACTCCGTCTGGTTCTGGTGCCCCGGCTGCGGCGCGAACTTCCGCAGCTCCTGGAACATCACCTCGGGCACCGACGAGCCCGAGTACGCCATCGCCGGCAGTCTCTCGGGCATGGGGCTGGGGGGCATGCTGACGAGCATCGTCCGGGGCGTGGGGTCCTTCTCGACGGCCTTCAGGTCCCCGGCGCCGGTCCATTCCCGGAATGCGCTCGACACCATGGCCGCGAACGTGGCGACCCAATCCACCTGCACGAACTGCGGCCCGGTGGCGATTGCCTTCGACAAGACCGTTGCCGGAAGGCCGGTGAGTGTCATTGCCCAGGGCTCCATGAAGACCTCGACCATGGCGTGGCGCTACCTCACGCCATGGAAGAAGGTCGGAGGCCAGGCCGAGGTGGCGCAGCTCATGCAGCAGTGGGGGCCTGGCAGCCGGGGCATCATCGCGGCCCGGATGACGGGCGCCGCGCCCGTCGCGGGAGGCCAGGAGGTCGGCCACGTCTTCAACGTCGTCCACTCCAGCGAGGGCGTCCACTTCATCGACGTCCGGACCTGGTACAACGGGAGCGTGGACTTCTCGAAGTACCACGACTTCTACCTGCTCCGGACGCACTGAGCCCGAGGCGCGGGGCCGCAGCCTGTCAGCCCTCTGCTCCGCGGGTGCGGGGCAGTGGGCGCCACCTGCGAGACAGGCTCAATGCCCCGCGGCCGTGCCCTGTGCTGGCGGGAGCGTCTTGCACAGGGTGGCCCCGACGGGGTTGGGCTCCCAGTCCTTGATGACGCAGCCTGCCCCGGGCCCCTTCATCGTCCCGCGCCCCGACAGCCGCTGGATGTCCCACTTGCCGAGCGTGGCGCAGATTTCGCCCTGCCGGGCCCGGGCCTCCCGCGGGGAGAGCTCGGCCGTCCCGGGCGTGCACGGCCCGTCACCGGCCACGAGGGTGAAGGGCGCGCTCGTGGGCTCGCAGAGCGACCACCCCATGGGCTGCGTGTCCTGCAGCCGGATGACGCAGCCGGCGCCGGAACCCACCATGGAACCGCCGCCCGTCAACCGGACGATGTCCCACTTGCCCAGGTAGGCGCACAGCTCGGTGCGTCTGGCCGTCGCGGTCTCCGGGCTCATCAGGGCCGCGTTCGCCGGGCACACGCCATCTCCGAAGGACTTGAAGTAGGGCGGCAGCGGCTTGGGCATGCAGAGGCTGGCCCCCATCGGACGGAAGTCGACGTCCTGCACGGTGCAGCCATAGCCGGGCCCCACGATTGAGCCTCCATCCGCCAGCCGCACGATGTCCCAGGTGCCGAGCCGCTCGCAGAGGGCCTGCGGACGGGCGCGCGCTTCCGAGACTGGCATCAGGTACTCGTTCGCGGGGCACACGGTGTCGCCGCGAAGGGAGTGGATGTCTCCCACGAGCGGGGCCTGGCTCTGGCTGGTTTCCTCCGCCGTGGCCTCCGAGGCGTGGAGGCCCTCGCCACAGCCGGTCACCGTCAACAACATCAGCCATCCGAGCAGGTGCTTCTTCATGTGTCTCTCCGGGTATGCCCCGAGCGCCTTCGCGTCCGTGGCGGGCAACGGAGAGGCACTTGAGCAAGGGCAGGGCCAGGGGGCGCGTAGGAGGGAACCCGCTCGGAAATCATGGAGTTGGCGCGGGCCTGGCCCTGGCGGAGCTGACGCTGGGGCGCCGAACGTGCCAGTTCTGGCACGTGAGCGAGGGCGCCTCAGCGGACGCGTTTGTCAGGGCCTCCGGAGGACACGGCGGGCTTCAGGGCGACAGCCTCATCAGGAGGCCAAGGCTTCCATCGTCAGCTCGGTACTCCGTCTGGTCCACGCGGATGGCCTCCGACTCCTCCAGGATGCCGCCGAAGAGCACCTCCCCCGAGGGCGTCAGGCCCAGCATCGTCTTCTCCAGTCCATCTCCCATGGCGCGAGACCAGCGGTGGCTGCCGTCGGGGCCGTAGCTGACCACGTAGGAGCTTTCCTCGCCGGCCTCGGAGGGATTCAGGATGCCGCCGCCCAGGTCCGTCTCGTGGCCGAACCCGCCCGACGTCACCAGGTTGCCTTGCGCGTCCGCGACGAGCCTGCCGCTGTACTCGCCATGGACGCTGCCGTACAGCCGGCCCCAGCGGTCCGTCGAGGAGGCTTCCAGCACCCCCAGCACCATGTCCGGGTCTTCGGTTTCGTTCGACAGCGACGTGCCCGCGAAGGTGAAGGTGCCACGGACACGGCCGGTGAAGGCCACCGCGCCACCCGGCATCGCCGCCACCCCCGTGATGGCGCCCCGAGCCCCATCGAGCCGGCGCACCCAGAGGCGCTCTCCCGTGGGGAGGAAGCGCGCGACGAAGGGCGTCTGCCACGAGGCGGAGCCCAGGTCATTGACGCCGCTCGTGACTCCGCCGACCAGGACGTGCCCCTGGCTGTCGGTCGCCAGGGCCTGCCCCAGCGTGTCCCAATCATTGCCCGCGGCGAAGGCGTGGGACCACAGGTGCGTTCCCTCCCAGGAGAACTTCGCGAGGAACATTCCCCGGCGGTAGTAGGGCGCCTGGCTGGAGGGCCCCGCGTCCAGGGGGCCTCCTCCCAGGTCGATGAGGCCCCGGAAGCCACCGGTGATGATGAGGCTGCCGTTGGCGTCGGTGGTGATGCCGTAGGCCGAGATTTCTGATGGCGTGGTCGTGCTCTGGAAGGCCTTGGCCCAGACGAACTGGCCGGTGGGGCTGAACTTCGCGATGAACAGGCCCTGGGTGCCGGGGCCCGTTCCGGGGATGACTCCCGTGCCGAAGTCCAGCGCGCCCGCGAAGCTCCCGTGCATGAGCAGGTTGCCCAGGGGCGTCATCACGAGCCCTCCGAGCGTCCGCCAGCCCCCGCTGGTCTCGGGGTAGTTCTGCATCCACACCTGGGAGCCATTGGCGTTGTAGCGGGTCAGCCGCATCCCCCACCCGGTGTCGTCCGAATACGTCGACAGGGTGGCGAAGCCGCCACTGCCATCCGTGGCCAGGCCGCGAGGAAGTGCGTCGGGGGTAAGGACCTGGGTGACGGCGCCACCCGTGCCCCGGTGCTGGCAGCGGGGGGCCGTCTCCCGCACTCGCAGCCGCAGCTCAGGGGCAAAGCCGTACACGGGATATCGGGTGGAGGCGAAGTCCACGCCATCACCCCCCTCGGGCACGAGGGCGAAGCTGTACAGGCCATTGCCCGTCACGTGGGCCGTGACGTCGTACTCCACGAAGCTGTTGGAGGCGATGGGGCCCACGTTCGCCAGCGGCGCGCCGATGAGGGCGGGGCGGTTGTTCCACGTGAGGGAGTAGGCGGACCAGTTCGTGCCGGTGGCATACAGCGCGGGGCCGTTGCTCGAGCCATCCACGGCGTAGAGCCTCAGCTTTGCCTGGATGACGGCGGTGGCCTCGGCGGTGTCCACCTGGAAGCTCAGGTAGGCCTCCTGCCGGGGGGTGCCGTCGGAGACGAGCACCGTGGACCCCTCATGCCGCGTGTCCGGCGCGTCCTGCACGACGTACGTATCCCCCGCTCTGCGCGTCGTGCCGTTGTACTCGTAGCCCAGGTCCTCGCACCCGGGGGGAAGCGACTGCGCCTCCACCGCCGCGGCCTGGGTCTGCTGCTCCCCGGCCTCCTTCTCCACCACGCCCCCACAGCCCACCGCCATCCCCAGGATGGGCAGCACGCCCAATCCCTTTCGCCACTGCTTCACAATCACTTGCGCCTCCCGGACCCATGGTCCGTTGCAAGGCGGTTGCAATGGTGGTGCCAATGGCAGGAGCACTTGGGGTGCGGAAATCTGTGCGGGATTTGACGGTGCTTGGCCTTCGCGGGCGCCTTTCTTTCCTCCCGGGTCCAGAACAATGGCCCTGGAGGGCAGTGTGTTGGCCACCCCTTGAGGGCATCCACCACGGACGCAGGCAGCTCGACCGCCCGCTCACGCCCGCCCTTCGGCAAGCCCACAGAAAGCAAAGGGCCGAGTCCCCGAAGGAACCCGGCCCGCGCAGGGGTCAGCGATACGTTCGCCTACCCCTACTTGCGGATGCAGCCAGATTTAGCAGTGATTGCACTGGGGCAGGGGACCGTCTTGAAGCTCACGGTAGGATTGTCCGCGTTCTTGAACCAAGTAAATCGCCACTGACAGCCCGGCCGCAATTGAGCCGGCAGCTGGGAGCATTCAGATTGACTGGTGACGCCGCCGTATCTCTGCCCCCAACCATTGTCTGGAGCATTCCACTGAGGCTTACAGGCGTTGAAAATGCCAACACCCCCGCCAGGCATTAGCAGGTCGAAATGGCTCTCACCCAAATCCCCTCCCGAAGTGACCACCTGAACCACCATCTTCTGGCCATTCACGGGCCCGCTGGTGAATGTCAATTCGTAACAGGCGCAGAGCGAAGCGGCTTCTGCCACGCCGGGCACATGCGCTGCGGCAAACCCATACGACAAGGTTGAGTTCACAGCCCACGGCTGATTGTTGTTGCACATGAAGGCAGTACCACCGCTCTCACCGCCTTTCGTCTCCGGGCTGACTGCGGTGACGCCATCCTTGGCGCAAGTTATAACTGGACGGTTGACTGGGGCTTTCGCAGGCCACGCAGCGGTGGGTTTGCCACAATCCCAGTATCGGGTCGTCTTGCCCGTTTGTTGAGCCTCAGCCTCGTTGCCGATGCCGAGCAGGAGCGCGAACGCAGCCACTGCAGTCAGCGCTTGTCGAAGGGAGCCACTGTGACGAGTATTGGTCATTGTCGCAGCGTGGCCGTGGCAGCGCGCGAGTGTCAATGAGCGACGCTGCCCCACACTTCACACCTCGTGCGTACCCGGCAATGCGCTGTTCGGCACGCCCCCCGCACCCGTTGAACCTACAGCAGGAGGGCGCGGGCATGCTGCCAGACCTCAACCGTCAGCCTGGATGACGAGAACGACCCGCAGCGCGATCGCGTACTTGCCCTCGCGGTCTGAATGGTCGGTCTTCACCTCCCCCGCCATGTTGCGTCCATGTCGCGTGGGCCTGCGGAACGGGCTGCAACAGGGGGGGGGGCGGGATGGGACGCGGCGGGATAGCGACGCCCAAGCACTTCGGGCGGTTACGAGGTAGGGGCGCGATTTTGTTGGGGTTTTCGCACCGCCCGGCGCGGGTTCGATTCCCGCTGCCTCCACTGGCAGCAACCCGCCGCTGTGAGCCGTGCCCGCCCCTGATGAGGAGGTGCGTATCGCCGATGGGGACCAAAGCAGTTCTTGGCGGACCAGATTTGGACCAAATCCGGAGCGCATGGCCTGGGCTGTACCGGCGATGAAGAACTCGGATGCACGTCGCCATCTGCGTGCGCGACTTCGTCGCTCACTTGAGCCCGATGACGTTCGGGATCGGGCGGTGGCCCCGGCGCATTGAAAAGGATGGGAGTCAGCCCCTGCCTGCGTCTGCGCCGCTTCTTGGCGTGTCCCACTGCGCCCCGAGCTTCATCGCGCCGCTGGTGTGCTCCGGGCCGTGCTACCGCACTTCAGTACGCTCCGAGCGCCGTAGCCGTCAGCACGAGCTGGGGTATTCATGGGCGGACGAGCCTTGACCAACAGCCCCCGCACTTGATTGAAAGGACGCGACCATGCGACTCCACGCTTGCGCCGCGCTTCTACTCCTTTTCTCGGCGTGCGCTACGTCGGTGCCGAGCCCAAGAGAGCGCGTGTCCCGGAACCCAAGGATCGCCAATCTCCAGAGAGCGGCGACGCTGCCTTGGAGGGACGGAGGGCGTTGCGCCGTCCAGGAGGCTTCCCAACCCTGGCCCGTGTTGGCGGAGCGCTGCTTTCAAGCGCTCGACCATGACCGGCTCCGGTTCAACGACCCAGCGGGAAGATGCGCCGTTGCTTCGGCGGGCACGGCTGCCCTGGGAATTGGCCTCTGTGTCTTGGCTGCTCCTGAGATCGTTGTGGGCGCGGTAATCGTCGTTGGCGTGGTGGTGGTGGGAGTCGCCATCAAGGAAGCGCTGGATGCGTATGAGCTGAGAGGGAGTAGTCGAGAGGATGTAGAGCCCACGTCCCGAACGAAGCCCGCCTTGCAGGATCCCTCCGCGAGTCGAAAGCCCCAAGCCGGAGCCACTAGGGCAAGACTGGTTTCCTCCAGGTCCGACCGAGCCATTGGAGCGAGAGCGCCGTCCTGAGTGCAGGCCCGTCCCGGTGCCGCACGCGGGCGAGGATGCCCCGCATAACGAGTGCGCCGACAAGTTTCCGCCTAACCGTTATCTCGGAATGGACGTGCTCGTGGATGGCGTGCGCTTCGATGCGCTGCAAGTCGGAGTGCGCGTGTTGTGGGAGATCAAGACCCCATCGGTTTGACACATATAATGCCTATATCCAGGGTCAGGAGATTGAGAAGGAAATCAAGCAATTGCGCAAGGAGCGCGCTGCAGCGCGGGCCTGTGGATATGACTTCGTTGCTGGCGTGAGCACCAACGCACACAGACTCGCGCTGCTCAAGCAGGATCCAACGTTCAAGATCGTCGTAACGGGATGCAAACGATGACCACTCGAAGCCCCCTCATTATCAACGTCTTTGCGCCTGCACTTGTGGGTGACGACAGCCGCGCACTCGCTGCCGTCCATGGCTTGGAACGAGCGTTGCCCGGCTTGCGTCTGGAGTGGAGAGTTACCGAGAAGCGCCGGCTTGCCGCGTTGCCACAGCGCGATGCGTGGTTGGCTGAGGAGGCCACGCGCGGCGAGTTTCCGATGGTATGTAACAACGATGAACGTTATCCCGTGATGATCTCCGGGCGGCAACGCTCCGCGTATGAAAGTCCAGGCGGCCGGCCACAGCTCCAAGTCCATGCGAAGTTGCCGCTAGATGCGGCGGTTAGCGCGGCAGCGGGGGATGCGCTCGAAGCAGTGTCGGAGGGCGCACGCGCGTTCTGGGGGCATGCGACGCCGGACGGCGCTGCGGGGGATATCGCGGAGCAGATAGCGCCCACGCTGGAAGGTCCGCCGTCGCCACCCCGGGGCCTGCCCGCCCTGAAGCTCTTCGAGCACATCCGCTCACCCGAGGTTCCCTATTACCTCGGGTGGCTGAACTATTGGTCTGCCGCTGCCGCACGCGCCATCGGGTTCCCGGACCTGGCTCGGGACGCGGACCTGCTGTCACGGGCGCGGCGCACGGCATCGGGCGGGTGGGTCGTGCAGCTCACGGACGCGCCGCTTGACCTGGACAATCCCGCCCACCTGGACGCGCTCCTGCGGGCCTATGAGCGCTTCCCGGAGATTGGCGGACGCTCAGCACCTTGAAGCCCGCAGGTTCGATTCCCGCCGCCGCATCCGCGGGGGGGAGGGGGGCGGCAGTGTCCGAGAGCTGCTGGCGTGGCGCAACCCTGGTGCGCGCCATCGCGGCGAAAATTTCTTTCGCGCGCGTGTCGATTTCACGTGTCGTCCTTCGTCGCCCGGGGGCAGAACCGTATTTTCAACCCACCTTTTGACACGGGACGTCATGAACAAGCAGATCATCTTCAACCTGCCGGTCAAGGACCTGAACAAGTCCAAGGCCTTCTTCTCCGCCCTCGGCTTCAGCTTCAATCCTCAGTTCAGCAACGAGAGCGCGGTGTTCATGAACATCGTGGAGGGCAGCATCCAGGCCATGCTGATGACCGAAGCGTTCTTCAAGAGCTTCACCAACAAGTCCGTCGTGCACGCGAAGGAGGCCAACGAGGTCATCATCTGCCTGAGCTGCGAGAACCGGGGCGAGGTGGACAGTCTGATCGCCAAGGCCGCCGCCGCCGGCGGCCGGATTCCGCACCCGCCCGAGGACCACGGCTTCATGTATGACCAGGGCTTCGAGGACCTCGACGGCCACCTGTGGAACCTGGTCTGGATGGCGCCGCAGGCCTGATGCGGCCGGCCGGGCTGCTCAGCGCTCGTCCCAGTCGCGCCTGAGCAGCCCGTAGCTCGCGGTCTTCTATCGCCTCGCGTCCCCCGGTCATGCACCCGTGTGTCATGCGGGTGCTTCTGATTGAAAGGGTTCGGCCGGTAAAGCCGCAGGCCCACCGCAAGCCCTACAGGGCGTCCTGAGTGAATCCATTCAGGGTGCTGTACCGCTGTCCTGGCGGACCTCGTCCCTGGATTGTCCTGCCGGACCGGAGGTGGAAGGACGCGGCGGTGGAAAGACAGGGCCGTAACAAACGCCTTTGTAGACGTAATAGTTGAAGTTCGCGTCACAGTCCTTCGGGCTCACGGCCTGCTTCGTCCAGCATCCCCCATTGATGGGGAGCATCATCCTGCTGGGACAACGCCCGGTCGCATCGGGCCGTGTCTGTCCTGGGAGCGGCTTGGGTGGCTGGTCCACGGCGATGACAGACAAGGCAGACGGCGCCCGGGCGAGCGGCACCGGAGCCGTCAGTGCGGCATCTCCGACAGCCACGGTGCCGGCATCCTTGCTCTCCTCGAACCCTGCCGTGTGGACCTGCTCGACCTCGTCTCGCGGGTGCTCGCTCATCAGCCATGCGGCGCCAAGCGCCACGGCGCCGCCCAGGCTTGCGGCTGCCATGAGCCAGGACCACGGAATCGGCCCGGGCTCCCGAGGCGTGGCGTGTTGAGAGGCGGCGAAGAGCGGCACATCCGCCATGGGCCCGGCTTCTCGCGCGGCCTGCTCCAGCGCCTCGGCCAGCTCGCGGGCCGTGCCTCGCGCTTCGGGCCGCACGGAGAGCATCCGTGACACCAGCCGGCTCAGCTCCTCACAGCAGCGGGCGTTGACGTCGCGGGGCGGCATGGGCCCCGTCCCCTCCGGGCCCCAGAGGTGGGCCACCTCTTCCCTCAGCGCCGGAATGGGTGGGTAGTCGTCGGTCACCAGCCGGTAGGCGGTCATCCCCAGCGCGAAGACGTCATCGGCCGGGCCGGGGGCGTAGGGCGGAGTCGACGGCTGGAAGGGGAGCTTCACGGAGCGCCAGGCCTCCGGTGCGCGGTAGGGCTGCGTGCCGGGCGGAAACGGTGGAGACGTCAACGGCGCGGCGCCCACGTAGCTTCCGGAGCCGAAGTCGGTCAGGAAGACGTGTCCGTCCGCGGCGCGTACGAGCACGTTGTCCCCCTTCACGTCCCGGTGGACGCCCCCGGCGGCATGCGTGGCCTCCAGGGCGCTCGCGAGACTGGCGAGCACGCGGAGCACCTGTCGCGAGGTGGGACGCTGCGCTTGCGCCCATTCATAGAGGGACACGCCCTCGACCCACTCCATCGCGAGGTAGGGGTAGGAGAGGCCTGCCGGTTGCCGCCAGTGCCCGTGGTCCACGAGGCGCGGGACGTTCGGGTGCCGGAGGCGGGAGAGCAGCTCCACCTCGCGTGCGAAGCGTGCGGCTTCGGGGTGCAGGGCCACCTTGAGGGCCACGCGACCGAGAACGTCCTCCCCGCCGAGAGCCTGGTAGACAGCGCCGTAGGCTCCGCAGCCGCGCCGCTCCAGGACACGCCAGGGCCCCACCCGGGTACCAGGGGGCAGGTGTGCCGGATACAGGTGGCCAGGCTCCATGACGTGTCCCACGAGGCGGGAGGAGGTTCGCTGCAAGCGCCGCGAGCCTACTCGCTGCATCCATAAGTGTCAGCGTGTCCTCTGGAGTTGGTTTCGGTACAGGTGGCAGCGGGCTGGCCCGCGACGAGCCACCCGCGGCCCTCCCGCTCCGTGGCGCGCCGCTTCAGCCCACCGCGCTTCTTAGGGCGCCTCGTACTCGAGGATGAGCTCCGGGGTCACCCACGAGCCGGAGTTGTAGTAGTCCACCAGGTTGCCCGGCTGTGCCGCGACGTTCTCGTCGAAGGCGATGCGGAACTGGGCGCGCGGCCCGCTCGTTTCGCGCGAGTCCCAACGTGCCGCCACGCTGGTGGTGACATCGACTGTATTCACGTCCGCCGTGGCATCCCGGGCCAGCATCTGCGCGGGGCCCACCGGTAGCGTCCAGTCCGCGGCTTCCAGCGTGGGCCCGAAGTCCACCGGCGCGACATCCAGCGAACCCAGCACGCCAAACGGGCTGCCCTGCGTGGTCCACCGCTCCACCTCCAATTGCGCGGAGACGATGCGCTGGGGCCGGGGCTGCAGGGAGGACAGGTCGAAGCCGAGGTAGCCACGGTAGCGCGGCACGCCGCTTCCCGCCGGGCTCTCCAGGTCATCGCCCACCCGCAGCACGTCCGTATTGGAGCTGACGCGGGTGGTGCCCGACTTCAGGTTGTGCACGAGCGAGCCACTCAGCTCGAAGCGCCGCTCCAGCTTGACCTGGTAGCGCTGGATGATGCGGAGCACCGGCGAATTGAAGCAGCTCACTTCGGGCCGGGAAGGCCCATCCCCGCCGCCCATCGGATTGCCCGCCAGGTCCTTCGCGTCCTCGGCGACGTCATAGGCGATGTAGGCGCCGTAGGGCGCCGCGCTGGCGGCAAGGAACGTCACCTTGTCGCCGAGCTCGTTCCACGTGAAGGAGCCGGGCACCTGCTGCTGGCTGAAGGCGTCCTTGCAGGAATAGACGGTGAAGGCGCGCTCGACGGAGGCCTGGTCCATCGCTTCGGAGAAGCCCAGCGTGAGCGAGAAGGACGGAGCCACGCCCGTGGCCACCGGGATGGGCATCTCCACCAGGAAGGGTCGCTTCGTGTCGGCCGAGCTGACGCTGAAGGTCCGGGACAGGCTCTCCGCCAGTCCCGCGCCCCCCACGTCCTTGGCCCCGGCGCTCACGCCCCACGTCACGGGCCTGGCGTCCGGCCAGGGCGCCGAGGGCGTGAAGTCCAACGTGTTGCCCGTCCAGGCAAAGGTCCCCGCCGTGTCCGCCACTCCTTCCACGAAAAATGCGGCCTCGGTCGCGGGCTTGTCCATCGGCTCGGAGAAGGTGACGCGCAGCACCTGCCCGACGGGGAGGCCGCTCGCGCCATCCCCGGGGCTCGCGGACACCACGGTGGGCCAGGTGCCATCGGCGGGTGGCACTCCCACGGAGAAGCTGCCGGTGAAGGGCTGCTCCAGCGCGAGGCCCGCGGCGCTCTTCGCGGTGGTGGTGAACTCCCAGCGCACCGTCGCCCCGGCCGGCAGCGGGGACGTGGGCTTGAAGGTGAACACCCGGTCTTCACTCGCCCAGCTGAGGCTCCCGCTCACTCCCGCGGGCTCGTGGATGACGAAGGCCTGGGGGGTGGCGTCTCGGTCCATCGGCTCGGAGAAGGTGAAGCGGAGGCTCGTCACGGCCGCGATGCCGGAGGCCCCATCCTCCGGGCTGGCGAGCACTCCGCGGGGAGGCTTGAAAGCCGTCGGGTTGCCGGAGCCAGAGTCCGGCGCACCGTCGGCTCCCGGGTCCTTCTCGACGCCCGGGCCACAGGCGGTCAAAAGCGCCAACACCATCCAGCTCATCCACCGTCTCATGTCGTGTCCTCGCCGTGCGGGCCGCAAACGGCCGCGCGCACCGGAAAGACCCGTGAGCGGGCGGAGCTGCGCAAAAAACTTCAGCGCCTCCAGGTCAGCCCCACCCACGTGCCCGGCAGCGCCGCCGTGGTGAGCTGGCCATCCCGGCGCAGCAACAGCAGGGGCACCTGGGCCTCCACGGCCAGGGACACCTGTCCCCCCAGCGGCAGCGTCGCGCCTGCCCACCCGGCGCCTCCCACCATGCCGCTCCAGCCACCGCCCTCGGGAGCCACCCGCTGCACCACGGCGCCCCCTCCCACCTCCACGCCCGCCGCCACGCTGACGGGCCCCAGCACCGTGCCCCAGCCGTGGCCAAGCCACCCCAGGAGGCTCGTCTCCCGGAAGGCCTCGCCCCGTCCCGAGG
>JBKGHK010001110.1:0-2484 GCA_046520375.1 Pyxidicoccus sp. 3LFB2
CCTCGCGGCGCACCGTGGCCTGCTCCAGCTCGAAGCGCGCGTCCTCGGCGGACAGGCCCTTCATGCGCTCCTGCGCCTCGGCCATGCGGCGGCGGGCGCCGTCCACGTCGATGCCGGCCACGGGCTCGGCCGCGTCGGCGAGCACGAGCACCTTGTCGTTGCCCACCTCCACGAAGCCGCCCGCGACGAAGTAGGACTCGCGCCGGCCACCGTCAATGAGCGTCAGCGGGCCCGGCTCCATCAGCGACAGGAACGGGGTGTGGCCCGGGCGCACGCCGAACAGGCCCCGGCCGCCGGGGACGACGGCCTCGTCGGCCTGCACCGACAGGATGCGCTTCTCAGGGGTAACAATCTCCACGGTCAGCTTGGCCATGACGCTCCTCGCACTACCGAATCAGAACTTGAGCTGCTGGGTGGCGCCACCCACCGGCTCGAACTCCACCACCCCGGCGTCCGTCAGCCGGGGCCCCTTGCCGGGGATGCCGAGCGTGCCCTCCAGCCACTTGAAGTGGTGGGTCATCTGGCGCACCTCGGAGAGCTGCCGCGTGTTGAGCAGCTCCGTCAGCCGCTTCTCCTGGAGCCGGTTGCCCTGGCGGTCGTACTGCGCCGCCACCACCACGTGAGCCCACGCGGGCGGGCCCTTGGGCTTCTTCTTGCCCCGGGGCACCGGCACTGGCTTGCCCTTCTCCACCAACGTCCAGAGCACCCAGACCTTCTCGCCGTCGTTGGAGACGAAGTAGAAGTCGTCCAGCGTGCCCAGGCACTTCGGCACCGACCAGGCGGGACCGCTCTCCTTGGTGACTTCCAGGCGGCAGTTGCCCGGCGCGACTTCCACCAGGTGCACGCTGAAGAGGCCGTTGGCGCTCACCCGGGCCCTCCCCTTGCGCTCCTCCGCCAGGGCGGGGAGCGCCAGGAACAGCAGGGCCAGGGCAAGCACGTGGCGACGCATGGTCACCTCGAGAGCGGGTGCGAAGCGGGACGACTAGGAGGCCGCGAGCTTCCGGGCGTTCTCGACGACCTCGTCGATGGAGCCCGTCATGTAGAAGGCGCCCTCGGGGATGTCGTCGTGCTTGCCCTCGGCGATCTCCTTGAAGCCCTGGATGGTGTCCTGGAGCTTCACGTAGCGGCCGTCCTTGCCCGTGAAGACCTTGGCCACGAAGAAGGGCTGCGACAGGAAGCGCTGGATCTTCCGGGCGCGCGCCACCACCAGCTTGTCGTCCTCGGAGAGCTCGTCCATGCCGAGGATGGCGATGATGTCCTGCAGCTCCTTGTACCGCTGGAGGATGCCCTGGACCTTGCGGGCCACCGCGTAGTGCTCGGCGCCGATGACGGCCGGGTCGAGGATGCGGCTGGTGGAGTCGAGCGGGTCCACGGCGGGGAAGATGGCGAGCTCGGCGATGGAGCGGTTGAGCACCGTCGTCGCGTCGAGGTGGGCGAAGGCCGTCGCGGGCGCCGGGTCCGTGAGGTCGTCGGCGGGCACGTAGATGGCCTGCACCGAGGTGATGGAGCCCTTGGTGGTGGAGGTGATGCGCTCCTGGAGGCTGCCCATCTCCGTGGCCAGCGTGGGCTGGTAACCCACGGCGCTGGGGATGCGGCCGAGGAGTGCGGACACCTCGGAACCGGCCTGCGTGAAGCGGAAGATGTTGTCCACGAAGAGGAGCACGTCGCGGCCGTCCACGTCGCGGAAGTACTCGGCCATGGTCAGCGCGGACAGGGCCACGCGGGCGCGGGCACCAGGCGGCTCGTTCATCTGGCCGTACACGAGGACGGCCTGCGAGGCCTCCAGGTTGTCGGTCTTGATGACGCCCGTGTCCTGCATCTCGTGGTACAGGTCGTTGCCCTCGCGGGTGCGCTCACCGACGCCGGCGAACACGGAGAAGCCACCGCGCTCCACGGCCACGTTGCGGATGAGCTCCTGCAGGAGCACCGTCTTGCCCACGCCGGCGCCGCCGAACAGGCCAATCTTGCCACCGCGGGTGTACGGGGCGAGCAGGTCGATGACCTTGATGCCCGTCTCGAACATCTGCACGCGCACGTCCTGCTCCGTGAAGGGCGGGGGCGGGCGGTGGATGGACCAGTACTCAGTCGCCTTCACGGGGCCCATCTCGTCCACCGGGTCACCGGTGACGTTCAGGATGCGGCCCAGGGTGGCCTTGCCCACCGGCACCTGGATGGCGGCGCCCGTGTTGCGCACGGCCATGCCGCGGCCGAGGCCCTCGGTGGAGTCCATGGCGATGGTGCGCACCGTGTTCTCGCCCAGGTGCTGCGCCACCTCGAGGACGAGGTTGTCCGCCTCGGCGCCCAGGTTGGGGTTGGTGACCCTCAGGGCCGTGTAGACCTCGGGCAGCCCGCCGGGCGGGAACTCGACGTCGACCACGGGGCCGAGGACCTGGATGACTCTGCCTGCCGTCGGAACTTGAGCGCTCATGGAATCGTCTGCCTCGCGGGGGGAGCGGCCTGACGCCGCGCCCTTTTAAAATTCGG
>JBKGHK010001111.1:0-2482 GCA_046520375.1 Pyxidicoccus sp. 3LFB2
GGACCCGAAGCCCCGCCCGTCCGGAGACCCGGTGGTGGCGGTGTTCGACGGCGGCGTGGACTTCCGCCACCCGGACCTGGACGGCGCCATGTGGACCCACCCGGGCGAGGTGGCGGGTGACGGGAAGGACAACGACGGCAACGGCGTGGCGGACGACATCCACGGCTTCAACGTCGGCTTCAACAGCGGCGACGTGATGAAGGGCGGAGGCACGGACCACGGCACGCATGTGGCGGGCATCATCGCCGCCGAGGACAACGGCGAGGGCAACACCGGCGTGGCCGCGGGCAAGGCGAAGGTGCTGAGCGTCGGCGGCCTGTACGACGGGGCCGACCTGCTCACCAACTTCGAGCGCGGCGTGGACTATGTCGTCAACCTCAAGACGGAGCAGGGGGTGAACATCCGCGCCGTCAACGCCAGCTTCGGCGACGAGTACCCCGACGCGGCCTCGCAGGCCCGCTGGACGGCCGCCGCGCAGAAGCTCGCGGACGCGGACATCCTCCTGGTGGCGGCCACGGCCAATGGCAACGGCAGCAACCTGAACGACGTGGCGGACATGCCCGCCAACCTGGACCTGCCCAACGTCCTCACCGTGGCGTCCATGGACAAGAACAACGACAAGCTGGCGCGCTTCTCCTCCTACGGCGACAAGGTGGTGGAGCTGGCCGCGGTGGGCGAGGACGTGCTGAGCACCGTGCCGGGCGGCGACTGGGAGGAGATGAGCGGCACCTCCATGGCCACCCCGACGGTGGCGGGCGCCGCGGCGCGCATGTTCGCGGAGAACCCCAGCCTCACCGCCGCCCAGGTGCGTGACTTGCTCGTGAAGACGGTGGAGGTGGACGACGACCTCAAGGGCAAGGTGAGCACCAGCGGCAAGCTGGACCTGGAGGCCGCCCTCGCCGCCGCCCGGGCCGCGGCCCAGGCGCAGACTGTTTCCGGGCGCTGAACCCCCGTTCGGCAGCCCCCCTGGCTCCCCGCCGCGCGAACCCCCTTTCGCGGCCGGGAGCCGTTTTTTTGTCCGAATCAGTTGCGCACAATTAAATTGTGCCCTACCTATTGGTCATGTCGGCCGATGACCCGCTCAATCTGGAGTCGCAGCTGTGCTTTCCGCTCTACGCGGCGGCGAGGGCGGTGACCCAGGCGTATGCCCCCCTGCTGTCCAAGCTGGGCCTGACGTACCCGCAGTACCTGGTGATGTTGGTGCTGTGGGAAACGGATGGCCTGACGGTGAAGGAGCTGGGGGAACGCCTGTTCCTGGACTCGGGGACGCTCACGCCGCTGCTCAAGCGGCTGGAGGCCCAGGGAATGGTGAAGCGGGAGCGTTCCACCAAGGACGCGCGCTCGGTGCACGTCCACCTCACGACGCAGGGCCGGGCCCTGCGCCGCAAGGCCGTGGTCATTCCCGAGGAGATGGTCTGCAAGATGGGCCTCTCGCCCGAAGAGCTGTCACGCCTGCGCGGTGACGTCCAACGCCTGTTCGCGATGCTGTCGAAGTCCCAATCTGAACCCTCGAAGTAAACCTCTAGGAGCATTCCATGGCCCCCGTTTCCGTCAGCCCGCTGTACACCACCACCGCCACCACCCACGGCGGCCGCAGCGGTCAGGTCAAGTCCACCGACGGCGTCATCGACCTCGCGCTCGCCCTGCCCAAGGAGATGGGCGGCCCGGGTGGCGCGAAGGCCAACCCCGAGACGCTCTTCGCCGCGGGCTACTCCGCCTGCTTCGAGGGCGCGCTCCGGCTGGTGGCGCGCATGCAGAACAAGACGCTCGGCGAGGGTGTGGGCATCACCGCCGCGGTCACCATCGGCAAGACGCCGGACGGCGGCTTCGGCCTCGCCGTGGCGCTGACGGGCATCCTCCCCGGCATGCCCCGTGAGGAGGCCCAGAAGCTGATGGAGGCCGCCCACGAGGTGTGCCCGTACTCCAAGGCCACGCGCGGCAACATCGACGTGAAGCTCTCCGTCGCGCAGTAGTGCCGGAGCGTCCGGGCCTGGAGCTTCCAGGCCGGGAGCTTCGGGCGCGGGCTCACCGTGGCGGCGGGGACGCAACGTGTCCCCGCGCGTACGTGGCCCTCGCGTCCCGGTGACACGCAGCCGCGTCATGCGTCGACGCGAAGCGGCGTGCAACCCGGGCCCTCGCGGGTTGCCCGCACGCTTCATCCACTTTGAATAATGGCACGTCCCTTGAAGTCTTCAGTGCGCAGGGGGACGAACCAGATGCGTGAGCGCCAGCTGATTCCCATCGAGGTTGCCGGCAGTGCGGTCTCGGGGGCGGTGGAGTTGTTGTTGGAGGACCCGGACATCGGCGAGGTGTTCTGGTGGTGGCGGCCCGAGACGGCCACCCGCCCGCCCGGTCCGTGGAGCTCCGCCGAGGGCACGCGCCTGTTCGCCGTCGCGGAGAAGGGCGCCGGCATCATCGGCCTCGCCGCGCTCTCCAACATCCGCCGCGAGGAGCGCTACGCCCGGCTGAGCTGCGCGGTGGC
>JBKGHK010001112.1:0-2467 GCA_046520375.1 Pyxidicoccus sp. 3LFB2
CGCCACCAGCTCGGCCAGCTCCGGCATGCCCACCACGGGGGCCGAGGCCGTGCGCAGGGCCTGGTCGAGCGCGGTGCGCAGCTCCAGCAGCGAGGGCCGTCGCGCGGGCTCCTTGGACAGGGCCGCCGTCACGCAGCGCAGCAGCCCCTCGGGCACGGCGGGGCGTAAGACTTCGAGCCCCTCGGGCACCTCCTTCAGCACCGCCTCCAGCGTCCGCGCCGGATGGGGCCGCCGCAGCGGCTGCACGCCCGAGAGCAGCTCGAAGAGTGTCAGCGCCAGGCCATGCACGTCCGTGCGGCCCGTCACCGGCTCCTGGCGGAGCTGCTCGGGCGCGGCGTACTCCAGGCGCGCCTTCACGGTGCCGGGGCGGGTCTCCGCCAGCCGGCCCACCCGGTGCGCGATGCCGATGTCGAGCAGCTTCACCGCGCCGGTATCGGCCACCATCACATTGCCCGGATGGAGGTCCCGGTGGACGAGCCCCAGCGGCTGTCCCTCCCGGCTCCGCAGGGCGTGCAGGTAGCCCAGGGCCTCGGCCACGTGCAGGGCGATGCGCGCCGCGGGAGGCCAGGGCAGCGGCCCCAGCCCGGCCGTGAGGCGCGCCTCCAGGAGCTGCGCGAGCGTGAGGCCGTGCACGTACTCGAAGACGAGGAACCGCAGGCCGTCCTTCTGACCGAAGGTGCGCAGGCGGGCGAGGTACGGGTGGTTGAGCAGCGTGGCCAGGTGGGCCTCGTCCAGGAACTGCAGGACGTCGCCCTCGTCGCCCGCGGCCTCCGGGCGCATCCGCTTGAGCGCCACCAGCCTGTCGGGCCCCACGGTGTCCTTCACCTCCGCGAGGAACACCTCGGACATGGCGCCCAGCGCCAGGCGCTTGAGGAGGACGAAGTCATCGAGGTTCGCATCGCGCCGCATGGCCGCGGGACTGTACCAAGCGTCGCGATTTCCCGGCTTTCAGGTGGGACGTCAGGGCAGCCAGGGGGCCCGGCGCTCCCCGGGCTGGCATGACGCACTGTGAAATCGCATGTCAAGCTATTGATTTCACGGGACTTTGGGGCTCGGAGGGTGCAGGGTCCCAGGCCGCAGTTCCGGAATGGGTGGGGTTCCCCTCCTGTTCCACCACGTTCCCAAAGCGGTTCGGCCATATGGGCCCGACCGCGCACCGCCAGGCGCCCTGGGCATGAGCCCGAACGGGTGCGCTGCGCGGGCCTCCTCCTCTCTGGAGGAGGCGGGCTCACCGAATCCGTTTCCCAGGACGACATGACTTTCGACGAACTCCAGCTTCACGACACCCTGCTGCGCGCGGTCAAGGCCGAGGGCTACACGACGCCCACTCCCATCCAGGAGAAGGCCATCCCGCATGCGCTGGAGGGCAAGGACATCCTCGGCGTGGCGCAGACGGGCACTGGCAAGACGGCCGCCTTCGCGCTGCCGATCCTCCAGCGGCTCTCCGCCAAGGCGCCCGCGGGCGGCGCGCGGCCCGTGCGCTGCCTCGTGCTCACCCCCACCCGCGAGCTGGCGGGGCAGGTGGGCGAGAGCTTCGCCACGTACGGCAAGAACCTCCCCCTGCGCCACGCTGTCGTCTTCGGCGGCGTGGGGCAGAACCCGCAGGTGCAGGCGCTGCGCAGCGGCGTGGACGTGCTGGTCGCCACGCCGGGCCGCCTGCTCGACTTGATGGACCAGGGCTTCGTGTCCCTGCGCTCGCTCGAGGTCTTCGTGCTCGACGAGGCGGACCGCATGCTCGACATGGGCTTCATCCATGACGTGCGCAAGGTCATCAAGGCGCTGCCCCAGAAGCGGCAGACGCTCTTCTTCAGCGCCACGATGCCGCCTGAAATCGTGGACCTGTCGCGCAACATCCTCACCAACCCCATCCGGGTGGAGGTGACGCCCGTCTCCAGCACCGCGGAGACGGTGAGCCAGCAGGTGTACTTCGTGGAGCGCGAGCAGAAGCGCGGCCTGCTGACGCACCTGCTGAAGGAGGGCCGCATCGCCCGCGCGCTCGTCTTCACGCGCACGAAGCACGGCGCCAACCGCGTGGCGAAGCAGCTGGAGGGCGCGGGGGTGAATGCCGCCGCCATCCACGGCAACAAGAGCCAGAACGCCCGCGAGCGGGCGCTGGATGACTTCCGCGCCGGCTCGCTCCGCGTGCTGGTGGCGACGGACATCGCCGCGCGCGGCATCGACATCGACGGGCTGAGCCACGTCATCAACTACGACCTGCCCAACGTGCCCGAGCAGTACGTGCACCGCATCGGCCGCACGGGCCGCGCGGGCGCCAGCGGCACGGCCGTGTCGTTCTGCGACGGCGAGGAGCGCGCGTACCTGCGTGACATCGAGCGCACCATCCGCCGCAGCGTGCCGGTGGTGGAGGACCATCCCTACCGCGCCGGCAAGACGGGGCCGCGTCCCGCCGACTACGCGTCGCCGGCGGAGCCGGACCGTCCGCCGATGAGCCGTGGCGGTGGCCGGG
>JBKGHK010001113.1:0-2464 GCA_046520375.1 Pyxidicoccus sp. 3LFB2
CGGGGTGATGTCCCTGAAGGCCGGCGTGGCCGCGGCGCAGCGCGAGGCCGTGCGCGTCCTGCTGGTGGACGTGCTGCGCAAGGACACCCATGCGCTCGTGCTGCGCGTGGCGTGCGAGCAGTCCGCCGCGCTGGCGGAGGCGCTCCACGGGGGCCTGGGTGAGGCCCACGCGCTGCTCACGGAGACGGTCGCCGCCCTGCGGCTGCGGCCCAACACCGAAGGCGTGGTGCTGGAGACGGCGTCCAACGCCGAGCAGGTGCTGCGCCGCACGGCCGACCCCGCGCGGCTGGCGTGGACGCGCTTCCTTGCCCAGCGCGTGGAGAAGCTGCGCCCCGGTGGCCGCACGAAGGTGACGCTGGAGCCGCTGCCCGACGGGCTGCCGCCGATGCCCGAGGAGCCGGCCTGGCTGGGCGCCATCCTCGCGGACCTGTCGCGGGACGGGTACGGCCTCTATGCGGAGCGCTCCGACACGACGCTGACGCTGTGGCAGGGAGACCGCCAGAAGCGCCGGCTGTGGCGCATCCTCCACGAGCTGCGCACGCCCGCGCCCAACAAGCGCCAGGCCTTCCAGCACACCATCGGCCGGGTGATGCCGGGCACGCTGCGGGCGCACCCCGCGCACCTGGACGAAATCACGGAGACGGTGGTCCCCGGCGAGCGCGTGCACGTGGCCAGCCAGGGCGGCTGGGGCCGGCACCTGCCCACCGTGGATGACCTGCTCGACATGCCCCTCAGGGCGGACGGCAAGGTGCACCTGTTCAGCAGCCACGGCACCACGGTGCTGGTGCCTCCGCCCTCGCTGGCGCGGCGGCTGCGCAACCGGCTGCGCGTGACGAAGGACTACCGCCAGCTGGCGGCCCTGCGGCTCACGTCGCTCCAGGGTGAGGAGCCTCGCGAGCGCCGCCGCTACGTGGAAGCGCTGGAGAAGGACCTCGGCGTGGTGGTGCAGTTCGCGCCGTACGAGACGCAGGCGCCGGTGCCCGGCCCGCTGTCCACGCTCTTCGGAGACGGGGACGAGGGCCAGGGCTCGCGGCTGCACTCGTCCGCCCTGGTGGGCCTGGAGAGCGGCGTCCTGGCGGTGCTCACCGAGCGCATCATGGAGAGCGAGGGCTACTTCCTCGGCACCGGCGGCAACGGTGTCGCGGCGCTCGGCATCTTCACGGCGGCGCTGTTCACCGTCTTCCTGGGCGAGACGTACGCCAAGCGCCAGCGGGTGCGCAAGGCGCGCGCGCAGGTGCCGCTGTGCATCGGCGGCTGGGGCACGCGCGGCAAGTCCGGCACGGAGCGCCTGAAGGCGGCGCTCTTCACGGGCATGGGCTTCGAGGTGTTCGCGAAGACGACGGGCTCGGAGGCGATGTTCGTGCACTCCGCGCCCGGCGGAGCGCCGACGGAGTTCTTCATCTTCCGCCCCTACGACAAGGCCACCATCTGGGAGCAGAAGGACATGGTGGAGCTGGGCGCGCGCCTGGGCACCGAGGTCTTCCTCTGGGAGTGCATGGCGCTGCAGCCCAACTTCGTCGAGCTGCTCCAGAACGACTGGATGAAGGACGACGTGGCCACGCTGACCAACGCGTACCCGGACCACGAGGACATCCAGGGCCCGGCCGGCATGGACGTCGCCACCGTCATCACCAAGTTCATGCCGAAGGGCGGCAAGGTGGTGACGACGGAAGACCACTTCCTGCCCCTCTTCCAGCGGGCCGCGAAGGACGGCGGCACGGCGCTGCACCACAGCGCGTGGTGGGAGGCGGAGCTGATTCCGGAGGAGCTGCTCTCGCTGTTCCCCTACCGCGAGCACCCGCGCAACATGGCGCTGGTGGCCACCATGGGTGAGGAGCTCGGCGTGCCGCGCTCGTACGCGCTGGCGTTGATGGCCGAGCACGTCCAGCCGGAGATTGGCGTGCTCAAGGTCTTCCCGAGCGCGAAGGTACGCGGGCGCAAGCTGACCTTCATCAACGGCCACTCGGCCAACGAGCGCACGGGCTTCCTCAACAACTGGCGCCGCACCGGGCTGGACACGGTGGAGCCGGAGACGCAGCCGGACCGCGCCGTCATCACCGTCATCAACAACCGGTGGGACCGCGTGTCGCGCTCGGAGGTGTTCGCGCGCATCATGGTGGAGGACGCGGCGGCGGACCGGCACGTGCTCATCGGCACCAACCTGGAGGGCCTCCAGAAGTACGTGCGCGACGCGCTGGACCGCTTCCTCCAGCGCACCGAGGTGGTGGCGCAGGAGGACCTCGTCGCGGGCGCGGATGCCCACCGTCCCGAGGCCCGCCTGACGCGCGAGCTGGCGCGGCTGAAGATTCCGCGCCCCCGCCCGGAGGCCTTCTTCGAGCGGCTGGGGCTCTACGCGAAGGGCGCGGGCCTCACCGCGGTACGCACGCCCGAGCTGGTGTCGGCGGTGGAGTCTGCGCTCGGCGCGCACGACGACGAGCTGGCCGTGGCCAAGGTGCGCTCCGCG
>JBKGHK010001114.1:0-2464 GCA_046520375.1 Pyxidicoccus sp. 3LFB2
CGGCCGCCGCCCCCTCCGCCCCGAAGGGCGCCGAGCTGGACCTGCGCTACCAGAAGTTCGACCCCATCGGCACCGGGCCGCTCGGCACCGTCTTCAAGGGCCGCGTCACCGCGCTGGGGCTGGACATCTGCCTCAAGGAGCTGAAGGACATCTTCGGCTACTTCTCCTTCCTCCAGCGCGGCGAGGTCCTCCGGCGCCTGAAGAAGGAGCTGTGTGCCCAGGCCCAGGTGCGCCACCCGGGCGTCGTCCAGGTGATGGACCAGAACGTGGACGCGGCGCGGCCCTACTTCGTGCTGGAGCTGATGCACGGCAGCCTCCGCGAGCGGCTGGACGCGGGCGGTGGCAATGGCATTCCGGTGCCCGTCGCGCTGCGCGCCTTCCTGCAGCTGGCCTATGGCCTGCGGGCCGCGCACGCCGTGGGCCTCACCCACCACAACCTCAAGCCGGAGAACGTCCTCTTCGACGTGTACGGCAACGCGAAGCTGGCCGACTTCGGCCTGGGCCGCGTGGTGGAGGTGGACGCCACCAAGGGCATGCCCCAGGTCTTCATGGGCACCGGCGGCATGTCCTATATGGCGCCCGAGCTGATGAACCGGGGGGCCAAGGAGCCGGGCGCCGCCGCGGACGTGTACGGGCTGGGCATCCTCCTCTACGAGATGCTCACCGGGCAGATTCCGGGTCGTCGCTCGGCGCTTCCCTCCGAGGTCAACCCCGAGGCCCCCAGCGGCCTGGACCAGCTCTTCGACAAGGCCACCCAGGACAAGCGCGACCAGCGCTACCCGGACGTGGACGCCATGTTGGAGGACTTCTACAAGGCCTTCCCGGACAAGGAGTTCCTCACCCGCGGCGACCTCGTCCTCTCCTCGGACGCGCCGAAGGAGTGACGGGCAGGGGCTCCGCTGCACTCCGGGCTCGCCCGGTGGGAGCGGGGCTGCCAGACTGACGGGCGCCCATGACTCCGCGCCTGTCAGACCGTGTGCTCGTCACCGTTACCGGGAAAGACGCTCCCGGCATCACCGCTCGCCTCACCGGCCTGGTGGCCGACTTCGGCGCCGAGCTGCTCGACATCGAGCAGGTGGTGGTGCAGGGCCGGCTCACCCTCTGTCTGCTGGTCCGCCTGTCCGAGGCGCGCGGCGTCCTCAAGGAGTTGGTCTTCGCCGCGCATGAGCTGGGCGTGGCGCTGGACTTCCAGGTGCTGGACGCGCCCGTGCCCGAGGACGCGGCGGGCCCCGTGCGCTACGTCGTCACCGCCGTGGGCCGGGCGCTCGGTGCCCTGGAGTTGCACGCGGTGGCCTGGCGGCTGGCGGAGCATGGCGCCAACATCGAGCGGATAACGCGCCTCACCGAGTCGCACCTGGGCTCGGTGGAGTTCCACGTCACGCTGCCGGCGGGCACGGCCCCGGAGGGGCTCAAGCGCTC
This sequence comes from Pyxidicoccus sp. 3LFB2, assembly GCA_046520375.1. Classification (GTDB taxonomy): domain Bacteria; phylum Myxococcota; class Myxococcia; order Myxococcales; family Myxococcaceae; genus Myxococcus. The sequence continues at coordinate 1,420 of JBKGHK010001114.1, forward strand.
GCTGCTCGCGCTGTCCATGGAGGCCGGCTCCTTCGACGTGGCCCTGCAGCGCGAGAGCCTGTTCCGGCGCGGCAAGCGGATGGTGGTGATGGACATGGACTCCACGCTCATCCGCATCGAGGTCATTGACGAGCTGGCGCGCGCGCATGGCGTGGGCGAGCAGGTGTCGCGCATCACCGAGCGCGCCATGCAGGGGGAGATGGACTACGACGAGTCGCTGCGCCAGCGCGTGGGCCTGCTGGCGGGGCTGGACGTCGCGGTGCTGCGCCGCATCGCCGACAACCTGCCGCTCACCGAGGGCGCGGAGACGCTGGTGCGCGTGCTCAAGCGCCTGGGCTACCGCACCGCCGTCATCAGCGGCGGCTTCTCCGTGGCCGCCGAGGCGCTGAAGGCGCGGCTGGGCATCGACCACGCCTACTCCAACGTGCTGGAGGAGCAGGACGGCAAGCTCACCGGCCGCACCGTGGGGCCCATCGTCAACGCGCGCCGCAAGGCGGAGCTGCTGGAGTCGCTGGCCCGGCAGGAGGGCATCCTCCTGGACCAGGTCATCGCCGTGGGGGACGGGGCCAACGACTTGCTGATGCTGGAGAAGGCCGGGCTGGGCATCGCCTTCCGCGCGAAGCCCCGGCTGCGCGAGGCGGCGGACCTGTCCCTCTCCGCGAGCGGCCTGGACGCCATCCTCCACCTGCTGGGGCTCACCGCGCGCGAGCTCCAGGAAGCGGGCTGAGGCGGGGCGGGGCGCGCAACCCCTGCGCGCCCGGTGCAATCCCTGCGCGGGCTGCGGCCGCGTCCTACAGCCGCATCTTGGCCGCGAGCTCCCGCTGCTGGAGCTGGCCCTTCTCCAGCAGCAGCTCCAGCAGGGCGCGCAGAATCTTGGAGCTCTTCTCCTGGTTCTGCTGCACCGTCTGCAGCCGCTGCAGGTCCTCCTCCGTCCACTCGGGCGTGGCCGTGCCGCCCGCGAGGATTTCGTCGAGGATGTCCGAGGCGCTGGAGCCGGCCACCGGCGGGGCGGGCTTCTCCGCGGCGCGCGCGGCGGGGGCGGCCG
>JBKGHK010001115.1:0-2461 GCA_046520375.1 Pyxidicoccus sp. 3LFB2
CGCGTGGGCGGCGCCGCTGCTGGCCTCGCGGGCGGCTTCGCGCGGCTCGGGCCACACGGCGCGCTGCGGGGTGGCGATGCGGATGACGCCCAGCTTCGCCAGCACGCGCATCACCTGCCACGTGGGGTCCACTTCGAACTTCCGGGCCGCGAAGTTCGGGCTGCTGCCGAACTTGTGGTGGTTGTTCTGGAAGAGCTCCCCCATGCAGAGGACCTCCACCGGCAGCGTGTTGCGCGACTTGTCCGCGCTGTTGAAGTTCCGGTACCCGTACTTGTGGCCGCACCAGTTCACGATGGCGCCGTGCACCGGGCCCATCAGGAAGTGGACGGGCAGCAGCAGGTACTGCCAGGGCGAGGTGGCGAAGAAGACATAGAACGTCGTGTAGAACGCCACCCAGCCCAGCGTGGCCAGCCACGAGGTGCGCAGCGTGTCGTCCACCAGCGGCCACTCCGGGTACCCACCCAGGAAGCGGGCCTCGGGCTGACCGCGCCCGGCGCAGTAGTCCTCGTAGCGCTTCTTGGTGTGCAGCATCATCCGCGCCACGTCCTTGAAGAAGTGGGGCGAGTGCGGGTCCTTCTCCGTGTCGGAGAACGCGTGGTGCTCGCGATGGAGGATGGCGTACGCGCGAGGCGACAGGTACGACGAGCCCTGCACCAGGTACGTGAGCAGGTGCATCACCCGCTCCGTGCGCGGCCCCATGGTGTACATGCGGTGCGCGGCATACCGGTGCTGGAAGAAGCTCTGGAAGAACACGCAGAGCAGCCAGTGCGAGATGAAGAAGGCGATGACGACCATGGTGCCTGAATGAACACCCCCCATGTCATGGCAGCGTCATGGCCGGCCCGAAGGACCTGACAGTCGGCGGCCGGACGGCCCCTGGCTTCAGGTTCCCATCAGCAGAACCTGGAGCGGCCCCCCGTGACGCACGGTGCCGTGGGCCCCGCCTTCCGGTACGAGGCGATACGAGAAACAGCCAACACCCATGACCCGGAGCACACACGTGGAGCGGGCGGACATCGTCAGGTTGGACAAGGGCCACGTCTGGCACCCCTACACCGCCATGGAGGCGTACATCGCGGGGACGAACCCCCTGGTGGTGGTGCGCTCGGAGGGGGTCTATTTCCATGACGCGGATGGCGCCCGGTACCTCGACGCCAATGGCTCGTGGTGGGTGACGACGCTGGGTCACCGGCACCCGCGCCTCGTCCGGACGCTCACCGAGCAGGCGGGCAGCCTGGCGCACGTGTCCCTGGCGGGCATCACCCATGAGCCGGCGGCCGCGCTCGCAGCGGAGCTGGCCGCCATCGCCCCTGGCTCGGACCGGGCGTCGCTGCCCGCGGCCGAGCGGCTGTCGCGCGTCTTCTATTCGGACAACGGGAGCACGGCGGTGGAGGTGGCCATCAAGATGGCCGCGCAGTACTGGGCGCAGAACGGCCGCCCGGGCCGCACGCGCTTCATCACCCTGTCCGGGGCGTTCCATGGCGAGACGATGGGCGCCACCAGCGTGGGCGGCGTGCCGCTGTTCCGCGAGGTGTTCGGCCCGCTCCTGTTCGACGTGGTGCACGTGCCGTCCCCGGCGGAGGAGGGCGGCTGGGAGCGTGCCTTCGAGCAGGTCCAGGCCGCCCTGCGCGCGCACCCGGACGAGATTGCCGGCGTCATCCTCGAGCCCGTGCTGCAGGGCGCGGCGGGCATGTTGATGTACTCGCCGGACTTCGTGCGTGCGGTGCGCGAGGCCACCCGCGCGGTGGACACCTTCCTCATCGCCGACGAGGTCTTCACCGGCCTGGGCCGCACCGGCGCGCGCTTCGCGGTGGACCTGGCGGGCGTGGTGCCGGACCTCTTGTGTCTCGCGAAGGCGCTCTCCGGAGGGCTGCTGCCCTTTGGCGCGACGCTCGCCTCCGAGCGCGTGTTCTCCGGCTTCCTCGGCGCGCCGCAGCGGGCGCTGTATTACGGGCACTCGTACTGCGGCAATCCGCTGGGCGCGGCGGTGGCTCGCGAGGTGCTCGCCGTGTATCGCGACGAGGACGTGCTCGGGCAGGTGGCGCGCAAGGCGCCGCGCATCCAGGCCGCCTTCACGCGGATGGCGGAGACGATTCCCGGACTGGTGCGGCCGCGCGCGCTCGGCATGGTGGGCGCGGTGGACCTGGGCGGCGGGGGCTACCTCGCGCGCGGTGGCTGGCGCGTGTACGAGGCCGCCCTGCGGCGCGGGCTGTACCTGCGGCCCCTGGGGGACACCGTGTACATCGCTCCGGCGCTCAACATCCCGGATGCCGCGCTGGACGAACTGCTCGCGGGCGTGGAGGCGTCGCTGCGCGAGGTGGCGAAGGGCTGAGCCGTCAACGCACGGGTGTGCACCGCTTCAGCACGTTTCCGTGGGAGCCGAGGCCCGGCCCGGAGGCGGTCGGAGGGCGTACTAGAAAGAAACGAAGGGTTGGAGTTGGCAGAGGAGGTGGTCAGGCCT
>JBKGHK010001116.1:0-2459 GCA_046520375.1 Pyxidicoccus sp. 3LFB2
TCTGTCGTCCCGGCGATGCCCGCCCCCCGGTCTGATTCCGCCGCGCCCCGCCACGCGCACCATGCGCGGCAAGACCGCCAGGTCACGCCATGCGTTACCTGGCGAGAGGGGGACCGGGAAGCGCCCGGTCTACAGCGAAGGAGCAGGGGGGGACGTCATGCCAACTCCGGTCTTCAAGACAGCCATCATCGGCAGGGTCTTCTTCCTCCGCTGGGAGGCGCCTCCCAGCCTGGAGGAGATACATGCCGTCTTCAACGAGATGAAGGGCACCTACGAGCAGCTCAAGCCACCGCTGGTGCTGGTGGCGAGCCTGTCACCCCGCTCCTCGGTGCCCAACAGCGAGCAGCGCCGCCACCTGTCCAACCTCCAGTCGGACGCGCGGCCCCTCTTCTCGGAGATTCACGCCATCGTCGAGGGCAATGACCTTCAATACAACCTCCAGCGGGTCATCATCTCCGGCATCAACCTCGTCACCCGCACCTTCGACAAGACCTACCACCGCGTGCACCGGGACGCGGACATGGTGGCGCCCTACCTCACGCGGAGCCTGGGCGTGGACGGAGTGAAGCTCATCGACGAAGCGCGGACGCGCGGGGTGGTGTGAGCCGGGAGCCGCCGGGCGCGCTCCTGGCCCGGACGTAGCGGTGGTCGAAGAAGTCCACGTAGAGGTACTCCGGCCAGGACACCATGGCGCGGGGGCCCAGCATCACCCCGCGCACCAGCTCGCTCACCATCATCCCCGCCGCGGTGGTGGCCCCCACCACGCACGTGGGCGCGTGCCCCTGCCCCTGGTAGCACGCGTCCATGTACTCCTGGAGCATGTAGCTGCCCAGGTGGGGGATGATGGCGGGCAGGTCGATGCGGCCGTCGGGCAGCAGGTAGAGCGCCTCGTACGGCGGCGCGTCCGGCTGGAAGACATGGAGCGCCGCGCCGAAGCCCAGCATCAGCCCCGTCATCGCCGGGAGCCCCTGCTGGCGGCAGCCCCGGTGCAGCGCCTGCTTCGCCCGCGCGCCCGAGATGTCGATGACCTCCACCACGAAGTCCACCGGGGGCTGCCCCGCGCCGCCCGCGAGCAGCGCCTCCACGTTGTCGTCGGTGATGCCCTCGCCCACCTTGCGCAGCCGCAGGTCCGGGTGGATGTCCAGACACATGCGCCCCACCACCTCCACCTTCGGCTGGCCCAGCGTGCTCTCGAAGCAGCCCGCCTGCCGGTTCAGGTTGTGCCGCGCATAGGTGTCGAAGTCCGCCAGCGTGAGGGCGCCAAGGCCCAGCCGGGCCAGGTCCACCGCGCACTGCCCTCCGGCGCCGCCCAGGCCCGCGACGAGCACATGCGTGCGCGACAGGCGCTCCATCGTTTCAGGACCGATGACTCCGAGGTTTCGCTGGAAACGCGGTTCCACCATGGGGACCTTCCGGGGAGGGGGATGACGCCCAGGAGTGGCCCCTCTCCGGGGGAAGCGGGAGGGCGCGGAGGACCCGTGTGTTCAGCACCCCATCGCCCTGACTGGTGCTGTCAGGACCCATGCAGGCGTGCCGTCCCCAAGGATTAATCGGCCCTTGCTGGTTCTCCTCCCTTGTGTTTATTGGCGCACGCTCGTCGCCCCATGACATGCGCTGCCGGCGGTGCCTCTTTTTGCGTGAGGCGGCGCACGGATGACGTGCCCGCTTCAGGGATGAAGCAGGCACGAAAGTCCCTTACCTGGCAGGGCATGTCAGGGGTCCGGTCCAGAGTGGCCTTCATGCGTGAAGCCCACGACTGGACTGCACTCCAGGGATTCCAAGCGTTTGGGGGGTGGCTTGGATTCTGCTCATGAGGCGACACGGCAGGGGGAGCCCTGGGCCGGCGGTGACGGCTCCCCCGAACCCCTTCCGCTGGTTTTGAGGTCTGTATGCGTTCCTGGTTCGTTGTCTGTCTTGCGCTGGCCAATCTGGCATTGGGTTGTGACGGTAGCGAGGTCGCAGCCGCTGAAGAGTTGCAACAGGTCGTCGTGGAGGCGTCCTCCCTGGAGGGTCTGGGCGCGGCCTACGCCCCCTCCGCGGTGGCAGGGCGGCAGGTGCTGTTTGGCGACGTGGCGCACTACCGCTTCCGGGTGCGGGTGGGTTCGGGCGAGCACGACTTCGTCACCCTGCACCGGGTGGTGCGTGAGGACGCGGCCTGGCGGCCGGCGCGCACGGGCCGCTCGGTGTTCATGGTGCACGGCGACGGGTGGGGCTTCGAGGCGGCCTTCCTCTCCAGCGTGGGCTCGGCGCACGTGCCGGAGGACCACTCCATCGCCGCGTACCTGGCGAAGGAGGGCGTGGACGTGTGGGGCATCGACCTGCGCTGGGTGGGCGTGCCCACGGACACGCAGGACTTCTCCTTCATGGCGGACTGGACGCTGGGCACGGCATGCCCAGGACGTGGGCAAGGGGCTGGCGGTGGGCGCGCGCGGTGCGCCTGGCGACGCGCAGCGGCCCGG
>JBKGHK010001117.1:0-2455 GCA_046520375.1 Pyxidicoccus sp. 3LFB2
CACCGCCGCCGCCGCCGCCACCCCCAGGCCCAGCAGGCACAGGCGGTTGAGCCCCTGGGGCGTCAGCGGGCGCCGCGCGAAGCAGAGGATGAGGGTGAGCAGGTAGAGCGTGAGCGGGACAATCCACAGCAGGGGCATGGACGCGTCCAGCGTGAGGACGTTCGTCACCGCCATCAGCAGGGCGTTGGCGCTCGCGGCGAGCAGAAGCCAGGCGAGCCTCGCGGTGCCGCTCGGCCGGGACGGGGGGACGGGGGCGCTGGTGGGCGCCTCGGGTGGGGCCCCGGCGGGCGTCGCGTCCCCGGGCCGCACCGCGCGGATGCACAACGCGGCGAACAGCACGAAGACGGCGTAGGCCGCGTACCAGATGCCCAGCTGCGTGTGGGTGTCGAGCGCGGGCTCCACCAGGAAGGGGAAGGTCAGCAGCGCCAGCAGCGCCCCGGCATTGGACGTGCCATAGAGGAAGGTCGGGTCGTTACGGGACGGGTGCTCGGTGCGTGTCAGCCAGCCCTGGGCCACGAGGCTGGTGGTGGACAGCGCCAGGAAGGGCCAGCCGAGCGACAGCGCCAGCGTGACGATGATGGCCGCGATGGGGTGGAGCTCCACGCTCCTCAGGTGGAAGGGGAACGTCACCACTGGGAGCAGCACGAAGGCCAGGTGGGCCCAGCGGTAGCGTCCCGACAGCACCCGCGACGACAGTCTGCCCGCGTACAGGTAACCGAGCAGCAGCACGCCCTGGTAGAACATCATGCACGTCGTCCACACCGCCGCGCTGCTGCCATACGCGGGCAGCAGCAGCCGCGCGACGATGAGCTCCACCTGGAACAGCAGGAACGAGCCCAGGAAGACGAAGAACTGGAAGCGCAGGCTCAGGAGTGGTGTCGGGCTGCGGGCGGGCGCGCTCATGCGTGGGCCGGACGATGACAGAGGCCCACCTCCCTCCACCAGCGGCGTTCCGTCACCTGGCCCGTCGGCCAGGCCTGCCGTCGTGGAGGTGTTCTGTGCCCGGCGGGTGGCCAGGGCTCCGCGTCTCGCATGGCGCACGGTGGTCTAGGGTCCGGGCGAGGAAGCCCCGAAGCCCATCTCCCTTTGGGGACAGCCCGACATGAACCTCCAGCTCGACGACAAGCTCGCCCTCGTCACCGCCTCCACGGGCGGCATCGGCAGGGAAATCGCCACCTCGCTTGCCAGGGAAGGGGCCAGGGTCATCATCAACGGCCGGACGGCGGCGAGCGTGGACGCCGCCATCGCCGACCTCCGTGCGCGGGTGTCGGGGGCGAAGCTGGAGGCGCTGGCCACCGACAATGGCACCGCCGAGGGCGCGGCGGAGACAGTCCGGCTTTTCCCCGAGGTGGACATCCTCATCAACAACCTCGGCATCTACGAGGCCGTGGGCTTCTTCGATGAGACGGACGAGGCCTGGCAGCGGCTGTTCGAGGTCAACATCCTCAGCGGCGTGCGCCTGGCTCGGCACTACCTCAAGGGCATGCTGGCGAAGAAGACCGGCCGCGTGCTCTTCATCGCCAGCGAGGCCGCCATCAGCCCCTCGCCGGAGATGGCCCACTACAGCGCGACGAAGACGATGCAGCTCTCCGTGTCGCGCAGCCTCGCCGAGCTGACCAAGGGCACGGCCGTCACCGTCAACACCATCATGCCGGGCTCCACGCGGACCGAAGGCGTCGCGAAGCTCGTCCAGGACGTCTTCCCCGGCGTGCCCCTGGCCGAAGCGGAGCAGCGCTTCATGCGGGAGAACCGGCCCACCTCGCTCATCGAGCGCCTCATCGACCCGAGGGAGGTTGCCGACTTCGTCACCTACGTGAGCAGCCCGCGCGCCTCCGCCATCAATGGGGCCGCCCTGCGCATCGACGGGGGCCTGGTGCGCAGCGTGTTCTGACCCGCCGTTCGCCGCTCTGGGCCGACACCTTCGGTTTTTCCGCTGGGGCGCGGCCACTTGGACTTCTCGGCCTCCTTTGGGGCGCGGGCACTTGGACTTCTCGGCCTCCTTCTGGACCGCCCCACACGGGCGCAAGTCGGGGCTGCCGGGGGCAACGTTGGGGCGCGAGCCTGGAATGCGGCCAGCGCTGCCGGCACAGCACGTGCCTCAGCGAAGCTTGCGCCGCTTCACCTGCCGGGCGCGAGTTGGCCACTGAAGCCCTCGACCGCCGCTGGAGTCCTTCGTCTGCTTCGCCCCCAAGGCGCGCGCCGGTTACTGGCGACTCCTTCACCGCGGTCGCTGGGGCCGCCGCGAGCCTGCCAGGTGTCGCGGGTGACGACACGTCGCCCGCTTCGGGAAGGCGTGTCGGCGCCTCGGGAGCCTCGGCCTTTGCCACGGAAGGAGTGCCCGCGCGTCGGGGACCTGAGTCTTCGCCTGGGAAAGGCGTGCCCGCGCGTCGGGGACCTGAGTCTTCGCGTGGGGAAGGCGTGCTCGCGCGTCGGGGACCTGAGCCTTCGCGTGGGG
>JBKGHK010001118.1:0-2433 GCA_046520375.1 Pyxidicoccus sp. 3LFB2
CGCGGGTGCGCCAGCAGCGCCGCCACGTTCTCCTGCTGTCAGCGGGTGTCCCACATGGCCACGTTCATCCGCCGGGGCCAGCACCACCGGCCCCCGGAAGGCGAGCAGCGACGTCGTCACCGCGTCGTTCGCCATGCCCGCGCGCAGCCGGGGCCAGCAGGTCCGCCGTGGCGGGGGCCACCACGAAGGCCTCCGCCCAGCGCGCCAGGTCCAGGTGGCCGAAGTTCCCCTCCTGCGCCGGGTCGAAGTAGTCCGTGAGCACCGGGTGGCCGCTGAGCGCCTGGAAGGTGAGCGGGGTGACGAACTGCCGCGCGGCCTCCGTCATGGCCACCCGCACCTCGGCCCCGGCCCGTCCCAGCTCGCGCACCAGCTCGCATGCCTTGTATGCCGCGATGCCGCCGCCCACACCGACGACCACCCGCCGGCCCTTCAGTGCCGTCACGTCCATGCGGCTTCCTAATGCGCACGCCCGCCGGCTCGCAACCCGGGCCGCACGGCGGGGCGACCGCCTCAACGGCCCAGAGCCACCTCGCGACTCGCGGGAACGTCCACCACGCGCAGCTCCGGGCCTCCCGGTGTCTCCACGTGGAAGTGGCTCCACACCAGCGTGTAGCGCCCCGGCGAAAGCCCGGTGAACACCACCTGCTCGCTTCGCGGCTGGTACACCATCTGCGCCCAGCGCGAGCGCATCAACGCCGTGGCCGGCGGGTTGCCCACGCTGCCCACCTCGCCCGCAACCAGCCACAGCGCCTTGCCGCGCTCGGGCTTGAGCTGCACGGTGAGGGACGCGGTGCCCGGCGCGGGCCCCAGGTCCAGGTGCATCTCCGCGCCGCCGACCTGGACGACCAGGCCCGTCTCTCCGGAGAACTCACGGCCGGGGCCCAGCATGAAGCGGTAGTTGCCCGGAGACACCTCGACGCTGTAGCCGCCGTCCGGCCCGGTGACGATGGTGAGCGGCTCGCTGCGGTCGCCATTCACCGCCTCCACTTCGACTCCCGCCGCGGGGCTCCCATCCGGCGAGTACACCCGGCCGCTCAGCCGCGTCGCCTGCCGCAGCGTCAGCTCCACCGGGCCGCGTCCCCCGCGCTCCATGGGCTGCGTCCCGCTCAGCCGGCCCTTGCGCGCGGACACGGTGAAGCGCGGCACGTACGGCGGACTGGCCAGCGTGAAGGTGCCGTCCGGGCCCGACATCACGGACTCGTCGCAGACGTCACACGTCACCACCGCGTCCGCCACCGGCGCGCCACCCGCGTCCTTCACCTTGCCGGAGATGCTGGGCAGCTTCTCCAGCACCAGGTCTCCCAGGTCCGGAGCCGCCGGCCGGTCCACCATCGTCGGCTCATAGCCCTGCGCATCCACCGCGGCGATGATGCGCTCGCCCGCGGTGGCCAGCGGCAGCTCGAAGCGGCCGTCCGGGCTGTTCACCTCGTGCTCGTCCACGCGGAAGCGGCGCACGGGCGCGCCGTCGTTGCCCACGACGCGGCCCCGGAAGATGTCACGGCGCTTGAGCACCACCTTCACCGGAGGGCCACCCGCCTTGCCCTCCGCGCGCTCCACCTGGTCATAGCCCGTGTGCTTCGCCTCCAGGCGGTAGCCCCGGTCCGGCCGCAGCGAGCGGAACTCGAAGTGGCCGCGCGCGTCGCTCTGCACCGGCTCGGCGCCGCGAGGCACCACCACCAGCGTGGCGCCCGCCACCGGAGCCCCCTGCCCGTCCACCACCTCGCCCTTCAGCGGCGCTCCGGGCTTCAGCTCCGCTTCGAGCTTCAGCGTCTGCCCGTCCTCCAGCGTCACCTGCCGGCGGTCCGAGGGCAGGTAGTCCGGATGCGAGGCCACCATCCAGTACGTCCCCGCGGGCATGCCGCGCATGGGCACCACGCCATCCGAGCCCGAGGCGCGGTCGCTCCGGAAGATGCCCTCCTGCTCCACCCACAGCACCGCGTCCGCGCCCTCCACCCGGCGGCCCTCGGACGACACCGTCACCTCCAGCGCCGCGCGAGGCTCCAGCGACAGCTGCACACCGCTGGCCGGCGCCGTCACCTTCACCTGCCCGCCGCCCCACTCCGAGTGGTGCGCATGCAGCTCGTACAGGCCCGCGGTGGGCACCTGCGCCGCGAAGCGGCCGTCCTCGTCCGCCAGCACCGTCTCGCCCGTGGGCTGCACCAGCACGGAGATGCGCGGCGCGGGCCGGCCATATTCGTCCAGCACCTGGCCGCTGATGAGCGTGGCGCGCTCCAGCTCCAGCTCCAGCGTCGTCTCGCCCTGCACCACCTTCGCCGGCAGCTGTGCGTCGCGGAAGCCCTCCGCGTGGCCCTCCAGCACGTAGTCGCCCGCGGCCAGCGGGCCCAGCTCCGCCATGGCCCCGGTGGCCACGCGCTCGCGGCGGATGAGCTCGCCCCGGGGGGTGCGCAGCAGCAGCTCCGGCTGGGGCACCGG
>JBKGHK010001119.1:0-2427 GCA_046520375.1 Pyxidicoccus sp. 3LFB2
CTCGAGCTGGTCCAGGAACCACAGGCGCTGCTGGGCGAAGGACAGCGGCAGCGCGCCGGTACGCGGCACGGGCACCACGGGGGGCGCTCGGTGGGCGGAGTTCGAGCGAAGCGCGGCCTCCAGACGCAGGGCAAAGGACTCCAGCGAGGAGTCCTCGAAGAGGGCGCGAAGCGGCAGCTCCACGTCGAAGGCTGAGCGCACGCGGGAGACGAGCTGGGTCGCCAGCAGCGAGTGGCCGCCCAGGGCGAAGAAGTCGTCAGTGGCGCCCACGCGCGGCACGGCCAGCACCTCGGACCAGAGGGAGGCCAGGCGCTGCTCGGTGGACGTGCGAGGGGCGACGTACTCGGAGGTGGAGGCGGCGGAGTCCAGCGCCGGAAGGGCCTTGCGGTCCACCTTGCCGTTGGTGGTCAGCGGCAGGGCCTCCAGGAAGAGGAAGGCCGAGGGCACCATGTACTCCGGCAGCCGCTCCTTGAGCGCGGTCCGCAAGGCACTGACCGTCACGGGCGCTTCGCCCTCGGCCAGCACCACGTAGGCGGCCAGCCGCTTGTCTCCCGGCGAGTCCTCGCGCACCAGCACCACGGCACGCCGGACCCCGGGCAGCTGCTCCAGGCTGGACTCGATTTCGCCCAGCTCCAGGCGGAAGCCGCGCAGCTTCACCTGGAAGTCGACACGGCCCAGGTAGTCCAGCGCTCCGCCGGCCAGCCAGCGCACCTTGTCGCCGGTGCGGTAGAGGCGCTCTCCGGGCGTGGTGCTGAAGGGATTCGGCAGGAAGCGCTCCGCGGAGAGCTCCGGCCGGCCCAGGTAGCCGCGCGCCAGGCCCGCACCGGCGATGAACAGCTCGCCGGGGACACCCGCGGGGACCGGCTGCAGGTGCTCATCCAGCACATACACCTGCACGTTGGCCAGCGGGCCGCCCAGGGTGGGCCGGGCCACGCCGCGCACCGCCTGCGCGGTGGAGTCCACCGTGCACTCGGTGGGGCCGTAGACGTTGTAGGTCTCGATGAAGGGGTGGGTGGCCAGTCGGGCCCACAGCACCTCGTCCACCGCTTCGCCGCCGACCAGGACACGAAGGGGCCGCTGAGTCGCGCCCAGCCCCTCGTCCAGGAGCAGCCGCAGGTGCGAGGGCGAGCAGTCCAGCACGTCGATGGAATGCGCCTCCACCCAGGCGCTGAGCCGGGCGACGTCCTGGCGGGTGTCCTGGGGCACCACGCACAGCGCGTGGCCGTCACAGAGCTGGATGAGCTGCTTGACGGAGGCGTCGAAGGCCAGCGGCGCATTGAGGCTGACGCGCAGCGGTCCCCGGGTGCCACCCAGCGCGGTGGCGGCCAGCGCGGCGCGCAGGTTCATCACCGAGGCGTGCTGGACCATGACGCCCTTGGGGCGGCCGGTGGAGCCGGAGGTGTAGATGACGTAGGCCAGGTGGCGCGGCTCGGAGACGCGAGGCGGGTTGGCCTCGGACTCACGGGCGAGCGACTCCTGCACGCGCGCGTCATCCAGGCACAGGGCCTGCGCGGAGGCGTCTTCCAGCCCCGGCGTCAGGTGGCGCTGGGTGAGGACGATGGGGGCCTTGCAGTCCTCCAGCATGAACGCCAGCCGCTGGCGCGGATAGGAAGGGTCCAGGGGAACGTAGGCGCCGCCCGCCTTGAGCACGCCCAGCACGGCCACCAGCTGGTCCACGCCGCGCTCCAGGCAGAGCGCGACAGGCACCTCGGGTCCGACGCCGCGCTGGCGCAGGGCATGGGCGAGCTGGTTGGCACGACGGTTGAGCTGGTCGAAGCTCAGCTGCGAGGCGCCGTCGAGTGCGGCCAGGGCCCGAGGGGTGCGCGAGGCCTGCTCCTCGAAGCGCTCGTGGAAGCAGCCGCTCCAGGGCACCTCGTGGTGCGTGTCGTTCCACTCCACCAGCAGCTGCTGGCGCTCGTCCGGGGCCATCAGCTGGAGCTGGTGCAGGGCCGTGTCCGGGGAGGACACCGCGTGCTCCAGCAGGGTCTGCAGGTGACCCACCAGTCGCTGCACGGTGCCGGAGTCGAACAGGTCGGTGCGGTAGCTCAGCACGCCCACGAAGCCGTCGGGTGACGGGGCCAGCAACAGATCCAGATCGAACTTGGTGCTCTTCAGCTCCGGTTCGACAGACCGCAGCTTCAGGGTGGCGGAGTCCGAGGACGCGGCATCCATCCCCTGGTTGGGGGTGTTGTGCAGCGCGAGCATCACCTGGAAGAGCGGCGAGTGGCTGAGGCTGCGCTGGGGTTGCAGCTCCTCGACGAGCTTTTCGAAGGGGACGTCCTGGTGCTCGTACGCGGCGAGGGTGGAGGTGCGCACCTGGGCCAGCAGCTGGCGGAAGGACGCACGCGAGTCGATGCGTGAGCGCAACACGAGGGTGTTGACGAAGAAGCCGATGAGGCCTTCCAGCTCGGAGTGACGGCGGCCGGC